>JANMAA010000013.1:0-55451 GCA_031359215.1 Acidobacteriota bacterium | reverse complement strand
TTCGTGTAAGTCGAGCAAGTCGGCTCGAAACGGCACGAAGGCGGTAAAAAAGGCGAAATCAACGTCTGGTAAAGCCGCAAAAAATCTAAAACTAAAAACTTCATTTTGCTTGACTGACGTTCTTTTCGCCTATTTTATTTTTTGATTCAAATTTTCTAATCTTCTCGATCATCTGCCGAAATTCCGCCAAAGGCTGTTCGAGTTTGACACGAAGCAAATTTCGGCGGGCATTTAAGACCCAATCGAATTTTGTTTCCAACGCGTTGAGTTCGGCTTTGCTCAATCGAAAAGTTTCACGAAGCAGACGCTTTGCCCGATTTCGCTGAACCGCATTACCGATTGCCTTTTTCGAAGCCGTAATCCCGACCCGTTGAAATTCGCCAATCGTCGGTAAAACAAACACGGTGAACAGGCGACCTTCAAAACGCTTTCCTTCGGTATAAACGCAGCGAAACTCTCGTGGTTTTCTCAATCGCGCCTCTTTCGGCAACGAGAAGTCTAATAATGATGAACCGTTAATCGCTTGCGTCCTTTTGCCCGACGGCGTTTGATGACATTGCGTCCGTTCTTGGTCGCCATCCGTGCCCGAAATCCGTGTTTCTTCGCCCGACGGCGGTTGTTTGGTTGAAATGTTCTCTTTGACATAATTATCCATCCTCTCACTCAAAAGTGAAAACTTTAATTTTATGTGGGAATCGTAATTATGTCAAAACGAGAACAATGTATTGGTTTATCGGACAATAGAAAATTTACCTTTTAAGCTATGAAAAATCGGGAATCGATATATCATTTTCAAGCAATTGGACAAATTTCTTAGCGGCTATCGAGAGCGTTCTGTCAGTTCTATAAACCACACCGACGGGGCGAATCCAATCTTTTTCGGCTAATTCAACAACGAAAAGCTGCCCGTTTTTTTCTTCGTCCTTAACGCTCAGATATGGGACGATGGCAACCCCGAAACCGACTTCGACGGCGCGTTTGATGGTTTCGATATTATCAAATTCAGCAACTTTGGTAACATCAACGCCGTAGGATTTCAAGATTTTGTCGGTTGCCTTGCGTGTCGGAATATCACGTTCAAAATGAACAAAGTCCTGCCCTTTCAGTTCGGTAACTTTCATCTGTTCGCGTTCGGCAAATTCGTGTTCGGGCGGACAAATTAAAACCAATCTGTCGCTTGCCATCGGCACGATAGTCAGTCCGCGTTTCGGTTCGGGAAACGATACGACACCGAGTTCGACCGTGCCGTTCATCACGTCGCGCACGACGCGGGTTGTCCGCGAATACTCCAAATCAATTTTTACGGCGGGAAATTTTGACATAAATTCGCGCACCTTCGGGGGAAGTTCGTGCAATCCGACGCTGTAAACGGTGGCAACTTTGACCGTGCCGCTGATCTTGCCGACAAGTCCGCGCATACTTTCGTTCAGTTGGTCATAACTCGCCAAAACATTTTTACATTCGCGGTAAAAAACTTCGCCTGCCGGTGTTAATTTTACTTCACGCCTTCCGCGCACACGTTCAAGCAACCGTCTTTTAAACTTATCTTCGAGAGTGCGAATCTGCTGGCTAACCGCTGATTGGGTGATGAAATTTCGCTCTGCTGCCAGCGAAAAACTTTGCATTTCCACTAGATCACAAAATACTTTTAATGTTTCGATGTGCATATCATTAGTCCTTTTTCTTCTATGTCGTTATAGATTGAACACAATCTAATTTTTCATCTTTATAAATCGTTATCTTTATAAATCGTTAAATGACGAAAACAGAATGACAACCGGCAAAATTATTAGAATTTCTACACAATTTGTGCAAGATTATTCATTTTATCTTATCAAGAAAAAGATATAATATACTAAATGCAAAATATAGATTACTGATTTGCGAATTTTGATTTAAGATTTCAAAATATAATTCGCAATTCAAAATCTAAAACGGAAAATTCATTATGGCTATCAAGATCAGCAGAACTTTTCTGATGCGGAAACTGCATCAATTAACGGGTATAGTGCCGCTTGGAATGTTTTTCTTTGTTCATATGTTCACGAACTCCAAGGCAATGAGCGGCGACAAAGTTTTCAATGATGCAGTTGCCGATATTCATCATATTCCGTATCTGTTGTTTGTCGAAATCGGCGGTATCTTTCTGCCGCTGCTGTTTCATTCGATTTACGGCATTGTCATCTCGGCGGAAGCGCGTCCGAATACTTTAAATTACGGTTACGGGCGTAATTGGTTCTACGTTTTTCAGCGCGTTACCGGTATTTTTCTATTTTTCTTTTTGACGTTTCATATTTTGAATTTGCGTTTCGGCTTAATTCCGGGAGTAGATTCATTTGGACATTCGGTTGCCTCGAATTCAGACAGAGCATTTGATATTGTTTCGGTTGAGTTCAGAAATATCGGAATTTTTATCATTTATGTTCTGGGTGTGACGGCGACAGCGTGGCATCTGGCTTACGGTTTCTTTTTATTCGCGGTTGATTGGGGAATTTTGATTGGCGAAAAAGCGCAGAAATACGCGCTTTATGCTTGCGTCGGATTGGCGTTTTTCCTGTCGGCAGTCGGGATCAACGCGATGGTCGCATTTAATAAAAAATGCGGATTGTTGCCAAGCGTTTTATGCGAAGAAGCCGAGAAAAAAGGCGTGGTCGAGCCGAACGGTTCGAGAAGGTTTTAAGTCAAATGCGTTAAAATTACGGTTTATGTTGAATAAAGATAAAAGCGAAATTTGCGAAATTTGCGGTGGCAAAGCCCAAATTAAATATGTAACGCGCAGTTACGGCAAAGGCGCGAATCTTTTAGTTATCGAAAATGTTCCCATTGTTTCGTGTGCAAATTGCGGCGAAAGTTATCTGACGGCGGAAACCTTGCACGAAATTGCCCGCATAAAATTACATCGCAATAGTTTTGCCAAAAAGCGAAACGTAGCAGTAGCGGAGTTTGTTTAGAAAAAATTTATGGCATCGAAAATAAAAATAGCGATTGTTGGCGGCGGACTTGCGGGATTGGCGGCGGCGATGAAGATTGCCGAAGCCGGACACGATGTTGATTTGCTGTCGGTAGTTCCGGTCAAGCGTTCACATTCGGTTTGCGCTCAGGGCGGCATTAACGGCGCGGTCAATACGAAAGGCGAAGGCGATTCGCCGTGGAAGCATTTTGACGATACGGTTTACGGCGGTGATTTTCTGGCGAATCAGCCTCCGGTTCAAAAAATGTGCGAGATGGCACCGCAGATAATTTATCTGTTTGACCGGATGGGCGTTCCTTTTTCGCGGACAAAAGAAGGTCTGCTGGATTTTCGACGATTCGGCGGAACATTGCACCATCGAACGGCGTTTGCCGGCGCGTCAACCGGGCAGCAACTTCTATATGCGCTGGATGAACAGGTCAGACGATTTGAGTCCGAAGGAAAAGTCAATAAATGGGAAGGTTGGGAAATGGTGTCGCTCGTTTTGGACGACCATCAGGTTTGCCGTGGTCTGATTGCAATGAATTTGCAGACGCTCGAACTAAAATCGTTTGAAGCCGACGCGGTAATTATGGCAACCGGCGGACCCGGATTAATTTGGGGCAAATCAACCAATTCGCAGGTTTGCACGGGAAGTGCTACTTCGATTGCATATCAGCAAGGCGCGAAATATGCCAACGGCGAATTTATTCAGGTTCACCCGACTTCAATTCCGGGCGAAGATAAATTGCGCCTGATGTCGGAGTCGGCGCGTGGCGAAGGCGGGCGCGTTTGGGTGCCGCGCAACCCGAAAGATACTCGCAATCCGAAAGACATTCCCGAAACCGAACGCCGTTATTTTCTCGAAGAAAAATATCCGGCTTACGGCAATCTCGTGCCGCGTGATATTGCGACCCGCGAGATTTTTCAAGTCTGTATCGAAGGCGGCGGCGTGAACGGTGAAAATCAAGTTTATTTGGACTTGACGCATATTCCGGCGAAAGTTTTGACGGAAAAGCTCGGCGCGATTCTGGAGATTTACGAGATGTTTGTCGGCGATGACCCGCGTTATGTGCCGATGCGGATTTTTCCGGGCGTTCACTATTCGATGGGCGGTTTGTGGGTTGATTTTGAGCAGCGCACGAATATTCCCGGACTTTTCGCGGCGGGCGAGTGCGATTATTCAATTCACGGCGCAAATCGTTTGGGTGCGAATTCACTTTTGTCTTGTGTCTATGGCGGATTTGTTGCCGCACCGTCGGCGATTGATTACGCTAAAAACGTCGAGCGTGGAAACACGGAAACCAACGGGCTTTATTCGTCGGAACTGAAACGTCAACAGGAAATAAATAATAATTTAATCAAACAGACGGGAACGGAAAATCAATATAAATTGCACGAAGAAATGGGCAAGATTATGACCGATAATGTAACCGTTGTGCGTTATAATGATCGTCTGCAAGCGACTGATGATAAATTGCTCGAACTGCAAGAGCGTCTGAAACGCATTTCGATAAACGACTCGAATTTGTGGGCGACGCAAGCCGTTCCGCACGCCCGGCAACTAAAAAATATGCTCGAACTCGCCCGCGTTATCACGCTCGGCGCACTAAATCGGGACGAATCGCGCGGTGCGCACTACAAGCCCGAATTTCCAGATCGCAACGATGAAAAGTATTTAAAAACGACGATTGCCGAATGGTCAGCCGAAGCTCCGATTTTAAGTTACGAAGCCGTCGAACTAGGTTTGATCGAACCGCGCAAACGTGATTATTCAAGCGGCAAAGCAAAAGCCGCCGGCACGAGTGAATTACCGCAAAAAAGCGGCGCACCGCAAATTGTGGAAGAAGGTTTTGAGCAAAAACCGGCAAACACCGACCGCCAATTTATAGTCAACGAAAAAGACGCGCAGATAAAAGAAGGTGAATCTTTCAAGGAAATATCTGAAGAAAGTAAAGAATAAGGAAGAAATAGGATGAATTTAAAAACGCTGGTCAAATTAAGCAATATAGTTGCACTGATTGCGATAAGTCTATTGATTTATTGGGTTTTTGTGTTTATTTCTGTTCAAGTTTTTGGGTTAAAAATATTTCGTGAAAACATATCGGAAACATTTGGGATGAGTGTTCTCGGTATTTTTGTGCTGATGGCGGGTTCTTTGATGATAAATGTAATGTTTAATCTGACTAGAATTGCCGAGAAACATAACAAAGACGAAATTCTTGAGGCGAAAGCGGTTTCAAAGAAATTAGGTTGGGTTTTTCTACTAAGTTTCCCAATCATTTTCGGGCTTTTGTTTGGTGGCGATTATCTAACTTCAAAGAAAAAGGAAGCGATGCTGATTGACTCGGCAAAGTCTGTTATCGAAAAATATCCACAAAAAGTTGAAGGTTTGCTAAATTATCAGTTCAACGAAGATTGGTTAAAAGAAACCGATAACACTTTGGAATTAATGCGGAAAACAGACAAAAATTTTCCTAGCGTTTTGGTGATTGTCAAAGATTCAATTGATAGTTCAGAAGTGTTTTTGGGTTTTCGCAATTATAGTATGCCGACAGATGAAAGTATTCAGCCTTTGAGACAAAACTTTATTTTAGAAACCACAAAAGTTGAGCGAGATTACCTGAGCAAAGTTTTTAATGAAAACTCTAATGAAATAAGATTTAGCGCATCGGACGGAAATTATCAGTTGTATTATCCGTATTCAAAAGACGGCAAGAAAGTAGTTTTGTATTTTTCCGATTACCAAAGATACGGAAAAATCGGAAGTTAGGTAAAAATGATGGCTTTACCAAAAAAGAAGAAATATACGCCCGAAGAATATTTGGTTTTGGAACGCGAAGAGGAAGAAAAGAGCGAATTTCATAACGGAAAAATTATCAAACGTGCAGGTAGCGATATTGACCACGCTACAATAATGGGAAATTTCTCGTGTGAACTCAGTTCAAATATAAGACCGAAAAAGGCGGAGGTAATTGTTTGTGGTTTGAAAGTGAAAACCGTTGATTCAAATTATTTTTTTTATCCTGATTTGTTGGTTTCGTGTAAAAACCCGATTTTTCACGATATGGAAAGAGATGTAATTTTGAATCCGAAAATTGTCATTGAAATATACTCAAAAGAAACCGCAGGTTTTGATAGAAATGATAAATTTATTGTTTATCAACGGTTTAAGAGCATAAAAGAACTTGTTTTTGTGAGTCAGTATAAGCCGATTATTGAAATTTTTTCCAGATTGGACAAGAACATTTGGAATTACAAAGCTGCAATTGGCTTGAAAGATTCAATTAAATTTGATTCGGTAAAGGCAGAAGTAAAGTTAGAAAAAATTTATCGCTATATTAAGATAAATCAGAATATTTATGAGCGAAACAAACGGACACGCAGAAAAAAAGCGATTGACGAATCCGCCGCAAACAGTTGAGATTCGCATCTCAAGACGCGAGAAAACGGGCGCGGCGCAATACACGGAAACTTTTGAAATTCCGTATCGCAAAAACCTGAACGTCATTTCCGCACTGATGGAAATTCGCAAAAATCCCGTGACCAAGGACGGCAAACAAACCACGCCGCCGGTTTGGGATATGAATTGTCTTGAACAGGTTTGCGGTATTTGCACGATGGTTATTAACGGGCGCGTTCGTCAGTCGTGTTCGGCGTTGGTCGATGACATTTTGGTCGCGTCGGGTGGAAATACGATCTCGCTTGAGCCGATGTCGAAATTTCCGAACGTGCGCGATTTGAAGGTTGATCGAACGCCGATGTTTAATCACTTGAAGCAAGTTCACGCGTGGATCGAACTCGACGGCAGTTACGACTTAGGTCCCGGACCGCATACATCGCAAGAAGTTCAGCAAGAGCGATATGCTTATTCGCGCTGTATGACGTGCGGTTGCTGTCTCGAAGCGTGTCCGCAATATCACGACGACAATTACATCGGACCACAGGCGATTGCCCAGGCGCGGCTTTTTAATATGCACCCGACGGGCAAAATTACGATTGATGAACGACTCGAAGGTTTGACGCAGGAAGACGGCATCACTAATTGCGGCAACGCGCAAAACTGCATTCAAGTTTGTCCGATGGGCATTCCGCTGACTCGCGCGATCTATGAAACCAACCGCGATATTACGGTTAATGCACTGTTCGGTTGGCTGAGAAAATAATAATCCTTTCAATATTTCAATTATTGCCCGCAATAAATAAAATATTGCGCTCCTTAATCTAAATATTGCCCGCAATAAATGAATTATTGCGCTCTTTAATAGAAATATTGCCCGCAATAATTGAAATATTGCGCTCTCTGATAAAAATATTGCGCTCTCTGATAAAAATATTGCCCGCAATAAATGAATTATTGCCCGCAATAAATGAATTATTGCGCTCTTTGATGGAATTATTGCGGGCAATATTGAGGCAAGTGCGGGCAATAATGAGGCAAGTGCGGGCAATAATTTACCAAGTGCGGACAATTTTATAAAATTTGCGCTCTACAGCCCGTCCTTTGCAGGTATAATCCGACGCACTGTCTTTACGGGAGATTTAGCGGTCTAAACTAACGCCAAGACTTAGCACAACTTTACGCATCTTTTTCCTCCAAAACCGATGATAAGCTCAAGGCTTTGAGCGTCGCAAAAACAACCACCAAAGCAACCACAATCCGCACGTTATTGAGCATTACCCAACGATTTGCCCGCGACAGAATTTCCGCGTCGCTCAAACCTTGCGTCGCTTCGTGTCCTCGCAGAGCAAACTGTTCGGGAACGAAATAAAAAATCGTTATGACAACGACGAGCAAATAAATAATCGTTCCCATCCGAAGCCAAAACCGCAAAGGCGATGGCGATTTCCAACCGAGAATAAGCAACAGCAACGCCAAAATTCCCGCAATAGGCGTGGCAACGATAAAAAATTTCCCGTTATCAATAATGAAATTCGGGTTCGAGTTCCAATTTCGCGCAATGTCCGCCGAAGCCGTCCAAACGGGCATTACTACAACCGTTTCATAAATTCCACCGCCGACGTGAATTCCAAGCGCAAAAGCAAACGCCAAAATCAGCCATTTCACAATATTGTTTTTCATAGACAAATTCACCTCTTTTGTTTAAAATTGTTTCCTTCTCTTCGTAAGAACTGATGCTAAAATTGTAATTTTCTGCTACATTACAACAATTATGAAAATTTTTCTAGCATATTTTTTGCTTATTTTTGTTTGTTCGGTCAGCGCGTTTGCCCAATCTAAAGACGAAAAGATAAAAACCTCGATTCGCCAAGTGATGGACGAACAAGTCGAAGCGTGGAATCGCGGCGACATTGACGGGTTTATGCAAGGCTATTGGAACTCACCACAGATGACTTTTGTATCGGGCAATAATGTTACAAAAGGCTGGCAGCCGACGCTTGAACGCTACAAAAAATCTTACGATTCACGAGCGAAAATGGGCGTTTTGAGTTTTACCGATCTGGAAATAACCGTAACGAGCAAGGAATCCGCAGTCGTTCTCGGGCGTTTTACATTGGTGCGCGAAAAGGATAAACCGACAGGAATGTTCACGCTAAATTTTAGAAAATTCAAAGACGGCTGGAAGATTATACTCGACCACACGTCTTGATTTTGGATTTACAATGGCAAATTGTATTATCAAATGTATTGTAAGTTTGATTTTTAACTACAAAATATCGTTTGAAAAATGGAAGGAAAATGGAAGCAAAAGATAAGGAAATACTTGAAAAATTAAAGACTATCATTAAAGATGTGGAAGTTGCGATGTTGACGACGATCGACGATGGAGTTTTGCGGTCGCGTCCGATGCAGACACAACAGGCGGAGTTTAACGGCGATCTATGGTTTTTTACGAGTTCAAATACTCACAAAGCCGAAGAAATTAAGAAAGACAATCGTGTAAATGTCAGTTACGCGGCACCCGAAGATAACAGTTATGTTTCAGTTTCGGGAAAGGCGGAAATTGTCACGGATAAGGCAAAAATGGAAGAACTTTGGAGTCCGATTTTGAAGGCTTGGTTTCCGCAAGGTCTTGAACAACCTGACATAATTTTAATTAAAGTTACGGCGGAGCAGGCAGAATACTGGGATTCGGCTTCCAGTTCGCTCGTGCAGGCTTTCGGACTTTTGAAATCGCTTGTTACAGGCGAACCTGCCAACGGCGGCGATCACGCGCAAATCAGTATGTAAATTTGCAGATTGGAAAATTACGGATGGATAGTGGATAATGCTTTTGCAATTCACTATCCATTTTTTTTGAGGAAAATCTATGAAAAAAATATTCTTTTTGTTTATTTTGTTGATATTTTGCAGTTCAATTTTCGCGCAAAACTATTCGATCGAGCGTTATTTGAATATCCGTTCGGCTGGTTCGCCGACGTTTTCGGCTGATGGTAACCGCATCGCGTTTTTGACGAACATCACCGGAACTTCGCAGATTTGGATGATGTCGGCAACCGGCGGTTATCCTGAACAAATCACGGCTTACGACGATAATATTTCGTTTGTCGAATGGCTTCCCGATAACAAAGGATTAATTTTCGGCAAAGCCATCGGCGGCAACGAGAATACACAATTTTTTTGGCTTTCCGATGACGGCGCGAATATCAAAGAATTAACGAATACGCCGACGATTCGGCATAATTTCGGCGGAATCTCCAAAGATGGCAGTAAGATTTTCTACACTTCCAACAAACGCGATAGAAATTGGTTTGACGTTTATGCGATGAATTTGACAGACGGCAAGGAAGAAATGCTTTTGCAGGACGACAGTTCAAACTTTATCGCGGCGGTTTCCGACGACGGCAATCGCGTTATAGTTTCGCGCTCGAGTGTGCGCTTTTCGCTCGATAATGATCTGTATTTGGTTGAAGCGAAAACCAAACAGGCGACGCATCTCACGCCGCACGATGAAGCAACGCAATATGGCGACATTCATTTTTTGCCGGATAACAAAACAATCGTTTTCGGCACAAACGCAAAGGGCGAATACTACAATCTCGCGGAAATGAGTTTAAAGGGCGATGGTTATCCGACGATTTCCGAAATCGCTAACAAAGTGCGCGTGATTGACAACACGAGTTGGGATTTGGACGCATCGCAAGTTTCGCCGCACGGTGATCTTTTCGCTTACACAATAAACCGCGAAGGTTTTTCGGAACTCTATTTACGCAAGATCGAAACAGATGGAAAGCCACTGATTTCGAGTCTTGACACCAAAGCTATAAGCGTTACGCTTCCCGCCAAAGGCATTGTCGGCGGTTTGGAGTTTTCCGATGACGGCACCAAATTGGCTTTTACATTTACAAGTGCGAAAAACAATACGGATATTTGGGTTTATGATTTGCTGACGAAAAAACTAACACAAGTTACAAAAAGTTCGCGTTCGGGCATTCCGCAAGATTCGTTTGTTGCGCCTGAATTGATTAAATATAAATCGTTTGATGGAAAAGAAATTTCAGCTTGGTATTACAAACCGCAAAATGTTGATCCAGAGGTAAAAGTAAAAGAAAAGGGAACACAAAAAACATCTGTAAATGGAACTTCAATAAAGCCCAACACTCAAAATAATTCTTCTAATAAGGATAGTCAAAATTCAAAAGAAAAAATAAATGAAGTTTACAAAAATTGGATTATTCATGATGTTACAATACTTATAACAACACCGAATGGTTTGCCTGTCATCGTTAGCGTTCACGGCGGACCGGAAGGGCAAGAGCGTCCGGGATTTAATCCGCTTTATCAGTATTATCTTTCACGCGGCTATGCGATACTCGCAACCAACGTGCGTGGTTCGACGGGTTACGGCAAAACCTTCGCGCATCTCGACGACGTGGAAAAACGCGAAGATTCGGTCAAGGATTTGGCTTCGGCGGTTGAATGGTTAAAGACGAGCGGCGGCGCAGACGCGAAACGCATCGGCATTATGGGCGGAAGTTACGGGGGTTATATGACGCTTGCCGCGATAACGCTTTATCCCGAACTCTGGGCGGCGGCGGTTGATACGGTCGGCATCGTTAACTGGGAAAGTTTCCTGAAAAACACGAGCGGTTATCGCCGACGACAGCGCAAAGTCGAATATGGAATGCTCGATAAAGACATTGATTTCTTACGCCGTATATCACCGATCGCGAAAGTTGATAAGATCAAAACACCGCTGTTCGTCATTCACGGCAAAAACGATCCGCGCGTTCCCTACACCGAAGCCGAACAAGTCGTCAAAGCCTTACAGAAACGCGGCGCAACCGTCGAATACAAACTCTTCGACGACGAAGGACACGGCATCGCCAAACTCAAAAATCGCCTCGTGCTGTATCCGTTGGTCGCAGACTTTCTGGATAAATATATGAAGTAAATTGCCTATCAAGGTCAGCTCAAACATTGAACGATAATCAAAAGGCGGAAATTCATACAAAATAAGTATGAGTTTTCGCCTTTGTTCATATAGCCTGATGCCTGGTGTTCCTTGAAAATTCGTAGCCGATTAGGTCAGATGAATTGCCGTCTGCTCTAACTGACGGGAAATTTTGACAGCAAAAACAGGCTTTAGCCGAGTAACAAAAATTAATAAATTCCTGACAGCCTTAGCTAAAGCAAACAGGATGATTGATTATTTTTCTTAAATTTGGCTAAAGCCGATAGTCTTTAGCCAATCTAACCCGTCAGCTAAAGCAAACGGCAATTTATAAAATCAAAGACATAATCAATTACGAAGTTTCAATTATTTGTAAGAATTCGTAATTGAAACTTTTAATAAAAAAAAATCAGGTATGTCTTAAATGACATACCTGATCCGTAATTACTGAATATAGGAGTTAGTTTATTTATTCCGCATCCTTTCCGTCACGTGCGCCAACACATCTGAATGGTGCTTCGCAAGAAGGAACTTGGACTTTGACGTTAATTGGATTACCCTCCTTAAAGAAACGAACCGTTGCATTTGCATTTTCCGGTGGACGATTTGAATCGAACCGGAAGTTATACATCGTGCCCCAACGAATTGCGTTCGCATTCGGATTTATAGCAAATGGTTCCGTACTCCAGGTCATTGCACCGAAACCGAGTGCGTTAGTCCATGGTGTGCTGCTAAATCCTGCATTTCCGACCGTTCCATCCATTGCCGAGCCGGGATGTTGTGGAGGAGCGTGGAAGCCGACATTGCTTAAAACAATTCCGCCCCCGATCGGCACGCTGAACGATTGAATAGCGCGGTCGAGATTCTGGTTATAGATGGCATATTCATAATGCCAAACTCCCGATGACGGGTTCGTTACTTTATAGGCGACTGTGGCAATACCGTCAACACCGGGTGCCGGATTGATAGTAACTTGTGTCGATCCTGTCCATGCGACTATAGCAGCCTTAACTCTCACTGTTGCTCCGGCGGTCGCAAAATTGAAAGGATTACTGCCTGAAACAGTATATTGGCGGTATGAAACATTGTTGTTCATATTGCACTGTCCCGGATTGGCTTGACACCAGGCATATTCGTGCGGTGTTACATACTGTGATTCGGCAAAATAAGTTGCGCCGGGATTAAGAGTTGGAAGCAGATCATTGATTTCCGTCAGAATTCTATGCGACGCTCCGGTATGCGTATGTCCGGTGTGCGTATTTGGCGGCGTAGCCGAATCTCCGCGCGGATAAGCACCGGTAAAAGGATTTATCCAAGCCCGCGAACCTAGCCCATTATTGGTGCCGCCAGAATTCAAACTTGCTGAATAAGGATCGGAACATCCTGATCCGAGCCGTGTTTGAGTCCCGGGATTTTGACAACCCAAGTTGCAAAGATTTAGAGTCAAAGCCGCAAAAGCGTGTTTGACGCTCGATTGACCGATTTGTTCAAATCGTTCATCATTCGTTAAACCACCGCTCATTCTATACATATTTTGCGGAATCGTCGGATGATCATTGTTTGGCAACTGAAACCAGTTCAAATCGACAGTGCCGAGATTGCAGGAATCGGTTCCGATGGAAAGTCCTACTTGCGATCCGCTTCTGCCAAATTCTGCCAGTCCCGAAACGTCTCCGACAATAACATCAGGTCCCGGAACTGATCCAGCCAAAGGACCCGGTGCCGCCGGAAGAACATCCGATTTAACTTCACCGTCTTCATACTGGGTGATTTCAATCGGGCGCAAGGTTGCGGACGCAGAAATTTGCCCGACCACAGTTCCTTCATCAGCCGGTCGCCCGAGTGCGGCGGCAAACTCTTTTGAAATCAGCAATCTTCCGGCTTGGATGCTGAACGAACGCAGATTGGCATCATAGTCGAATTGGTGTCCCTCGATATTGAAAAAGAGAAACCCTGATTTTCCGTCTCGAACGGCAAGTTCATATTGTCCGCCCCAGGCTAAACTTTCGATGATCAGATTTTGATAGGACGCATTTAACTTTGCGGGTAGAACCGCAGAAGTTTGGGGAACAAGTGCCATTGAACTAGGCGATGGTCCGCGTAATTCGTCATTATAAACAATGACGGTAAAAAAAGAATCGGGATTTACGCCGAAACGCAATTCGGTGGATTTTGATTCTTTTGCACGCGAACGGGTTCCACCGAGTCGGTTCAAATCGAGATCCATCACGACATTGCCGTTTGCCGGAATCATTTTTTCAAGCGTTTCGGTATTGGCTTTCGGACTATTTCGGGTTAGGTCGGTTATTAAATTACCCGACCCGTTGTTAAATAGCATGCTCATGGAGAACAAGGCAATAAAAATTGTTTTTAACATATATTTTGGTTTCCAGCCGCTCGGGCTTCACAAAAGAATCAGTTGTATTTTGTATTTGGTTAAGAAGATTTTTACTTTTCTTACACATCTTATACACTATTTTAAGTGATTTAATCAAGTCAAATTAGCATATTCTTCTGATAAAGTTTCGATATCAGCCTTAAAAGTGATTTATGAAAAATGGTTGTGAAAGCCAAGAAGTAACGAAGAAGCGGTCAATAGAACTTCCTGTTCTAAAAAATTCCGCGCCTCGGAAAGACGGCATCCGTGACTCACGGGTCAGTTGGTGGCGGGCTGTGGCACTTATTACGCTTAACCTGTTAATGATCGCGCATTTTATCCAATGGTATCTGATGGGACAGACGATTTCACCCATCGAGCCTTCCGAAACGATGTTCACGCTTGAGCGCGGCGCGGTCAATGCGGGATTTATCTTCTTTACTCTGGCACTTCTGGCAACGCTTATTTTCGGGAGATTTGTTTGCGGTTGGGGCTGTCACATTCTTGCACTTCAGGATTTCTGCGGCTGGTTGTTAAAGAAGTTCGGGCTTACGCCGAAGCCGTTTCGCTCACGCTTGCTGGTATTCGTGCCGCTCATCGTCGCACTTTATATGTTTGTTTATCCGACGGCGTTAAGGTTTTTCGCCGCGCCGAAGAATGAGCCGCTGATTCCCGAATTTACTAATCACATTGTCACCAGCGAGTTTTGGGCGACCTTTCCGACCGTCGCCGTCGCCATTCCTTTCCTGTTCATTTGCGGTTTTATGACCGTCTATTTTTTGGGACAGAAAGGTTTCTGCACTTACGCTTGTCCGTATGGCGGATTTTTCAGTATCGCCGACAAGTTTGCACCCGGCAAGATTCGCGTTACTGACGCTTGTAATCAATGCGGGCATTGCACGGCGACCTGCACCTCGAATGTGCTTGTTCACGCCGAGGTCAAACGATATGGAATGGTCGTCGATCAGGGTTGTATGAAATGTATGGATTGCATCAGCGTCTGCCCGAACGATGCGCTGTATTTCGGTTTCGGTAAACCGGCGATCGGGCTTCCGAAACCGGAGATCAAGAAAAATTATTCGCTGACGTGGGTTGAAGAAGCCATCGGCGCGGTCGTATTTTTTGCGAGCTTTCTGGCAATTTGGGATGTCTATCAACTCGTTCCGATGCTGATGGCACTCGGAGTTGCGACGGTTACGACATTTCTTGCGCTGAGAGTAATAAGATTGGTCAGTGCTAAAGATTTATCCTTTTACCGCTTCAACTTGAAGTCGTCAGGCAAAATTAAAAGAGCCGGTTGGGGATTTTCGGGTTTAGCGATTTTGTGGATCGGCTTGAACGCGCACAGCGGTTGGGTGCATTATCACGAATCGGCGGGTTCAACCGTCTTTCAAAACATTCGCGTTCCCGACGAGCTCGCGTTAGCCCAAACAAATCCCGCGCAATGGATCGGTCCGGCTGATAAAGCAAACATTATCGACGGGAAGAACCATCTGCAAGCCGCTAACAATTACGGTTTTTTCACCAACAGCGACACTTTGCCGAAGTTGGCGTGGTTTGAATACCTGTCGGGCAACACGGAGCAAGCGGTCAAGCTGCTCGGCACCTCCGCCGGGCATCAACACGGGCAGGCAAAAGCCTTGAGCCTCTATTATCGAGGTGCGATTCTCAATCGTTCAAAGCGTTTCGAGCAAGCGTTGACGAGTCTCGATGCGGCGTTGAAGGAACAACCCGATCTAGTTCTCGCGCTCGAAGAAAAAGGCGAATCGCTCTGGCAACTCGGACGCAAACCGGAAGCGGTTACAGCGTGGCGCGAAGCCGTCAAAAGCAATCCGGCATTGCCTTTATCCAATAATTATCTCGCCGCCGCATTAGGCGAACAAACCGAAGCCTCCGCTTTCGAGGCACAAGCCGATAAAGTTACGCCGAACGATCCGTATTTCCAATGGATGCTCGGACTGCGCTTGCAAAATGTCGGAATGAACGAACTCGCCGAAAAACATTTCGCCCGAGCCGCCGAACTCGATTCGGCATTCAAGACACCGCGCAAATAAGACTTGGGCAAACGCCATTATGTTCGTGGTTTGCGGAAGTTGTCCGCCATCAAAGGCGAAGCAACCGCTAACCTGCGCGTTGTTGCAAGTCTTAACCTGCACGATGCAGGTGGCAATATGCACGATATAAGATGACAAAATGTTGATAAGTGATTAAAAAACCGAGACATACTTTTTATGTGGCGGTTTTTTAATCGCTTGATAATGCAATCTAAATCTTCCTATTGAAAATGAAAGCGGTTTTTAGCCGTTTAGAGCATAACGCTGAATAGTGAAAAGTTGATTGATGCCTTTTTCGGCGAGTTCGAGCATTTCGTTCATTTGTTCGCGGGTGAAAGGTTCCCGTTCTGCCGTGCCTTGAATTTCGATGAATTTTCCGCTTCCGGTGCAGACGATATTCATATCAACTTCGGCGGTAGAATCTTCGGCGTAACATAAATCCAGAATCGCGGTATTTTCAACCATTCCGACACTAACTGCGGCGACTTCGCTGATTATCGGATTTTTCTTTATTTTGCCCTGCTGAAGCATTGTTTTTACAGCCAGAGCCAGTGCAACACACGCACCCGTAATAGATGCACAGCGCGTTCCGCCATCGGCTTGTAAAACATCGCAATCGATAAAAATCTGACGTTCGCCCAGAAGTTTCATATCAACAACAGCGCGCAGACTGCGCCCGATAAGTCGTTGAATCTCCTGCGTTCTGCCCGACGGACGCAAAGTTTCGCGGTTAGTGCGCGTATGTGTTGCCCGCGGCAACATTGCATATTCCGCCGTAACCCAACCTGTGCCTTTATTTCGCAGAAAAAACGGCACTTTTTCCTCGACTGTTGCCGTGCAGATAACTTTTGTATTACCGACTTCGATAAGGGCAGAGCCTTCTGCGTATGGCGCATAATTAGGTGTGATTTTCGTTTCACGCAATTGGTCAAAAGCGCGTTTATCAATTCTTGTATAACTCATAAAAAATGAAAAGGTGAAATAGCACCAAGAAGATCGAGTTTCGATCAATTACTTTCTAGCTTTTACCCTTTTAATTCATCCACTCCAAAAACTTCGATTGCTTCGAGTTTTGTAGGTTTTACTCCCAGAAATCTTTCAGCGACCCGGGCAAATCGTTCTGCCGCGTCGGTAACGTAGAAATGGTCGAGATCATCGCACAAATGGCGATTTCCTATAATTTTCTGCGGATTTGCCAAACTTTTTTCGGCTAGCAACTTCTCAACCTCTTCGGCAGTTGCCTCGCCTGAATCAATCAGTTTAACATTTTTGCCGACGGTTTGTTGAATCACATCGCGCAAAATCGGGTAATGTGTGCAACCCAAAACGAGCGCATCGACATTCCCGCCAACAATTTTCTTCAGATATTTTTGGGCGATTGAATAGGTTTCCGGTTCTTTTGTCCAATTTTCTTCTGCTAACGCTACAAACAAGGGGCAAGCCGTTTGGATAATATCGACTTTTTGGTTGGTCTTTTTAATAGCATCGGCGTAGGCATTGCTCGAAACAGTTGCTTCGGTGGCAATCACGCCGATTTTCGGCTCTTTATATTCTTTGACGATTTCGACCGCTTTTCTCGCGCCCGGTCCGATAACACCAACTACCTCGATCCCAACCGCCTTGCGAATCGCCGGCAACGCAAGCGCAGAAGCTGTATTGCAAGCAACAACCAAGAGTTTAATTTTACGCGAAGCTAAAAACTGTGAATTTTCAATGGCGTAACGCTCAACCGTCGCCAGTGATTTTGTTCCGTAAGGCACCCGCGCCGTGTCACCGAGATAAATGAAGTGTTCGTTCGGCAAACGATTGTGCAACGCACGATACACCGTCAAGCCGCCCACGCCGCTGTCGAAAATGCCGATTGGCAGATTTGAAATTGATTCGGTTTGCTTCTTGCTTGCTTTCATCAGACAGAACAGAAAGCATAGTTTTAGATTCGGTGAAAGTCAAAAACCGTGAATTTAATTAGCAGAACGAAGCAAAATATTGATGATATTTAGTGTCGATTTTTCAACAATTCTTTGAAATTTGCCGATTTTTACTGAAGATTTGTTGGCTGCCGACAATTTTACCAGTTCGCCGCGTTCTATTTTATAAAACAAAACTTCGAGAATTTGTCCGTTCTGAACAGTCAATTTTGACTTCGGCTTGCCGATGACGATCTTTTTGCCGTCATCGGTGAAAACCGTTACTTCATTGGCGCGCAGAAATTCTCCACCGACAAACTTTGAACCTATGGCAATACCAAAATCATCAATATTTTTCGGCAATTTGTTTCCCACAAATTCGTAACCGAAACCGAGTAACACCTCGACAGAATTTTCGTCGTCGGAAACCACAAAACTTTGCATCGGCGAACTGACAAAGCCTTCATTCGTTATGCTGTCGTATTCAATCGCCAGAAACGGGTTCAATTTGCCGAAATTTGAGATCGAGTCAGGATCGGTATTTGCCGATTGCAAGATTTTTTGCCGCATTTTTTCCTGCTTTTCTTCCTCAATTTTTCGCTCTTTTATTTTTTCTTCGGCTTCCTGTTTTTTCTTTTCTTCTTCCAGTCTTTTTTGTTCGGCGATCTCTTTATCACGGCGAATTTCCCACGGCGGTTTTAATCCTTCTATTCCCCAAACGCCTCTTTTTTCGGCTTTTGCCGCCGATTCCATCGCCTTATAATCAGCCAGATTTTCCGTGCCTCCGTAGTAAAACCAAGCCGCACCGTCGCGCAGCATTTGCTGACTCAAATCCATATTTTTCAACAGCACCTGCCCGACCGGAATCTTGTCTGATATAGCATTCGAGCGAATATCTACCGTTTTTCCAAAAGCCAGTTCGCGCAGATGATTTTTGACGATTTCAGCCAGCGGTTGTTCCGCTGCCGGGACTTCGATATATTGCAGACGAAAAGAAATTCGCGCATTTCTCGCCGTTTCCACTAATAAAGTTCTGCCGTCAATAATATCAACAACTTGTCCGCTGATATATGTCTGTGAAAAAAAATTTATCGAACACGCAAAAAGCACAAAACAAATAAATAGAATTTTTTTTGAAAACATAATTTAGGTATGAAAAAATAGAAATGTAAAAAGGATTCGGTTGTGGTAATAATTGTTTCCTTAATTTCAACTCATTCAATTATAGCTTTTTATGAAAATAATTGTAAGTCTTTTTTTTGAGTCTTAAACTAATCAAACCCTGCAGATACGGGCAGATTTAAATACGGTTAAAAAAAATAATTTTATTTTTAAGAAACTTACTTGACATTTTTTAGACTTAGAATTATTCTAAATCTAATTTTGGGAAACAATGAAAAACGCAAAGGCAAAAATCAGTGAATTGGGTTTGACGAAACAGCGCGAGGTTATTTTGCAGGTTATCCGCGATGCCGAAGAGCATCTGACGGCGAACGAGGTTTTTAACGATGCAAAGCGACTTTTGCCGGGTATTTCTTTTGCCACGGTTTATAATTCTCTGCGCTATCTGAAGGAGATGAATCTGATTGCCGAGATAAGTTTTGGCAATGGCGCAAGCCGTTTTGATTCGATGACTTCGCGCCACGACCACGCTATTTGCACAATCTGCGGCAAACTGGTTGATATGGAGATAAAACTGCCCGGTGAAATCGTAAATTTGGCGAGAGAGTTTTCAAAATTCAAGGTCGAATCTATCGAACTTACTTTGCGCGGAATTTGTCCCGAATGCAATAAGTAAAAATTTTAATATCAATAGAATATAAATAGTAGGAGAACAAAATTTAATATGGCAACAGCAACAGGAACAGCAACGGAAAATACAGTAACGATGGCGAAGGTCGGCAAACCGGCACCGGATTTTAATCTGCCTTCGACCAAGAATATGGAAACTTTGGCAGAAAACATCAGCCTTTCGGATTATAAAGGCAAATGGTTGATTCTGCTTTTCTATCCGCTCGATTTTACGTTTGTCTGTCCGACGGAATTAACGGCTTTTTCAGATAGAATTGATGAATTAAACGGAGTCGGCGCGGAAATTCTCGGCGTTTCGACCGATTCGGTTCACTCGCACCGTGCTTGGATCAAAACACCCCGCGATCAAAACGGGATTACTGATCTTCAATACCCGATTCTTTCTGATGTCGGTGGAAAATTAGCGGCAAAATATAATATCTTGGTTGAAGAAGCCAACATCGCACTGCGCGGACTTTTCATCATCAACCCCGAAGGTGTTTTGCAATACGCGGTCGTTCACGATCTGAACATCGGACGTTCGGTTGACGAAACTCTGCGTGTTCTGCAAGGATTGCAAACCGGCGGACTTTGCTCGGCAGACTGGACACCGGGACAAGAGAATTTAAAGGTCTAAGGTTTTGAAAGTTTAATTTTGGATTGCCGATTTTGGATTTTGGATTTTCGGAAAGCATAACTTTTGTCTTCCGATCCAAAATCCAAAATCCAAAATCTAAAATCGGAGAAAATATATGCCAATGAGAATCGGAGATGTAATTCCGACATTTGAAGGCGCGACCGAATGGTTGAACGAGTTGCAGGAAACTGCCGACGATTACGTCAAAGGCGCGCCGACACTTGTTTATTTTTGGGCAACAAGCTGCGGAATCTGTAAGGAAAATATGCCTAAATTACAGGAGTTAAAGGCAAAATATCAAGAAAAGGGCTTGAAAACCGTGGCGATCCATATGCCGCGTTACGAAGCCGATACGGATCTGGAAAAAGTCAAAGCAACGGTTGCGGAACACTGCATTGACGACGTTTGCGCGATTGATAATAAGCACAAACTCAAGGATGCATTCTTGAACGAACAAGGTTGGGTTCCGGTTTATTATTTGTTCGACGCGGAAGGAAAATTAAAATCCCGTGCGGCGGGCGAATTCGGGATCGGCGTTTTGTCAGGCGCGATGGAAAAAATGTTTCCCGCTCAGGAAAGCGCGGCGGCGTAAAATTATTTGTTTCATGCAGAGGCGCAGAGTTCGCAAAGTTAATTAAAGTGAGTTCGGGATAAGGCAAGGAAATAGATTAAAGCCGGGAAATTGCCCGCGAAACACGCGAAACACACGAAAAAAAGAAAAAAGGTTGAAAATTCTTTTTCTCGTGTTTTAAATTTAGCGAATTTCGCGTGTTTCGCGGGCAACAATTCTTATTCCAAACTCACGTTAATTTAGTTCTCCGCTAACTCTGCGCCTTTGCGTGAAATGGGTTTTCAACTTCTAAATCTCTTCACGCAATCAACAAATCTTTCCTTTAGTTCCGAATAGTTTTCGTCTTTTTCAATTAATTTCCCGCGCACAAAAGTTCCGCAGATGTGCGAAGCGTCAGCCGAATAAACAATTGTCGAAGCGAGATTTTCAAGACTGACATTCGCCAAAAGCGGTTCGTCCGCATCAATTAGGCAAGCATCGAAATCCGTGCCGATTTTAAAGAATTCCGTCTCGAAATTATTCATCGCTTTGCGTCCTGCAATCAGCGATTTGGTGATCGCAAGCAAACCCGCGTTTGCGCCGAAAGTATTGCGTTTGTGTGATATAAGTCTTTGCCCGTAATCCAGAAGCCGCAGTTCTTCAAACGGATTTATGCCGATATGACTGTCCGTTCCGATGCTCCAATTTCCGCCGAACGATTGATAATCACGAAGCGGAAAAATGCCGTCGCCCAAATTTCCTTCGGTGCTTGGACAAATGACGACATTCGTGCCCGATTTCGCCAACCTTTCGGTTTCCGTTTCGGTCAAATGCGTTGCGTGGACGAGATGAAAACGCCCGTTCAAACCGCAATTTTCAAGTAACCATTCGACCGGACGCTTTCCCAAAAAAGCAATACAATCTTCGACTTCCTTCAACTGTTCGGAAACGTGAATATGAAACGGCACGTCGTTCGGTAGATCGTTGACAGCGCGTAAAATATCGCTCGCGTCAACGCCGCGCATCGAATGAATGCCGACGGCGATATTGGCGTTTTCGTATTTCTCGCAAATCTCGGCGGACACTTCAAAAAGTGTTGCGTAATCTTCAAAAGTGTCGGAAATAAAACGCTTTTGCCGCTCGTTCAGCGCGATGCCGAAACCGCCTTTTTGGTAAAAGATCGGGATTAAAGTTATTTTAATTCCCGCTTCACTCGCGGCTTCGCACAAGGCTTCGCCGGTCGCGGCTAAATTGTTATAAGGCTTGCCGTTTTTGTCGTGATGAACGTAATGAAATTCGGCGACGTTCGAATAGCCGTTTCGCACGAGTTCGGCATAGAGCATCGCAGCAATCGTTTTAATTTCATCGGGATCGAGATTGAGCGCGAGCGAATACATCGCCTCGCGCCACGACCAAAAATCATCGTCGCCCGCGTTGTTTTCCGCCAAGCCCGCCATCGCATATTGAAAAGCGTGGGAATGCGCGTTTTGAAACGCCGGCAAAGCAAAACCGCGAAACGACGCATCAGCCGTTTCCGACTGCTCGATCGAAACGATTTTTCCCGCGTCATCAGTTTCGACAACGGCATTTTCGAGCCAGCCTGAATTTTGTAAAAGTGCTTTGAAACGAAAGGATTTCATTTTGTTTTTGCCCGCGAATTTACGAGAATAAACGCGAATTTTTAAAACCTGATTTACTTTCCGAGATTTTGTGCAAATTCGAGTAAATTCGCGGGCGATAATTATTTTCTCATCAAATATTCGATCAATTTTTCAAAAACCGGACGTAAAACATTTCTGACTTCATCGGCGCGTTTTTCGTTGAAAGTCAGTTCGTCGTCGTTCATATAATTGGTTTTCGCCATTTCGAGTTGCAAAGCGTGAATATTTTGCAAAGGTTTGCCGAACGAGCGCGTGATGTTGCCGCCTTTGAACGGCGAATTGTGATTTACGCCGAATTTCCCCGCGCTCAAATTATTCAAAGCAATTTCGATAAACTCTTTTCCTGCCGCTTTTCCGTCGTTGTCGCCGAGGATTAAATCGGTAAACGGCGCATCTCGAATCGTCGGCACAAAACGTCGAATCGAATGCGCGTCCCAGAGCAGAACCTGCCCGAACTGCGCGATTTTTTCCGCCAGAAGACTTTCGATTTTTTGATAATACGGCTTGTAATAATTCTCTTTGCGCCGTTCGATTTCCGCGTCGTCGGGAATGTATTTTTCATCAACGTAAAGCGCATTGCCGAGAAAATCGGTTTTCGGCACGAGTTCGGTGATGATTCTGCCATCGTTGTAAAGCGGCTGGCTCGTCGGATTGCGATTGAGATCAATCACCCAACGGCTGTATTTTGCGTGAATCATCGTGATTCCGATTTCAGGCGCGAAGTTATAAAGCTGATGCACAAACCAGTCCGTATCATCGGGCTGCGCCATTAATTCGGCGCGAAAATGTGCCTTTAATTCGTCGGGAAAATCCACGCCGGAATGCGGCGAACTAACGACAATCGGCACTTTTACCCCGTTTGGCTCAATAATGAAAAATGGGTCGTTCATTTAAAAGAATTTTGATGTGAGCCAATAAAGAATATAAACACTTGCTGCAATTGAACCGATCAGCAGACAGATCAGTAGTAAAATTATACCGAAAACGAAAATGTAATCGCCCGTCGTGCCTTTATCTTTCCCGGTGGCGCGTTCGCGGATGAGATTCATATTTTGCTTGTTAGCTTTCCAGACAAAATCGAAAGCGTCGCCGATAAACGGAATCGAACCGACGACGTAATCTAGTCCGATGTTAAAAGCCATTCGCAGCAGTGTAATTTTCGGAACGCCGTAGCGCACACCGGCGACCAGAATATAAAACGAAGCAAGCGAGGTCAGGGAATCACCGACATTCGGAATCAAACCGATCAGCGCATCAATTCCGAAACGCCAGCCAACGACCGGAATTCTCACCCAATCATCGAGATAGCGCGAAAGGCTTTCCAAACTCTCTTCAAGGTCGGTTTGTCTGCGCTCTTCTTTCGACATTCCGAAAAATGCACGTTTTTGTTCCAATTCAAGATTTTCCATTCAGTTTCTCTTTTAATTTAACGATAGCTTTCAAAATTTCTTCGCGGTTTTTCGCCGATTTTATCCATTTCGGCAGACGGCTTGCCAAAGACTTGTTAATATTTGGTTTTCTGGTGCGAATTTTTGCCGCGACATAATTTTCAATAAATTCGAGATGTTTCTGATTATACGCCCAAAATGTTTTGCCGCAACAGGAAATTTGCAGCCACAACGGAAGACGAAAATACCAGTCGAAGCTCGCACCGATGCTAATTTGTCCACCGTTCCATTCATCACGATAAACACAATTCGAGCAAATCAATTTTCGCGGTGCAAAAAGCAGTTCGTTCAACTTTTCAGAGCCGATCTCGATACAAAAAATCCGGGCTTTTCCCGAACATCGAGGACAAATGATTAAAAATTCGTCGCCGAATTCATAAGTCAATTCGCCCTCATCAGAAAATTTACTATTTTTTGTAACCCCGATCATTTTTCGATGATGCAAGCCGCGTATCCGAGAATTTTATCACCATCTTTCAATCTCGAAGGTGTCGGCTTCCAACCATTTCCCAGTCTAAATTCTAAAATCTCATCAGCATTCGGCTGAAAATTCCAAACGACAACTGCCGTTACTGCACCGAGTCAGG
Organism: Acidobacteriota bacterium; assembly: GCA_031359215.1. Lineage (GTDB taxonomy): Bacteria > Acidobacteriota > Blastocatellia > Pyrinomonadales > Pyrinomonadaceae. Next base: position 31,132 of record JANMAA010000013.1, on the reverse strand, counting down.
TTGTGTCATAAACCAAAAATAAATCTTTGTATGGAACAATAATATCGTGCGTGAACTCGTCCTGTGTAATAACCTCTGCGACAATCTGCGGTGAAAACTCGTGTTTTGGTTTCGCGGTTGCCCAAGTCAATACTTGTCCCAAAGTTTTATGATTTATTAACTCATTCTCTATTTCGGAAAATTCCTTTTCAGATAATTTCGCCCAATTTATGATTTTCATATAAAGCCGGTAAGCACTATTTGCTCAAGTCCAAAACCGTTTTGCTTTTCCAAAGTGATATTTTATCATCACACATTATTTCTCTACGATTTTAATATGTTTTCGTTCACTTTGTCGGTGCTGCAAAAAATTATCTTTTAATTAAGATTAATTCAACGCCTTAAAAAATGTTCATCAGCTTTTAGTTTTAGTGTGCATTTTAAGCCGATTGTGGTTAAATGTATCAAATATAATTTTAGTTAAAAGGTAAATTTATGGCTTGGTTAGATAACGGAGAGATCATCGCCGACATCGGCGAATTTATCAGCGAAGATTTGGGGCGCGGCGATATTACAACTAATTCGACCGTGCCGAAAGACGTGCGCGGAATGGGCAAGTTTTTGGCAAAGGAAGATTTGATAATCTGCGGTTTGGAAGTTGCCGAAGCGGTTTTTATGCATCTCGATCCTGAAATTTCGCCGATTGACGCGAATGTTTCCGACGGCGACGAAGTAGAATCGGGAACGGTCTTTGCCACGCTCAAAGGTTACGCCGATGTTTTGCTGACGGGCGAAAGAGTCGCGCTCAATCTGATCCAAAGAATGAGCGGTGTGGCGACGCTGACGCGCCAATACGTCAAAGCTATCGAAGGCACGAACGCGACGATTATCGACACGCGCAAGACAACGCCGGGTTTGCGAATGTTGGAAAAATACGCCGTAACCGTCGGCGGCGGAAAAAATCATCGGCTCGGATTGGACGACGGCGTTTTGATAAAAGACAATCACATCGAACTCGCGGGCGGCATCACCGAAGCGATCTTGGCGGCGAAATTGAAGGTCGGGCATCTGCATAAAATCGAGGTTGAAATCTCGAATTGGGCGCAGTTGCGCGAAGCCGTTCTAGCCGGTGCGGATATTATAATGCTCGATAATCAAACGCCGGAAGAAGCCGAAAAACTCGTCGAGATGGCGCGAAATATGAATCCGAATGTGTTGCTCGAAGCGTCGGGCGGAATGGATTTGAACACGGTGCGCTCCTTTGCCGAAGCAGGCGTTGATCTTATCAGCGTCGGCAGATTGACACATTCGGCGCGGGCGGTTGATATTAGTTTCAAGATTCAGACAATTTGAGATGAGGAAATTTATGAAAAAAGGTTATTTATTATTATTACTCGGAGCAATTCCAGCCGCCGGATTCGCTGCACTTGCCGCGCTCAATCCGACAAATGTTGCCGAAACTAGCGACAAGAACGAAGCATTGCAAACACGATATTACAAGACCGATTTACAAAACTTCGTCGCGGAAACCGAAAAAATTGTCCCGACGCTCTCAACTTACGGGCAAAGTTGGCGCGTAATGGAAAGCAAAACGGAAAATAACGCGGCACTAATAAAGGTCGAAGTTCCCGTATTATTTTTCATCGACGATGTGGAGATCAAAGCAAATTTTGATGCGGAGAAAAACGAAATTATCGTCAATATTCATTCAGCATCACGAGCCGGCAAAAGCGACTTAGGCGAAAATAGGCGGCATATTTTGCAGATTTTAGGAGCATTGGATGAAAAATTTAAATAGATAAAGGCATTTTACCCTAACTAATTTGCCTGAACACCCGTTTATGCTATGCTATCAGACCTCAAGGTGGGATTTCAAAATTAAAAGGAGATGAAAAAAGAATGGATAACCGCATAGATTTCAACATTACCACAGCCGAAAAAGCCGCAATTTTGCAAGCTATCACCGACCTGACTAACCTGTTAAAACCGCTGCTCATCGCGCTTGACCCGAAAGAAAAACAGATGCTCGCCAAAATGAGCGATAAAAGCATTCCGTTCGTCGAAAAAGTTATGCAATATATGAAAGAAGACCCGCAGTTCGTACCTTCTTACATTAATGTTACCGATGTCGATAACGATTTCAAAGCATTCGGCGACCTGCGCGAATTCCTGCGTCCGCTGGCGCAAATCACGTCTAACCTCGACGATACGGCAGTAATGGCGGGCAGTGAAACGTGGCAAGCCGCGCTGACCTATTACAACGCCGTCAAACAAGCGGCAAAAATGGGCGTGCCGGATGCCAAAGCTATCTACGAAGATTTGCGTCCGCGCTTTGAAGCACAACGCGCCAAGCCGATTTTGCCAACCACCTAATTGTGTATCAATCTAATACTAAAAAGGTCGAATGCGATACTTTTTACATCGACTTCGACCTTTTTAGTATCAAACGCGACTCTTTTTACATCGGCTTCGACCTTTTTACAACCGCGTCCGACTATTTTTCAACCGCGCCCGACTCTATTTGAACCGTGTTCGACTCTTTTTGTGTCAACCGCGATTCTATTTCAATCGCCGCCGACCTTTTTAATATCGCCTTCAATTAAAAAACAATCGCCCACCATATAAAATCAACCGACGGCGATTTAAAAACAATCGTTCACTACCTTTCGAGAACGGGGATGAATAATTTTCTCTACAAAATTAAATCATTGCATCTGGATACCAGCGCGACGGTCGTTTTAAGGATGTGAAAGGTGATTGGTGTTAAATTTTTATAATTTTCTCTTAAAATGCATTCTTCCGTATGTTTGTCTGTCACGTCCAGTAAAATACTCGCCATCTAAAAAACATTCTTTGTCTTTTATGCTAAGAGTTAATCTTGCCATACCTCTATGAGAATGCATCGTTTCAAGGGCGTGAACTCTAGGCTCATTTCTAAACTCGTAACTAATAGCCTTAGCAACTGGGTTTTCCGCCGTAATCATACCTGACAAACTATATGATTCAGACGTGCCAGACTCAAAATAAACACTTATTTGAGTCCAAGTTTGATGTATTTCTAATTTCGCTTCGTATTCTTTTGAGTAATTGTCATGGGATGAAGAAATATTTCCTTGCCAAGTGCCTTTTAAATTAGGAATTTTGATAATGCCAACTTTTCGCAAAGTTTCAAAACGCCAAATCCATGTGTCAAAAATCTTGTAAAATAATCCGTAGAAACCAATCACTGCTGGTGCACCAAGGTATAGATATTTGTGTTTTCTGAATAATCAAACCTAATAACCAAGCTGCTAGAATTCCTAAAGCCGCTATAAAAAACGGTATGGATTTTCTTTCAGTTGAATCTGTTGCATATGAGTGCATAATTTTACCAATTGTTCCACAAATTTATCAATGCGTTTTTGAGTATGTTTGCATCACCTAAAGACCATTGTTCAGGTGTGTTTCCAAACAAATCTATTTGCCCATTTTGGCATATACAGTTTGAAATATCCGTTTCGTAAAGCCAAGTTAAAATATTTAGGAATGTCCGATTATAAGAATATCCGAAAAAACGATCAGGGACATTATAAAGAAGACATTGGAGGAAATATGAAGGAGCTATTTTGCTGGAAATTACATTCTTGTTTATTAAGTAAGTGCGAGCATTTTTGAAAATTCTGACCGTTGGTTTAAACCAACCATTGGTTACAAATTGTGCGTTTTTTTGAACACCATTTTTATAATGAGGGTCTGGAAAATTAGTTATCCAACGATTGCCTTTATAACTAAAAAAATGAACACCTTCAATAAAGTTTTCATTATATGAACTAAAATAATTTATGTATTTTCTATATTGGAAACATACAAGAACATCAGCAGTTAAGCGACTTGAACCATCTTTAATTATAAGGCAGTTATCTCCCGCAGTAACAGAAGAGTCTCCAAAATAACGACGTAAAGCCACTAAAACATCTGACCGAAAGCTATCCCAATCATAAGTTGCGGGAGTTGATGAACTTTGAAACAAATTTTGTTGATGGTTAGGTAATGAAGAAACATCGTAATAATATGTTTTATTTGATTGCACAACTACATCAACATCACTATCACCATAAATATTAGTGTCATTTTTGTAAGAACCTTGTAAATAAATTTCTGGAAATTCTATAGTGCTAGACCAAGATTGCTTCAAAGCCCTACGAATATCTTCATGCAATTTTTTAGGTGTTTGAATTGCTCCTTGCTTTGACCACGTTTCAAGTTGAGATTCTAGAATTGACATAATCTATTTGAGTATTTTCAAGTAAAATAATAATTTACACTATTATTATTTACAAAGTCATTGTAGTAGCTTAAAATTCTAGACATTTTTCGATATTAAAAGAAGTTTTTGAAACTTACTGTGATGCGGAGAGGTTTTTATTTTGGTTGCTTTTTGCAACAAAAAGAGTTTTGGCGAGATAAATGTTTTAATCAACGCGGCGTTTAGATTCGGTATTTGTCAACGCTAACATTTCTTGCGTCGGTTTTAGGAATGGCGCGAACCAAATTGCTAAGGCTGAAATTATCAGCGCAATTGTGCAGGCGATTCCGCCTTCGATGCCGTAGTTGCCGCCGGTTATTTGTTTTGTGCCGAAGTCGGAAACTTGAAAAAGCGGTGCGGTTGTCAGATTTGTAATTCCGCTGACGGGAATTCCCAAAACCGCGCCTTGCACCCAATTCCACGCTAAATGTAAGCCGATGGGAAACCATAAAGTCCGCGTTTTCAGATAAGCGATGCCAAACCAAATTCCTGCCAATCCCGTGTTTAATGTCGAAACATAGCTTGCATCTTTATTTCCGAGATGTGCCGAAGCGAAAAACACGGAAGTCAGGACAATCGCCAGCCAAGCCAGTTTTGCGCGTGAAAGCGTCTGAAATAAGTAACCGCGAAAAAGCGTTTCTTCCGAGACTGCGCCAACTATAAAAATGAAAAGGGAAGTCGAGAGCGTCAGCCAGATCGCCGAACTTCCGTGAGTTTGATTGTAATTCAAACTCAAACCGCCGAAAATGATGGCGACAATTACCGCCAACAGAATCGAAGCCGCGCCGAAAGCAACACCCAAACTCAAATCCTTCAGCCAATTTTTAGTGAACCAAATACCGAGTGCGCGAAACGGCAGACCTTCGAGAAATTTGCCGCATAGCCAGCCGATGAAAATCGAGAATCCGGCAAAAATAAAGATCGGCACAAAAAAACCGAGCAGACTGTCTTCGGAATACCCAATCGGCAGACGTAAAAGAAGCGATTTAACGGTTTCTTCAAAAAAAACCGATACCGCCAAGTAGGTGAACAAAAACACGGCAAACCGCCATCCGCTTCGCAAACGTCCGAATTCATTGATGAAAATTGTTTTTATATTCATTTAGTCGGGCAGATCGTGAGCATCCGGTCTGCGATTTGTTTTGCATCCCGGGAACAGGTAAAAATTAGGTTTCAAAAACATCAAGAATACCTCTAAACCTAATTGAGTGCAATAAACTAAAGGCTTACTTTTCTTTTAACCGTTTAAATTTTCCGGCTTCTTCACCGCCGCACATAAATTTTATAGGTATAGCTGATTTCTTTTTCCCCGCTTGGGATCATTAAATTCCACTTTACCGTTGAATTCGGGTTGACCGATTGCAGATTCAAACCTTCACGGGAAGTTTTGCCGCCATCACTTGCGGAGATAACTTCGCCTATCAAATTTCTGGTTAAAACGAGTTCGACAGGTTCTTTTTTGATGTTTCTTAGTTTTATCGAACCTTCGACGGTTATCAAATCGAAAGTGTAAGTGCTTCCGCCGTATTTCAATTGTGTTTGAACCCGCGATTTTTCTTCCAAAGTGTGTGTGCCGATAACTTCCGTCGCGGGCGTAACCTTGAGAATGTTTTCGCCGCCGACGGGCGTAAAAGTGAGCATATCCTGACCAAGCGGTTTCCATTCGCGGAAACTCAACGCGGGCGCGGTTGTCCACGGCATTCCCGTTTGATTTTTCAGGCGCAACGCATACCAAACCTTGCTCGATAAATCCTGTATCAAAGGCGTTGTCGTCGAACTGCTTGAATATTCCAGATAACGGCGGGTAGTTTCGGGCGCGTCGTTGAGCGTCCATTCAAAAACTTCGCTTGCCGGAACGGTCAGCGAAAACAGCCGCAAACTTGCGCGTTCACCTTTTTTCAGATTGATTTGGTCGGTTTTGTATAAAAACAATTGTTCGGCGGAAAACGAAGTCGTTTGTTCTTCGCCGGTAACAGTTGGTGAAGCGTCGGAAACATCAGCACCATCCGCCGAATAAGCGACTTGTGTCTGAATCGCGTTTGAGTAAGAATCGCGGCGGTGCAAATGCCGTGTTCATCGAAAGCGGCGACATTGTTTCCTGAAAAAGAAAATGCGGAACACCGACAACAAAATTGACTTCCGAGTTTTTCAAATCGGTCAGTTCGTTGATGAGCATCGCTTCGAGTTCGAGTTTGACTTCCTTGATCGGCGTGCCTTTGACCTCGACGCGATAGGCGGGAATCCAACGAATACCGCGTTCCAACGCGGCAATGCCGAGATTGATATTTTGTCCGTCTTTCGCGCCTTCAACCTTTAACACCAACCGGTTTTCTTTGGTCAACTTCGGCTTTTCCATCTTGGGCTGACCGATGATCTCGATGTTTCTTATAGAATTTGCCGGAAAAAGTATTATTCCGCTTTCCGTTTTCAAAGCGATGACGATTTCATTATTATTATTCTGAGCGATCAAAAAATTCCGATTGTCGCTGACAATCTCGTAAGTTCCTTCAAAAGATTTGCTATAACTGTCAATAAAACGAATTCGCGCCCCTTCATTTGCCAAAAGAATGTCGGAGATACTTGAAACACGCTCAATCCCGCGTTTCTCAGTTTCGGAAGCGAGAAGTTGCATCACGCGCACATTCGGCGAAGTCGAATAACCCCAAACCGTTCCCAAAACCCCGATTGGCGCATTGGTTGTATATGCCCAACCGTTATTTGTTTGGGCTTCGGCTTCACGATAAGTAAAGGCATAACCATTTTTGAAAACCGCCACACGCTTGATTTCGGGCGCAAAATTGCTTTGCGAAAAAGCCGAAACCGCCAACAGACAGAAAATCGCCGCCAACACCAAATTTTTTTTCATATTTTTCTTTTGTATTTCCTGAACTTACCTGAAAAGATGCGGTGAGATTAAAAGAAGTTGTATAAATCGCCGGTTTCAGAAGTCTTTAGACATTGGCGAAGATAAATCAAAGGCAGAAAATTATTTACTCATTATTTTCAAATGAACATTAGATAATTTACCTTGTCAAATACTTTATCAAACAAGTCTGGAACTTCTCCACACTCGTTTGGAACTTCTCTACGCTCGTGTGGAACTTCTCCACGCTCGTTTGGAGAAGTTCCACGCTCGTTTAGAACTTCTCCACGCTCGTGTGAAGTTTCTCTACACTCGTTTAGAACTTCTTCACACTTGTTTGGAACTTCTCCACACTTGTCTGGAACTTCTCAAGACTTGTCTGAACTGCTTTCAGACTTGTGAAATCACTTGATTTTCTCAAATATTCTTCGATAAACGGGTAAATCTTTTTCTTCAACGGCAGTTTCTCTTTCGGTTTTTACGGGAAACGGATTTTCGTTGATTTCAATCTCGCGCAAATTTGTGTTTTCCCGAAAAATTGCGAACATTTCATCCGCCAAAAACTCAATGTCGGTTTGCACAAAGATTTTGCCGGAAATTTTGAGATGTTCGACGACTGTTTCGACCAAATTATCTTTCACCATCCTGCGTTTGGCATGCTTATTCTTAAACCACGGATCGGGAAATTGGATTGTTACGGTTTGCAGAAGATTGGCGGGAAGTTTTTCGAGAAATTTATCAAGCGAATAGGTCGCGTTGCAAAATTCGTAATGCAGATTGTTTAGGTTGTTTTCTTCGGCAATGCGGTTTGCTTCTTCGACTAAAGGCTCACGAATCTCTACGCCCAAAAAATTCCAATGCGGTTCAACTTCCGCCATTTTGAGCAAAAACCTTCCACGCGCACAACCAATATCGAGATGCAATTGCAAATCAGGATTGGCAAAAACCTTCGCTAACTCAAGCGGTTTCGGCGTAAAACGATAATACGGCGCAAGCGGATTGACGTGCTGATGAACGCGAACTCTCGTCATAATGACTAATTACAATTTCACAACTTGCAGAATGAGCAAAATGCTCAAAATACAAGTAAAAATAAAAACTCCAAGCGCGGCATAGCCGAACAATTCCGTAATCGTGCCGACGGAGCGCGGATTTTTGTGCAAATCTTTTGGAATTTGAATGAATCCATAAACTGCGCCAACTAAAAGTCCTCCGAGATGTCCGAAATTATCAACGATCTGATAAGCGATGATGCCGAAAGCCGCGATAAATCCGATATTTATCAGCATACTTTTGAGGAAATCAGGCGGCAGTTGGCGTTTGCGCCGATAGCCGTAAATCGCCAGATAGCCAATCAAACCCATAATGCCGCCGGACGCGCCAACGGAAATACCTTCGGGCAAAAAGAGCAAACTTAAAAGCCCGCCGCCGATTATCGCTAACACAAAAACTATCGCTAAATGAGCGCGGTTCGAAAGATATTCGATCAAATTTCCAAAACCGTAAAGTGCCTGCCCGTTAAAATAAATATGGAGAAGTCCGCCGTGCAGTGCGCCGCCGGTCAAAATGCGCCAATATTCACCTTTTTCCAAAAAATCAGGTTTGACAAAACCCGCCGCTTCGATTGATTTATCCAAACCCGTCGCCATTTGAACCAGCGTTACAACGATAATCGCGCCAACCAAAATATATGTAAAATATGGCTTTGCTGTTTGTGATTGACGCGCAAATTCAACTGCTTCTTGCGATGGAATTAAATCTTGAAACGTGAGTTTATTCGCATAGTAAATTGCCCAAATTCCACCGACAAAGGCAAAAAGTCCAAGAATAAAAAGAATACTGCGAAACAAATCGCGCGGTTCGATGGCTTGCATCAATACTGCAACAACGTGAAAAGCAACTATCAAAACGCCGAACCCGATAAACCAGTAAGCGCGCTTACGCAGTTCGTCCTTCTTTTTCCGCAAATATTCTTCGGGTGTCATTTGCGGTATGTTTTCTTCTGATTTTTCGTATTCTAAAGACATTAGAAAGTAAAAAGTTAAAAATAATCTAATATTATCGCGGAACTTCTACAGTCTTTATAATATCAGAAATCACGGCATCGGTGGTTGCGCCGTCGAGTTCGGCTTCGGCGCGAAGGGCAAGACGATGACGCAGAACGGGCATTGCTACGTCGCGCACGTCGTCAGGAGTGGAAAAATCGCGTCCGCGAATTGCGGCGAGAGCTTTTGAACAAAGCAACAAAGCAACCGAAGCGCGTGGACTTGCGCCGTAGAGAATCGTCGGATGATGGCGCGTTTTATTGACGATTTCGACGATATATTTCTGCACACCGGCTTCGGTTCGCATCGCTTTTATCTCGTTGCGGCAGTTATTTATCGAACTTGCTTCGGGCAATTTTTGCACATCAACTTGCTCCAAATGACGCGAATTAAATCCTGAATCCCAACGAGAAATAATTTCTAATTCCGCATCTTGCGCCGGATACCCGATCAAAATTTTCATCAAAAATCTATCGAGTTGTGCTTCGGGAAGCGGATAAGTTCCCTCATATTCAATCGGGTTTTCGGTTGCTAAGACAGTAAAAAGCGGCGAAAGTTTGTAGCGTTTGCCGTCAATCGTCGCCTGTCTTTCTTCCATCGCTTCGAGCAGCGCAGCTTGCGTTTTCGGCGGTGTGCGGTTGATTTCATCGCCGAGCAGAATGTCGGTAAAAATCGGTCCGGGGCGCAAACTGAACTCTGAATTCTGCATATTGAAAACATTCGTTCCCGTAATATCCGAAGGCATCAGGTCGGGCGTGAACTGAATGCGCGAAAACCGTGCGCCGATGATTCGCGCCAGTGTTTTGACGATCAATGTTTTCGCCGTGCCGGGAACGCCCTCGATGAGCGCGTGTCCTTCCGCCAATATAGCGACGATAATTTGTTCGATAACTTCGTCCTGCCCGACAATGACTTTGCGAAGTTCGTTGACGATGTGTGCAACGGTTGTTGGAGTGTAATTAAGCATTTGAAATCTGAATTCTAACTTTAAATAAAATCGAGTAATGTTTTGACTGCCAAGATTAAAACAACGGCAATGAAAATTCGTTTGAGCCAAATGTCGCTCAATTTGGTAACGACGTGTGCGCCGATGTATGCGCCGATGAACATTGTAATTGCCAAAAGAACGCCGAGTTTATAGTCTATTAAACCTTGCCACATAAAAATTACGGTGGCAATTGCAGACGAAAAAACATTGATCAGTTTGGTTGACGCAACCGATTCGCTGAACGTCATTCCAAAAAAGGCTACATAAACCGCCGTCAACATCGTCGTATAGCCGCCGCTGTAAAGTCCGCCGTAAATTCCGAGCATAAACGTCAGAATAAATGTCAAAATCTTTGCCCGTTCTGATATTTCGGCGACGGCGGCAACTCCCGCATCGCGCTTTAGCAAAGTAAAAATCGTTACGGCAATCATCGCTATCGAAACGAGCAGTTTGATGTTCGCGGGCGTAATCAGCAACACCAGACACGCGCCGATTGCCGATGCGATTAGCGTGATAACTATCAACGGCGTGATTTTTTTCGTATCGATCGCGCCGCGCCGCAAAAATGGAATTGTCGCGCCGATGTTCATAAACGTCAGCCCGAACATATTTGTCGCCACCGCGATTTTCGGGTCAATGCCGAACTGGAACATCACGGGAACAGTTATCAAAGAATTACTGCCGGTTACAACGCCGATCGCGCTTGTTATAAAAAACAATATGATGAGCAAAATTAGCGCGGTTGTTGACATCGTTTACTTCCTGCTTTTGCCTCTTTTTAATCCGAGTTTTTCCTCGATTTCCCGCAACTGACCGGTTAATTGTAAAACTTCTTTTTTGTTGGTCGGTTCGCCGCGAATGATTTCCTCGCAACTGAACATCAATTTATCCACTTGATCAATTTTTAGATTGGCGCGTTCGGCAATCAATCTCGCCAAATCCTGCCGCGTCGTCGTGAAATTATCAACGCCGACAAGTCGCGCCGTGCGCCGCCGAAAATCCGTATAGATATTTTCAATCGCCAGATCAAACGCTTTGGTGCGTTGCTGAAGTTCAGCCATTGCCGAAACATATTCAAGTTTTGACAGGCGATTCGGCTCATTTTCGGGCAACGGACGCGCAAAACGGCGGCTATTCGTGAACAAGATCAAGCCGACCAAAACCGCAAATTGCAGAAATATCGCTATCAACGGCGTTCCCGCAAAATAGCTCAATAAGCGATTTTCACCCGCGCCGAAACCTTGATGATATTCGTCAAAAGCGATAATGCCTTCGCGTGAAGCGACGACATTGATGGCGAGTTGGGCGTTGTCAACCAAACTGATTCCGCCGTTTGAAACAATAAAAGGATCGGTTAAATAGACGATTTCTCCCGCACCGAACGGCACGTCAACCAGCAAATTTTTCTGCTCATTAGCCAAATGCACGACCGGCGCGATCAAAGCAGGCGTTTCGATTTCTTCGGGCGAGGTCGCCGGCGCGGAAGCGGTTGGTGCAGTTTTTATGGTCTGCGATGTTTGTTTTGGCGGCGGTGGCGGCGGATTAGTGTCTTCGTAATCTTCCTCATCTTTTTCGATGATTGGAAAAGGAGTTGGCTTTGGAGGTTTAACATCGAAAAACCGTTCAAGTTTTACTGAAGAAGCAAAGCGCGAAGACTGAACGGCATTTACTTTCTGTGTGAAAATCGTCGGTTGCACAGACTTTGCCGCAACCGTTTTTTCCGTCATTTGTTTTTGATCGGAAGGATCGGTTTGAAAAAGCGGTCTTTCGGTCGAAGGTTCGGTTGAAATGCTCCAATTAGCCGTGGTCGTAACCAATTCTTTCGGCGGTTCACGATCAATTATCACCAATTTTCCGCCCGTTGAAACCCAGTTGAGAAGTTGCTCAACCTCTTTTTCATCAAACTCACGGCGTATCTGCCCGACAATGACAAAAGTTGACGGTTTATTTTTATTATTTGACAAAAGCAGAGAAGGCGATTCTTGCCAACGTGTAACTTTGCGTCCTGATTCCGCCAATAAATCATAAAATGCCCGCGTTCCGGTCGCGCCCGTGCTGTAAGTTGAACGATTCGGAAAAATCTCGTTGTCAGGCGTTTTTTCCTTTTGTGTATAAGACGCGGCATTTAGCCCGACAAGCAAAGTTATCAGAAAAATAAAACCTAAAAATATGAGAACTTGTTGACGCACGTTTTTTTCAGTTATCAGTTATCAGTTATCAGTTATCAGTAAAAATGTTTCTATCAACTGCTAACTGCTAACTGCTAACTGTCTTCCGGTATTCTTGTTGAAAACTTTCCCAATCCGATTCGTTCACTGCATCGAAGCCATACCAATGACGCTCGAAGTTGGCAGTTAAGCCGTTCATATTTTCATATAGTTCGTGCCGTTTGCGGACATCACGCAGATAATCACGATTGGTTTTATGATTGGCTAAACCGATGATTTTTCGGTCGCTCAATTCGCACAGCAACGCGATATAACCTTTGCGAATCGCGCCCCGCAAATTGCCTTCGCGCGCCAATTTTTCGGCTTCGTCAAAAAGAGTGTTCGCGTTTTCATCAACGAGCAGTTTTTCGCCCAGAATAATACGCTCTTTTTTGACTTTCTTTTCCCGTTGGCGAAAACGACTGACAAAAAACGGCGCGAATTTATAGACCAAAAAGCCGATCAAACCCAAAACCAAAGCGTAAAGAATTATCTGCAAAACGAAGGGAATCGATTGCACCTGATTTTCAGGAACATCAGGCAAATCCGGGCGCGGAAACATTTTCGCCAGCCAATCTAAAATGTTTCGATAAATTCTTTGAAATAAACTTTCTTGCTGCGTCTCCGGTTTTTGATATTCTTCACGCTGCAAAATTTCCGCTAATTTTTGTTTGTCTTCGTCTTTTGTGCGAGTTTCTGCGGCGGGATTTTCAAGTTGCTCGATCTTTTGCTCGATCGCGTCCAATCTTTCGTAAATCTCGGTCAAAATCGCTTCTTTCTTTGAATTATTTTTCGACTCTTTTTTGTATTCTTCGATTTTGTCCGCCAGCCAACGATAATCGGTTTCGACGGTTGTTCCTTGCCATTCGATTTTTTCGGTGTCAGGAAGAAGTTGCGGAATTTCCGTCAAAAATTCGCGTTCAAATTCCTGCTTTTCAGCCGCCGTCCAATCTTCATCGAGAATGGCAAGTATATCTGTTTTCAAATGTTCGATGTTTTCTTTATATTCTGACAAAGTTGCGGCGAAAACCGGCGGAGTAGAAAATGCCAGATAAAAAACACAAATTACCGAGAACATTTTTATCGGATATAATCGAACTTTATGCTTTGTATTTGTCGGTAATTTCATCAGGAAGCGCCAAAATCTATTTCACTATTACTATTTTAGTCCAAGCACTGACATATCTGGTTTTTGAGGCTGATTTCGTATTTGATTTTGTGCCAAAGCCGGTTGTAAGGGATTGACAAAATTATGCGGAACAGCCGGAATTTCGCCCAACCGCCGTGCCGCCATCAATTCGATGTCATAACCTTCGTGCCGCACCCGTTCATCCACATATAGCAGACACAAACCTATCATCCACACCGGCAACAGCAAAATAAAACTTATTTGACCGATAAATTGGCTGGCAATTTCATACCACGCCGGAATCGTGTCCGCGTCGAATGAAAGAATCTGAACGCCCTGCAAATAAGCATACCAACCAAGCGGAACATACAAAAGCGACAACGCCGAATATGTCGCAATGATTGTAAATATAAAGAGCGCGGCAAGCCGTTTGACGTTTCCGCTGGCAAGCGATGTGCTTCTGCTGATAGCCGAAAAAAAGCCTTGCCCCTCAACCAGCATTACTTGCGGAATGTAGGCAAACCGGGATGCTATAAGAAAGAACAGCCAACCTGTCAAAAAGGCAACACCGACACCCAATATAACCGATACGCTAGTTGCTACAAAGGTCGAAAAACTAAAAACGGCAACGGCAAGAGCGACGGCGATAAAGCCGAAAATTAGTCCGAAGGAAAAAATAAACGTACCGATAATGCCTAGTAAAATTGCGATAAAACTCGAAGCAACGATCAAACCGCCCAATCTTTTTCGCGCATTTCGATAAGTTTCCCGAAAATTTATCGGTTCACCAAACAGCAGATGACGAACAAAGTTACGCGACGCACCGCCCATTACGATCAAAGCCGCCACCGCTTCCGTCAGCAAAATTACCATATTGCCAAATCCGACAAATTGATAATAGACAACTAAATCTTCAGCATTACGAGTCGCCCCGACGGAAAACAATTCACGCCCGAGTATTCTCCAACCAATCGAAACCAACGTCCCGACAATAACCGGCGGCGCGGCAATCCACACAAACGTCCAAAAATTTTGCCGGTAAAACCGAACCGCCCGATCAATCAAATCACCTGCGCCGAGTGGGATTAATGCTAGAGAATTGTGATTTTGAGAATCTTTCACAGTAAAAATAATATCACGGGACAATATCTTAAAGTAAGGTTATATGTTTTAATTTAGCGTTGTTGCTCTACTGACTATTCAGAGCCTCAATTTAGTCGGTTCACAAGACAAAAAAAAACGGCGTTGTCTAATGAAAGACAACGCCTGTAAAATTCGGTTTAACCGAGCATTAGAACTCAAATCTAAAGGCGAATTGCAAAATTCGAGCAGCCCCTGAACTTGTAATTTGTCCAAAGGTAGTCGAACGAATGTTGGAAAATTGGGTGTTGTTGAAGAAATTAGTATTGTTGAAAAGGTTAAATGCTTCGCCTCGTAATTGAACACGAATAGTTTCACCAAATCTAATATTCTTCAAAACGGCGGTATTGACATTATACGTTCTCGGACCGTTTATTAGTGTTCTTCCGATGCCACTGGTGCTACCTGCGGGAACATTGAAAAATACCTGTCCGGCAAACGGTGTACTAAGTGGGTTTGTCGCATTAATCGGTCCTTCAGAAGCTCTTCCATTAGGATTGATGATTGAAGGATTAATAAAGTAAATTCTTCCGTTTTGTTCAAAAACACCTGTCAACGCACGAATCTGGGCATTTGACAAGCTACTAAGCGGAGTTTGTCTGCCCGCAAAAGTTCCACGGTTAAGCGTTCCTAATCCATCAACGAAGGTAATCGGAGAACCGGTTCCCCATTGAAATAGCCCGGACAATTCCCATCCGCCAACAAATTTGTCCAACAAACTGCCTTCATTCCAGAACGGTTTGCCTTTGCCGAATGGCAATTGATAAATGCCATTAAAGTTGATGGTATGGGTTTGATCAAAGTCAGCCCTTTGTTTGTCCAAATTCCGGTTGTTATTTTGCAGGAACGGCTCGAAGTTGTTTTGACTTGTTCCAATGGTGTCAGTCAAATTTTTCGAGAAGGTATAGTTGCCCTGCAAATACAAACCCTTACTAAATCGACGACGAACTTCAAATTGCAATGAGTTGTAGTTATAGCTACCGTCATTAGTGAAAAATTCGATTTGTCCGATATTTGGATTCTGATAGAATCTGACAAACGGGACATTGTTCGGGCTTGCCACAGTCGGATGGTTGTTCAGATTATTAGCTACGAATAACTGAGCAAGATCGGCAGCTGTTCCAAGCTGCAAGTTACTATTGAAAGTAGCAGTCGAAACACCGGTTCCTACACGAAGCGGAGGAGTTCCGGTAGCAGTATTACGAAACAGCGCAAGTGCTTGACAGCCGGTGACAGTTGCCGGATTACAAAATGCCGTGCCGGTTAATCCAAAATTGGATTGAGCGCGTCTGAAATCATCTAAAAATCCGTTGCTTACAACATCGATTTCATTAAGATTGACACCTCTCGCTAAATTGTTGCTACTGGTTCCGACATATCTAACTTCAATCGCCGTATTTCCAAAGAATTCACGTTGGTATCCAACGCTGTATTGTTTAGTTGACGGATTTTGTAAATTTGGATCAATCGCCCCGGCGTTTCCGAAGAATCCTTGGGTACTCGTATTGTTTTGCAGAAAAGTCCGCGGAAGCAAGATGGTCCCCGTCGGAGCAACCACAGGTGTCAAATTCCCGCTTGCGCGATCATTGATTTCGTTAGTTCCCGTAGGACCAATAGATGTCAAAGTAGAGCGTCCTAAACCGAAATTTCCGGTGCCGCCCGAGGTCAGAGTATTGTTAAGCGTCGTAATGATCGAATCGTTAAAATACGCTTCACTATATCCTCCGCGAATAACTGATTTACCACCCGAACCAAAGATGAATCTACCGATTCCCGACTCAAAATTCGGCGACCACGCAACACCGACTGATGGTGCAAAATTATTCTTGTCGAAGTTATAGAAGCGAAATGCCTGTCCGACATTCGTTCCGATTACATTGAACGAACCGTTTCCGCCTAACAGCGAGGCAGTCGGGTTGTTCGGATCGGTGATAACCGGTTCCAAAGCTAATCCGTTGTCTAATCGCAATGGTGGGAACAATTCCCAACGAACACCAAAACTGACCGTTAATCCGTTGGTAACAGACCATCTATCCGAAGCAAAAACCGCGTGATTCCAGTTTGTAAAAGGTGCCAGTTGTCTGACCGGTGCAAATGGAGATGCAATATCTTCCTGATTAAATGATTGAGTTCCTCGATTGAGAATTCCGCCTAAAAGAGCCAGCAAATTATTGGCGGTTCCCAATTGAGCAGTGCTGATAAGTGACCCGGTGCCGCCGACATTGGCAAAGTTCGTGCTTGCCAAACTTCCGGTAAAACTATTCAATCCGATATTATATCCGGGGATAATAAAAGCATCATTGAAAGAAGCAACTTCGTATTTCTGATATTGCCCGCCGAATTTCAGAGAATGCTTGCCAACAATCCAGTTGAAATTATCAGCAAATGTTGTAACCCGGTTGAGTCGTCCCTGATCCTGAAATATATCCTCTATGTTAGTGATTAACCCGCCAGATAGTGTGGTACTGGTGGTTGCCGGTGTTTGTAGTAAGAACGACGGATTATCACTGATGCGGTCAAAAACGACATCGTTTTTAAATCTTCCCCAGCGAAATTCATTAACGATATTGTTGGAAATTATACGGCGATATGAAAGAGTTATCTGTTCATTTGCCGAAAATTGGGTTGTATTCGGCGTAAGTCCGGTCGTGGCTACATCTACATCAGGGCGTAAATTATCTTCACGATTGTAGCTAAATGTACCGCTGACCGAATCTTTTTCGGTCAAATCAGCATCACCACGAAATGTATAGGTATCCAAAGTTTGATTTGATGCCCGGTTTGTAAGAAATCCGGTCGTATTCAGACCGTCACCGAGAGTATTTGTATTACCAGCCGGCGTAATTGCCAAAATTCTTGCCTGAATAACCGGATCAATCGCTGTTGGAATTCCCGAAAGTCCTTGCGCTCTGGCAAATGCCAAAAGATTTGTTACTGTGCAGGTGCTTCCGGCAGCTCCACTTGGACAGGAAAGCCCGCCGCTGCTGACGGGATTGCCCGCAGCCGCGCGGGTAAAATTGAAATTACCGGCAATTGCGGACGGTGTTAAAACTGTTCTCGTTCCGATAGCTGATCGCGGGTCTTTGACACTTTCATATGCAAAGAAGAAGAAACCTTTGTTACGATCAAAAACGGGTCCGCCTTCGCCAAAATGGGGAACCGGAACCGGACCGCCAACTTTTCCGCCATATTGATTACGATTACGGAATGGAGGTGCTTTAGCTACCGTAGCTTGACTGCCATCAGGATTTGTCGGAGTTCGATTACGGAAGAAATTGTTTGCTTCAAATGCTGAATTTCTATTAAACGCGAATAGTGCGCCATGGAATTGATTTGTTCCGCGCGGGGTTACGAGTGTGATCTGGGCACCGCCCGAACCCGAATCGGATTCTTGATTGGAAGTCGAAATGGTAAATTCACCTGTATCATCAACCGAGGGTCTGCCGGGAGCAAAATCAGTTGCGTTAGTTCTAATGAACGGGTCATTGATACTAATTCCATCACGCGTTATATTGGTTGCCGTCGTGCGTTGTCCATTGATAGAAGTATTTTGAAACGGATTGCTCTGAACACCGGCTTGAAGCGTAGTTAAATTAAGCGGGTTACGGGTAATCAGCGGCAACGACAAAATTTGTTGCGGACTTACTACACTCGTAATTTGAGCAGATGTTGATGTAATAACATCGGCACCTGCCGTTACCGTTACGCTTTCTTGAACCGTTCCGATTTCAAGGGTTCGATTAAGCGAATATTCACGACCGATGTCAATCTTGACATCATTTGCAATAAACGTCTTAAAGCCCTTAGACGTGATTGTTACGGTATATTCTCCGGGTTGAAGCTGGACAAATGCAAATGCTCCGCTATCATCGCTAACGGCAGTTTGCGTTTTACCGGTTGAGTTGAATTTTACTTCAACCGAAGCACCCGGCAGAACTCCATCCGAACTCGATACAACCCCTGACAAACTACCCGTCGGAGTTTGTCCCAAGGTAATAATGACACTAAATAACATCGTTAAAACTAACGATAAAAGTTTATTCATCTTTAACTTCTCCCTCTATTGCGTTTTTTTTAAATTGGAATGGCGATTTGTTGAATCGACATTTTTCAAACGCAAAATTTGTGCCATTGCTTTTTGGTAATAGTTTACCCGATAAAATAAGTGTTAAAAATTTATGCCGAGTGCCTGGATTAAGACTTATCAATCAATAAATAGCTAATCGAAATATGTTTTTTCGCAGTAGTAAATGATTATTACATCTAGTAGATAGATAGAATCAAATAGCGCAAAATACTTAATAACAGTAAGTTTGAGAGAGCAGGAAAGAGTTAATTCTGAAATAAAACCTAAGAATGCTTATCCAAATACTCTCCTGGAATTCAACTACTTACTATAAAGCGATGATTTTTTACTTGATCAAAATATGAGCAAAATGTTTCTTAAAATATTTTGGGCATTATCCAACAAAATGGATAGGTTTCCATTTTTTTGATAATGTGAAGCTAAGAAGCCGAGAGCAAATTAAAAGAGGCTGTCTGAAAAGTGTTTCTTCAGACAGCCTCTTTTAATTTGCTCTTAACGGTTCGGGGTTATATTGCTTTACTAAAATATATACACCCTACTGATTGTTTGGAGTATCCGCTTCGACAAATTTCGGTAGTGAAATTGACTGATTCAGATAAACGCCGAATTCGGTTCCTGATTTGACTTCGGCATCTTCGCCTTTGGTCAGTCTTTCACCGAGAAGTCCCGCGCCGGCACCGATAAGTCCGCCGATGACCGCGCCTTTTCCGCCGCCCGCGATTCCGCCGATAACTGCTCCGCCGGCACCGCCGCCGCCGATAAAGATGAGTTTACGATTTTTTGTTTTATCGCCTGAAGCCGTGCCTTCCGCGTCGCTTTTCGCCGTGTCGGTACTCAGATCAGTCAGCGAACCGTTAATCGCGCGGCGCGTTCCATTGGGCAATTTTACTTCGGTAAAACTTACATCCATCGAACCCGGATTTCCGCCTTTGGTTGCCTGTTTGACCGAGTCAACCCGACCGATAACCGTGCTTCCCGTCGGAATAACGACACTGCCGTTATCTCCGTAAACCGGTTCGGTTACGGTTGTCGTAAAGGTATCGCCGACTTTAGCCGTTTTTGAACTAATCGTTTCATTCATTCTGACGCGAAATCTTTCGCCGCTTTGAACCGTATATAGCTTGATTACCGGCTTCTTTGTTACTACGGTTTTTTTAACAGTCGTCTTTCGGCGAATCGTCGGTTTGCGCTTTTGGGCAAAAGAATCAACGGCTCCGAACGCTAAAAATATCGCTAAAATCGCTACTAAAAATCTAATACTCCTCATTTTATTCATTTCTTTTCTCCTATTTTCTGTAAATACTCAACTTAGTATCAACGGGGGCATACATCAAAAATTAGGACGCGCTTTCGGTTTAAGCGGTTGTCCTATAAATTCTTCGGGGGAATAACAACGCGACTAGCCTATCATTATTCTTCTTGAAAATAAATGGCTTTATTAATTATTTGCTTAAACTTTTACCACGATTTTGCCAAAATGTGAACCGCTTTCCATATATTTGAGTGCGTCTTTGACTTCGCCGAATTCAAAATTTTTATCAATCACGGGTTTCAAATGATTGTGAAGTGCGAGCAGCCTATTCATATCTTCAAACATCTGTCGTGAACCGACGAAAATCCCGTGCATTTTGATGGATTTTTGCAAAACTTTGACGGGATTGATGCCTTCGCCGCTCGATAAAACGCCGATGACCGCAATATGTCCGCCCATTTTTACCGCGTTCACTGATTTCGGCATTGTGCCTGCGCCGCCAACTTCGACAACGTGATCAACGCCACGTTTTTCAGTTAAATCCAACACTGCTTTGTCCCAATCTTCCGTCGTCTTATAGTTAATTAAATCGTCCGCGCCCATTGTTTTAGCGCGTTCCAATTTTTCATCGCTCGAAGATGTAATGATCGTCCGTTCTCCATAAACGCTCGCAAATTGCAGAGCAAAAATCGAAACGCCGCCCGTCCCTTGAAGTAAAACCGACTCGTTAGCTTTGAGCGAACCCGAACAAAAAAGTGCGTTGTAAGCCGTTACCGCTGCGCACGGCAAGGTCGCTGCTTCTTCAAAACTAAAATGATCGGGAATACAGACCAAGCCGTTTTCGTTAAACGTGCCGAATTCGCGCAATACGCCGTCCAAATCGCCGCCAAGCGTAGTTCGCGCCTTTTGATGATCGACTTCGCCGTCAATCCAACCTTGCATAAAAATCGGTATAACACGATCACCGATTTTAAATCTCGTAACCGCTGCACCGATTTCGACGACTTCGCCCGCGCCATCCGAAAAAGGCACGAGCGGTGTTTTTAACTTCGGATTATACCAACCTTTAACCATCATCAAATCACGATAATTTAATGATACGGCGTGGAATTTTACTAGGACTTCGCTTTCTTTCGGTTGCGGTGTTTCACGCTCGACCAATGCCAGATTTTCAATCCCGAATTCTTGTATTTCAAATGCTTTCATAATTTTAAAATTAACCGCGAAATACGCAAAACACACTAAAAAAGACAGGAAAATTTTAGTGTATTTAGCGTATTTCGCGGTTAAAACTTTTATTTCTTTCTCGAACTTTTTAAATTAAGTCGAATAACAACATCATCACGAATCAAATCATCGGCTTTTCCGGCATAAACTATACCGAAATCTTTGCGGTTGATGGAAAATTCCGCTTCGACCGCAACTTCCGCATCATTTACCGTAATTTTTGCCGGAAACGTGATTGCTTTTGTTTGTCCGTGCAACGTGAAATCGCCCGTAACCGTATAATTTCCCGCACCTTTGGCAGTGTCGGGAACAATTTTTGTTGATTTAAATGATGCTTTCGGAAACTTTTCGACATCAAAAAAATCAGCCGATTTCAGATGTCCGGCTAACTTTTCGTCATCCACAAAAACCGAATTCACATCAATATCGACCGCAACACTGCTTTCTTCCGGTTTAGCATTGACCAAATCTATCGTTCCCGTGAAAACCTTAAATCCGCCGTCGTGTTTTCCTGTAACCTTCGATCCGGTAAATTCGACCTTTGAATTCTCCGCCGTCAAAGGTAAAGCCGTTCCTTTGGTTTCCATTTTCGTTGTCGGCGGAGCCGTGTTTAGGTTCGCCGGTGTTGCCGCCGTCGCTGAATTCATGGTTGAATTTGTCGTCGTTGCCTTCGGTTTATTTGCCGCCGGATCTTCACAAGCCGCTAAAAATACCGTTAAAGATAAAACTCCGAGCACCAGTTTATTCATATCATCATTCTCCTAAAATAGTGTTTTATTAATTCAAAATCTTACCGTTGTGCGGCAGTTTCCTTATGGATTGCCCAATCATCGAAAAGACTTTCAAATTCGTGTTGAATCGCTTGATTTTTATCCGCAATATACCAGCGCTGAAGATTTTCCATCATTTGCGGTTTCTCCAAACCGGATTCACGCATTTCATAAAAATAATTCATCGCAATGTTTGGTCGCGGTCCCCAAGTTCCGATCTCCTGCAAAGTTTCCGCGTCAAGCGCGATCAACTTCGGAATAGAACGCGCATTATTAGTTAAATATGCGTCCATCAATTCTAAATTTTCATCACGCAAAACATAGCGCGTTTCGATATTTTCGCTTGCCGCCGCAATTTTTTCGATTATCGGAATATTTTGCGCCGCATCGCCGCACCAACCTTCGGTAATTATCAGCCAAATCATCTTTCTCTGATTATTATGCGACTTTTCTTTCAAAGATTCATTCATCACAACCGTTTTTTCAAGCCGATGCATCCGCTGACGATTCAGTTTGCCGTAATTAAACATTGCCTCCGATTGATTCTTTCCGGTCGTTTTTCCGTCCAAAAGCAGATCGTCGATCAACTTGATATATTCCGCAAAAGTCATTGATTTTTCGATATATTCTTTCATATAATTTAGTCCTTTTTTCTCAATAAATTATCCAAACTCCAAGTTCCGCCGCCCGCAAAGAAAAAATATAAAAAGACAAAACAATAGATAACCGCCAATTCGCCTTTATTAACTATTGGTAAAAAAGCATTTAAGCCGTGCGCCATAAAATATGCAACCGCCATCAAACCGCTTAAAACAAACGCCGTCCAACGCGTAAATAAACCGAACAAAATCAAAAGTCCGCCGAAAAATTCGAGCGAACCCGCGCCGTATGTAATAAATGCCGGTGCTGCGCCGGCGGAACTTGAAGGCGGAAAATTAAAAAGTTTTTGCGAACCATGCCACACGAATAAAAATCCCGTGATAATTCGCAAAACACTCAAAATGCGTGGAGACCAACTATTTAAAAAGCTATTCATCATATTCCTCTCCAAATTTTATTGAACCAATTTTGACAAAATATTGCTAAACCCTAGAAGCCACAGGTAAACCCCAAATAGTTCCGAATTCATTTGCAGAAAAATTGTCGGAACTTTTCTGTTTCGGATATACATATTTTTTGTAGTAAAACACTGTGATTTCATAAAACCTTCCCTTGATCGTTCAAACTTTTTGGCATCAAATTCGGACAATCAAGTCCTCTTTCGGAAAACGCACCTTTGGCAAATTTGCCAGCCAATCGCTTTCTGCATTACGATAACCGACTGCCGCCAAAACGACTGCCGAATAATCGGTTAAGCCTAAAATTTCGTTAAATTGCGCCGGATCGAAACCTTCCATCGGCGTTGCGTCAATGTTCAAAAGTGCCGCCGTTTCCAGCAAAAAGCCGAGCGCAAGATAAGCCTGTCGTGAATTCCACGTTTCAATATAGCCGCCATCAACCGCTTTTTTTGCCGAACCTTTCATTACATTTTCGTAATCGGTCAAAGTTTCACGCGAAACACCGCGAACTTCGGCGATGCGGACGGTAAAATGTTCGATGTCGGAATCGGTCAAAACTTTTTTATAAGCGAACACGACAAGGTGAGAACTGTCCGTAATTTGCGTCTGTCCCCAAGCCGCCGGTTTCAGTTTTTCCTTTGTTTCCCGGTCGGTAATGACGATAAATTTGTAAGGCTGAATCCCGAAACTGGAAGGAGCAAGAATCAATGATTGCTCCAAAGTTTCCCAATCTTCGGCTGAAACTTCTCTTTTAGCGTCATAACTTTTTGTTGCATAACGCCAGTTTAATTGTGCCAAAATAGCTTCTCTGCTTAATTTTTCTTTTTCTGTTTTCGTTTCCATATTTAACCTTTTTGTAACCTCTTTTGATACAGTTTAGAATAAAAATTTTTAGGCTTCGTCAATTTTCTCAATCACGTCGCGTAACGTATATTGATTGAGTTTTTCTTCCATCGTCTTATCGATCTCTTTCTGCAAACTACACAAAAAAGCCGCCATATTTCTTCCAACCGGACAATTCTGATCCGGTTCTTTCGAGTGTAATGCAAATATCTCGCCGCACGGCAGAGCATTATAAACTTCCGATAAACGAATATCTTTCGGATGTTTAGCCAGCGATGTTCCGCCTGTTGCGCCAACTTGTGAAACAACTAAATTTGCATCTTGCAGATTGCTCAACAGCCGACGAATGACAACCGGGTTGGTATTTACGCTTCCCGCGATATAGTCCGATTTAACACGCTCATCGCCGCTTTTGGCAAGAATCGTTAAAACGTGTATCGCAATTGCAAATTGACTGTTAGCCGCCATAACTGTAATAAGATTAGTTACAAATGAAATGAATGTCAAGTGAACCTGAATAAAATATATTTTGAGGGATAATATAACAATGAAAAGGCGGAAAATAAAAACATAGTTCTTATTTTCCGCCCGGAAATCTTACGCTATTCTTTTGGGTTCGTCGCTGTCTTCGCCAATCGGAGGATCATTAACATCCGGCGGGTCTTTAATCGGCACAACCGGCTGTTGATCAGGCGGAACCGGAATCGCTTCGTCCGGTTTTTCGATATTCTCATTGTCCAAATTTGTGTCAAGATCGGAATGATTGCCAAAATCATTATCTCTTTCAGTTGAATTCACATCCGGCGGCGGAATATTTTGCACGTCTTGCATAAATTAAAACTCCTATTGGTTTGGTCGATAAAAATTCAAAAGGCGGAAATTAGTTCGTAAAGGAGTGTACATATTTGGGGTTCGCGTTGTTAAATTGGGATTGAGTCTCGCAAATTACCCTGCACACTTCCCTTAGAAACATATTCCCGCCTGCTGATATGTGTTATTGCAAACATTATGCCTTAACAAAATGCCATTAGAATAAGGCATTTAGAAGAACATTACGCCGGAAGTGATATAATCATATACAACTTATTGTATTAAATCCATTCAGGAATTCGCATAGGTTGGTGCAAATAGTTGCGAAAATGGTTTAAAATCAAAAAACCAATCGGAGTCAAAAAACTATGAAAAAATCATTCGGTTCTCTTGTTCTTTTACTTATTCTTTCTCTGAACATTTTAGCGCAAACTATTCCCGCGCCGCGTGATGTTCTCGGTTTTACGCCGGGAGATGACCGCAAATTGGCGAGTTGGGCGCAGACTGTAAAGTATTTTCAGAAACTTGACGCGGCAAGCGACCGTGTGCAGTTTCAGGAAATTGGCAAAACGACGCTCGGCAACCCGTTTGTTTACGCTACTATTTCCTCGCCTGAAAACTTAAAGAATCTCGAAAAATATAAAGCGATCAACGCCAAACTCGCCGATCCGCGCTTGATAAAATCCAATCAGAAACTCGCTGATGAACTTATCAAACAGGGCAAAACGATTGTGCTGATAACGTGCGGCGTTCACTCGAACGAAGTCGGCAGTTATCTTTCTTCGATGCTGATTGCCGACAAACTGGCGAATGCGGCGGACGCGGAAACGCAGAAAATTTTAGATAATACGATTATTCTGCTCGTGCCGAGTTTGAATCCCGACGGCGTGGACATTATCAAAAATTGGTATGACAAAACGCTCGGCACACCGTTTGAAGGCACTGAGCCGCCCGAACTTTATCACAAATACGTCGGACACGACGACAACCGCGATTGGTATGCGTTCACGCAAATCGAAACGCAGCTCACGGTGCAATATATTCACAATGTCTGGCATCCGCAGATCGTCAACGACATCCATCAGCAAGGCGCGTTTGGCGCACGTCTGTTTCTGCCGCCGTATCTCGCGCCGGTCGAACCGAATGTGCCGAAGGAATTGGTCGAAGGTTTTACCGAACTCGGAAATTACGTCGCCAAAGACTTGCGCGGCAAAGGTTTTGCGGGAATTACGACCGATTCGACCTACGACGCTTGGACACCTGCCCGCGCCTATTCGCACTATCACGGCGGCGTGCGGATTTTGTCCGAAACCGCTTCGGCAAGACTCGCCACGCCGATTACCGTCAAGTTTGAAAACCTGCGCGGCAGCCTCGGCTACGACGCAAAAAAGGAAACGCCAAACTTCGCGCCCGTCTGGAAAGGCGGCGAATGGCACTTGCGCGACATCACGAATTATATGACGACCGCCGCGTTCAGTTTGATGAAACACGCTTCGGAAAACCGTGCGAAATGGCTTTCGAGATTTTATGCGATTGGCAAAGAAGCTGTTAAACAACGCAAAGACGGCGAATTATTTGCTTATGTAATTAAGCCGCCAAAACATTTCAGTAATGAAATAGCATTTTATTCTTCAGAAAACGAAAACAGAAATTGGGGTAGTATGTTAAGAACCTTGGAAAATGCCGGAGTCGAGGTGAAACTGGTCAAGGAATTCACTCTTGATGGAAATACCTACAAAGATTTTACAGGTGTAATCCTATTAAATCAGCCTTATGCAAGTTTTGCGAAAGCGATGATTGAACCGCAATTATATCCGAATTTAAGAGATGAAAAAGGCAATCCGATTCCACCTTATGATGTAACTGCTCATAATTTAGCATTGTTGACTGGAACAAAGGTCGAAAAAATTTACAAATCATTTAAAGTTCCTGAAAAACCGACATCATCAGGATACGGAGCAGGAATTCCAAATGAACCAATTATTACTAAAATGCTTTACAAATCAGATATTCCATCAATGGATGAAGGTTGGACAAGATGGATTTTTGATAAATTCGATTTTCAAATTTCGGAAATAATTGGTAAACCGTTTAAATATCAATCAATCACTAATAGAGATATAAAAGCAAACGAACTATTCTCTATAACCGACACAATCATCTTCCCTGACCAATCGCCGAATCAAATCTTAAACGGTTATCCGAAGGGCGCGATGCCCGACGAATACACGGGCGGAATCGGCGCGGACGGCGTGGCGAATTTGAAGAAATTTGTCGAAGCGGGCGGCACACTCGTCTTTCTCAATCGCGCTTCGGATTTCGCCATCGAACAATTTAATCTGCCGGTCAAAGATGTTACGAAAGGTTTGCCGCGCAAGGATTTTTACATTCCCGGCTCGATTCTGCGAACTGAAATTGATACGACGCACCCGATTGCCAAAGGAATGCCGAAAGAATCAATCGCGTGGTTTGAAGATTCGCCCGCGTTTGAAATAACCGATATGACCAACGCGAAGATCATTGCCCGTTATCCGTCGAAACCCGAAAATATTTTATTGTCGGGCTGGGCTTTGGGCGCGGAAAAACTTGCGGGCAAAGCCGCGTTAGTTGAATTCAAAATGGGCAAAGGAAAGATCGTGTTATTCGGCTTTCGCCCGCAATATCGCGGGCAATCGTTGGCGACGTTTCCGCTTTTGTTTAATGCGATTTCACACTAAAAATTAAACAACACATTTTTCGCGTTCAGAGTTCAAACTTCAGTTTGCTTTTTCCGACAGCGAAGCGTTTTGGAAATTCTTTGCATTTCGCGCCCGTTTGATGAAATCGGCAGTTGCCGCAGTAGGAAAAAAGTTTCGCTTCGCTTCACTTTTGCCGCAAACTGAAGTTTGAACTCTGAACTTAAAACTATTTTCCAATTCTTAAAATTATCGTTTTTTGCTAATGCAACAATCGTGGAGTTTATTGTTTATCGGTAATCAGATGCCGTATGATATAACTTTTAACCTTTTACATTTGCCGAATCGCGCAAGGTGCGGGCGCGTTCGGCTTCCATTTTCGTGTCGGTAAAAATCCGCAGACTTTCGGCGAAACATTCTTGGGCGGTCATTGATTTTTTGTTTATCTTGACAGGTTTTTCCCGGGTTGCCGCGATAATGCCGAGAACGCGCCACGCATTGCCGAGATGTTCCTGATTTTCCGTTTCCTCGGCTAGAGCGATTGCTTTTTGCGCTGTTTGCAATGCTTCGGCAGTTTTAGCCTGAGCGAGCAGAACTTCGGCTAAAAAGCGATAAGTTTCCGAAGTCGTAAAATGTCCGACGTTGCCAGCCATTTCGATCGATTCGCGCAAATCTTTTTCCGCCGTTGCAAAATCCCCTAATTTGAGCCGCAAACCGCCGATGTTGCTTTGATAAACTATCTGCAACACCCGTTCACCGTTTTCGCGGGCAATGGCGAGTGCTTCCTGATAGTGTTTGATGGCGGTTGCCGTGTCGCCGCGCGAATCGGCATTTTCACCCAAATTATTCAAAATGCCGCCAACGCCGCGCTTGTCGCCGAATTCACGAAATAATGTCAAAGCCTTTTGGTAGCAATTATCAGCTTGTTCAAATCGTCCCAAAACATTATATGCAGCACCGAGCAGATTTAAGCTCCGCGCCTGTTCGCGCCGCCCAGTTTCGCCCAATTCAGCAGTTAAAAGCAATGCGTCTTCACCTAGCGCGACGGCTTTTTCCATATCTCCCAACCGGTAAAACGCCCACGCTTGCCGATACAAAGCCCGTGCCAATTCCGTTTTGGAAGTTTCATCATTACCGGCTTCACGCGCCAGTTTTTCCGCTTTTTGTGCGCTTTTGAGCGAAGTTCGATTGTCGCCCTGTTCGCGTTGGGCAAAACCCAAACCATTCCACGCTTTGGCTTCGGCTAGTTTATCCTTTACTTCTTTTGCCGCCGTTTTCATTTGCGAATATGCTTCGATGGCTTCGTCGAACCGCGCCTGCATTCGCAAAACTTCGCCTAATCCTTCATACCAACTCAAATCTGCGCCGGCATCTTTTAATAAATTCAAGGCTTTACGATAAAATCCGACGGCGGATTCGGATGCGAAAGCCTCGCGTGCCTGATGTCCGGCGCGTCCGAACCATTGTGCGGCTTGCGTTGGTTCTTTGGCTTGTTCAAAGTGTTCGGCAATCGTCACCGCATATTTACCGACGCTTTCGCCGCCGTGTTCGATGAGCCACAATGCCGCACTTTTGTGAATTTCGCGGCGTTCACGCAGTAAAACCGTTTCATAAACCACTTCGCGCAACAGAATATGCTTGAAGATGTATTCGTGAACTTCAGCAAACGCCGATGTTTCGTGGCGATAGATCAAATCCTTGCGGCGCATTGATTCCAAAGCCTCGCGGACATCGTTTTCTGTGCCTAAATCCTCAACAATCGCACCATCCCAAAACTCGCGCCCGACAACCGATGCGCGCTGCAAAACGGTGCATTCCCAAATTGCCAGTTGGTCAAGCCTCGCCTGTAAAACGCCGGTCAATGTCGGCGGAACTGCTGTTTTTCCCAAACGGCTTTCGTTCACCTGCCATTTTTCCGAATGCGTTTCGATCACTCGTCGATCAATCAGCATTTTTATTAATTCTTCGGCATAAAACGGATTGCCCTCGGCATTTTCAACTACCAGATTTCTGAGCGACGAAGGCACATTTTCCACCTTTCGCAAAATATCTTCGACAAGTTGGCGGCTGTTTCGTTTCGACAGCGGGTTGAGCGACAGGCGAAAATGATTTTCCTCACCTTCGCCCCAATGCGGTCGGCGTTCAAACAACGTCGGGCGTGTGAAACATAACATCAACAACGGCGATTCGATGGAAGTTTTAGCGAAATGATCAAAGAAATCGAGTGATTCATCATCAGCCCAATGCAAATCGTCCAAATATAATGCCATCGGCATTTCGCGCATCACAGTCGAAAAAAACTGTGTCATATAATAAAAAGCGCGGTCGCGTATCTGCCGTGCATCGTCAAGAATTCCCCTGATATGCGGCGAAGCGGAAAAGTCCAAACCGATAAGCTGCCCGATAAAATGCGCCTTCATTTCGGCTTCTTCGTCGATTCCGAATTCGCCCGAACTTGCCAAATCTAAAATGCCGTCCACCAATTTCTCACGTGCCGCCGCCGCCGAATCGCTATCCTGAATCAAACAACGAAAAGCGAAAACATCTCTCAAAAGCGAATACGGCAAACCGCGCATCGCTTCGGTCGCCCGCCCGTTAAAAACGCGCACATTTTCGGGCAGAAGAATAACTTGTTGGCGGAATTCGTAAAGCAGACGCGATTTGCCTAAACCCGCTTCGCCGACCACCGTAACGGCTTGCATTTCACCGTCTTCTATAACCAGATGAAGCGCGTCGAGCATCTGTTCGAGTTCGCTTTCGCGTCCGATCATCCGCGTTTCGATGCCTTCGATGCCGCGTGTGCCGAGCCGGAATGCGCGTGGTTTAGCCTGTTTGACGGCATATACTTTCGACGTTTCGGCGACGCTGTTGACACCGACCGGCAATTCGACTTCGGCGACTTCAAACACGCCGCGAATGTGCCGGTAAGTGTCGTGTGAAATAAGTATGCCGCCTAATGGTGCATTTTGTTCCAAACGATTGGCGACATTAGCCGCCGCGCCCGTTTTTGTAAATACTCCGCTTTCGCTATTGGTGCTGAAAAATATCGCGCCCGTGCTGATACCGATTTTTAATGGATTATTGAGAGATTGGTCGAGGTTGATATTTTTGATGAATGCGGCGACGGTGTTTTGCAACGCCAACGCGGAGTGAACGGCGCGTTCCGGGTCGTCTTCCTGCACACGGTCTGCGCCCCACAGTGCAACGAAATTATTGTTCAAATACTGTTCGACTTTGCCGCCGTTTTTTTCGATGACCGCTTCGATCTGCGACCATAAATCGGTCATCATTTCATTTATTTCCTCCGGGTCGAATGTTTCCAGAAGTCGGGTTAATGCGGAAATATCGGCGGAAAGAACCGTCGCTTGGCGGCGTTGTTCCGATGGCGGTCGGGAAAGGGAAGCAGAAGTATTTTTGACATCGGGCAAAGTCGGATTACCGCTAAATGAAATAATTTCGGTCGCATCCATCTCAGGTGCGATCGATGATATTTTTCGCAATTCAAAAGCGACATCCTTGACCGATTGAAAACGCTCGTTCGGATTTTTCATCAGACACCGGCGAATAATACTTTGTAATTCAACCGGCGCGGAATGATTTAGGTTTCCAATCGGCGCGGGTTCATCGTTGATGATCTGATAAAGCGAATCGACTATGGAATCGCTTTCAAACGGTTTGCGACCTGTTGCCGCCTCATACAAAATGCAACCGAAGGAAAAAATATCCGAGCGTTGATCAATATCCGATTTTGCCTGCGCTTGTTCCGGCGACATA
>JANMAA010000283.1:0-3965 GCA_031359215.1 Acidobacteriota bacterium | reverse complement strand
ACAGCAGAGGCATAGCCTCAAAATCAGGGATATGATTAGCGGAAAGACACAGCCTTTCCGCTAATCGGGCGGCACAGCCGCGAAGAAATTTAATCTGCAAAGTATGAGTAGATACCAATGGCTGAAGCTAGTGGCAATTTATCAAAATTTTTTATCAGCATTGCTTTTAGTTCTTCAGCTATTTTTCAACAAATTAACGAATATATTTTTTACATGCAATAGTATTTCATTTAAAATCAAAATATGCCTTATGCAAACAACGACAAAACGAAAATTTATTGGGAAGAACACGGCGCGGGCGAACCGCTTTTGCTGATTATGGGATTGGGCGGCTCGCACAAAGAATGGCGCAGAATTCTGCCGCAACTTGCCGCCAAATATCGCGTCATCGTCTTCGATAATCGCGGTGTCGGTGAAACAATCGCGTCCGACGAACCTTTCACGATTTCGACAATGGCATCCGATGCGAAAGCGGTTTTGGACGCGGCAAATGTCAAATCGGCGCACGTTCTCGGAATGTCTAT
This sequence comes from Acidobacteriota bacterium, assembly GCA_031359215.1. Classification (GTDB taxonomy): domain Bacteria; phylum Acidobacteriota; class Blastocatellia; order Pyrinomonadales; family Pyrinomonadaceae. The sequence continues at coordinate 3,441 of JANMAA010000283.1, read as the reverse complement.
GGGCGGAATGATCGCGCAGGAATTCGCGCTTTCGCTTCCCGAAATGACGCGCACGCTGACGCTTGCCGTCACATTTTGCGGCGGTTCGGAAGCCGTGCATCCCGGTCCCGAAGTTTTGTTCGCGCTCCAAGGCGGAAATGTCCGCACGCCCGAAGATGCTTTCTGGGCGATGGCAAAATTTATTTACGACCCGAACACGCCGCGCGAAATCATCGCTGAAGATTTGGCAGCCCGCGAAGGCAAATTCACAGCACCCGCCAATTTTATGCGCCAACTCCAAGCGATTATGACGTGGCAGGGAACGCATCCGAGACTGTCAAATATCAAAGTCCCGACGCTTATCATCGGCGGTGTCAACGATCAGCTAATCCCGTGCGCCAACTCGAAAATTATCGCCGACCAAATTCCAAACGCAAAACTCGTTGAACTTGAAAATTCCAGCCATATTTTCACGACCGATCAAACCGAAAAGTCAGTTGAGGTGATTTTAGATTTTTTGAATGATAACGAAGTTTTAACCGAAATTTCAAAATAAAGTCCGTAATGATTAGCGCATTTCGGGTTAAAATCGCTGTCACAATTCGGACAGACCGAAGCACATCCGAGATATTCCGTAATCGTCAGTTGATGTCCACAAACTCCGCACAATATCGCGTGTGTTTCGTGTTCATCCAAATTCCAAACCTGCGCCGGATGATTAACGCATCCGGCGTGGCATTCAAAACACGGAAACCAATCGCCGCAGCATTTAAATTTAATCGCAATCACATCCACGTCGCTATGATAATGCGAACACCTGGTTTGCGGGTCAACGTCAATGCCGTAAACTGTGTTGGAGTGAATCAAATTCATCTTAAAATTGATTAAAATCGAGTCGTATTTTTACGACCGCTCAACCGTAAATATCAGTTAGAACAATTTTAGATTTTTTGAAAATTCAAGTCGAATTCAAATCAATAATTGCTTGTCAATAAATTTTAAGTCAAAATAACTTTAATGAATGACCTGCAAATCCTGAATGGCGACAGTCTTAAAATATTACCGAAATTAGCGGCTGAATCCGTCCAAAGCTGCGTTACCTCGCCGCCTTATTGGGGATTGCGCGACTACGATCATCCAGCACAAATTGGCGCGGAATCGTCGCCGGAAATCTATGTTGAAAATCTTGTCAAAATCTTTCGTGAAGTTCACCGCGTTTTGCGAAAAGACGGAACTGTCTGGCTCAACGTCGGTGACGGTTACGCGAGAAACGGCGGAGTCGGCAAATGCGGACCGAATGCGATGGTCGGCAATACCAAAAAACTAATTCAAAAACGTAATTGCAAAGTTCCCGATGTTTGGGGATTAAAAGATCGGGATTTGTTTGGAATGCCGTGGCGCGTGGCATTCGCTTTACAGGCTGACGGTTGGACTTTAAGGTCTAAAATAACTTGGGTTAAGAAAAATCCGATGCCCGAAAGTGTGAAAAACAGACCGACGAACGCGACGGAAGAAATCTTTATGTTTTCAAAATCACCGAAATATTTTTACGATCCTGACGGCGTGAGAGAAGAAAGCGGCGCGAATTTGCGTAATTATTGGATTCTCGGTCCCGATTCGGGCAGAAACGGACATCCGGCGACATTTCCGCGTGAGTTGGCGCGGCGATGTATTCTTTTGGGTTCGCGCAAAGGCGATTTGATTCTCGATCCGTTTGGCGGTTCGGGAACAACCGGAATCGTGGCTAACGAATTACATCGCAAAGCGGTTTTAATTGAATTAAATCCGAAATATGTTCAAATGGGCAAGAAAAGCGCAAGTGTAATTCAACCTGAATTACAAAAATCTATTGAAGTTTAGTTCTGAAAAAATATGGCTCGAAAACCCGGCTCAAAACAGTTAATACTCGAATTCTTTTTAAGCAATATCGGCAAAGTTCTCGAATCAAAAGACATTCAACAAGCAAGCGGCGGCGCAGTTGAATGGGCGCGAAGAGTTCGTGAATTGCGAAACGAAGAAGGTTATCAAATTCTTTCTCACAAAGACCGCGTGAACTTAAAACCGAATCAATATCTTTTGGAAACCGATAAACGAGTTCCGGCATTTGCCCGTGAAATCTCAAAAGAAACCCGCGCTTGGGTTTTGGAAAGAAACGGTTACACTTGCCAAATGTGCGGAGTCGCGGCGGGCGATCCCGATCCGTTTGGAAGTAATCGAACCGTCAGATTAACGATGGGACATATTCTCGACAAATCAAAAGGTGGCGACGATTCAGCCCAAAATCTTCGCGCCGTTTGCACAAATTGTAACGAAGGTTTGCAAAACACGGCGTTGCCGAAACCCGATCAAATTCATTTGCTTGCCCAAATTCGACGAGCAACAATAAACGATCAAGAAGCAGTTCTAAAATGGTTACTGCAAAAATTTAATTTGGAAGCCGAGAAAAAGAAATAAATATTCAAAATTCTCAAACTCAAAACTCGTCGAACTCGAAAATTCAAGCCATATTTTCACGACCGATCAGGCGGAAAAATCGGTTGAAATCATTTTGGAGTTTTTGAGTGGTAAATGAACAAATCGAAACTAAAAGAATTTTTCGTCTGCTCACAAACAAAAAATCCTTTTAGAGGTAAAGACAAAATTTTCTAAATATAATTACCGGTTATTTAAAATCTTAAAGCGTAATTGAATTTGACTCCGCGCCCGATTTCCGGGGCGATTCCTTTGAGAAAAGACAGGTGATTACGATACAGCTTGTTGTTTAAGTTATAAGCGTTGACCGAAAAAATATGGGCGGCGCGTCCCTTGATAAAGGTGTATGAACCGTTCAAATTAAAAACGGCGTAACCGGCAGTCGGCGTTTCAAAACGAAACACTCTGTCCTGTTTGCCTGCCAGAATTAATTCGGGACTTACGCTGAAATTTTTAAAGCGGTAATCGAGTTCGAGAATGCCGCGCAGTGGCGGAATACGCGGCAGCGGTTGTTTGAGGTCGGTTAATTCGGCGCGAACGTAATCCGCTTTGCCTTTGAACCATAAGGAATTCAAAATCTTAATTTCCGCGCTCGCTTCCATTCCGAAGTAGCGACTGTTGCCCTGAACGTAATTTACTATCGGAAGATTCGATTCTTCATCAATCACGCCGGTGAAAGCCGGAAAAACAAAATTGCGAAGATTGTAAAGATAAACGCCGCCCGTGAGTCTGACGCGCTCCGTGTTATGACGAAGGGATACGTCAATGCCGTCACTCTGCTCGGCTTTCAAGTTCGGGTTGCCGATGTCGAAGAGTTGAATTCCGGGATGCGCTCCGTTGTTATAAAGCTCTTCGAGTGCCGGAGCGCGGAAACTGTGCTGGTAATTAGCGACGAACGAGCCGCCTTCCCAAACGGGAACGCGAACGCCTGCGCTGCCGGAAAAACCGACGAAATTTCTGTTGGGCAAACCGCCTTCGGGTTTGTATCCG
>JANMAA010000281.1:0-9474 GCA_031359215.1 Acidobacteriota bacterium | reverse complement strand
TGGTAATAATATACAATTCTCACCTTGACTAATACCAAAAATAGAGTTAAACTCTTTATATGGTAGCAGATAACAACTTTCCAAAAACACTACAGGAAGCCATTAAATACTTTTCAGATGAAATAATCTGCATTGATTTTGTGGCTTCGATGCGTTGGGAAAATGGCATTGCCGTTTGTCCGAACTGTGAAAATACTAACACATCTTTTCTTTCAACCCGAAAGATTTGGAAGTGTAAAGATTGCAAAAAACAGTTTTCGGTTAAAGCCGGAACGGTGTTTGAAGGCTCAAACGTAGGCTTGGATAAATGGATATGCACTGTTTGGTTAATTGTTAATGCTAAAAACGGCATTTCAAGTTATGAAATCCATCGCGCTATCGGTGTAACGCAAAAAACCGCTTGGTTTATGCTTCACCGCATCCGATTTGCCTTGCAAAACGGCACAATTGAAAAAATAAAGGGCGTAGTTGAAGCCGACGAAACTTTTATCGGTGGCAAAGCTAAGAATATGCACAAATGGAAACGCGAACAAAAAATCACAGGTCGCGGTTCGGTCGGCAAAACCGCCGTGATGGGAATTATTGAAAGAGAAGGCAAAGTGTCGGCAAAAGTGATTGACGATTTGACCAAGAAAACACTTCACGGTGAAATTAAAGCAACTGTCGAAAAAGGCGCAAGTCTTTTCACGGATGAATGGAAAAGTTATCGCGGATTGGATAAAGATTACAATCACGAAATGGTTAATCACGGCATAGACGAATATGTGCGCGGAAATGTCCATACCAATAGCATCGAAAACTTTTGGTCGTTACTGAAAAGAACCATTGGCGGAACTTATGTTTCGGTTGAGCCATTCCATCTGTCAAAATATGTTGACGAACAGGTTTTCAGATTTAATGAGCGCAAAGGCAACGATTCGGAAAGATTTGTAAAGGCACTCGGAATGATTGGCGGAAAGCGTTTGAAATATAATGAATTGATTGGAAACGAATAAAAAAAGGGAAGCGATTGCTTCCCTAATTACAATCTTGTTGCTTAATTTTTTGAGGCGGTTTCGACTGCCTCTTTTTTATTTCGTCAAGTTTTTCTTTCGGCACGGAAAGAATCTGTTTGAAAGCGTCTTTCGTGCGTTCAAATTCGGGATTTGATTCTTTTTGTGGTTTTTCGTTAGCTTTTTCCATAATTATTTCAGATAATACTAAGCAACAAGTTTTGGGTTAGCCCGTTTTCCCGAAAATTTCTGCTTTCAAGCAGAAACTCCGATGCTGAAACATCGGAGCATCCTAATAAACGGGAGGTGCAACTATGAATTGCACTACCTATAAAGGAAAACATAAGAAGTTGTTTTCCGTGAAGACAAATAAATTTAGCACTACGACTATTGTTTATTTGTCAACTAACACATTGGTTATTAAGACTGATGACGATGGAAACATCGAACTCACCTTAGAACCGATATGAATGACGCTAAGGCTTTGATTTATTCAGAGTCTTAGCTAATTTAAGGCGGTGTAGCCAAATGGCTAAGGCATACGGTCTCGCAAATCGTGAACGCGGGTTCGATTCCCGCCACCGCCTCAAACTTTCAAATACCTTGTTTGGAGTAGAACTAACAAAAGATTGTTAGCTAACACAAATCTAGTTATAAAGAAATTCTTTACCTGTGTCAAGAATATTTATACAAAATGTTTAGAATATCTAAACCAAAACCTCAATCTGATAAGTCAATATCAGGTGTCAAAAGTATATTATCACCAAAATAATCATTTATTTACAAAAAAAACTTTTCTTTTCGTCATTTATAATGTATAAGCAAATAGTATTGTTTCCATAAGCAATACTTTTCCTTTAGCATCTAAAAATGAGCAAAACTCATCAAAAAGAATGTCTATATAGACATAAAAACAGAAAAATAATTCGGTTATTTGAAAAATAGGTTGATTGTTGTGCTATAATCCAAACAGACTTTCTTGCCGATAAGAAAAGAAAGCCTGCCACAATCACCAAAATAAAGAAAAATATGACTAGAATTACCAAGAATAAAGCCCTGTGGTTGAGTGTAGCCTTTATATTATGGGTTGGTTCGGCATTTTCCGCCTTCGGACAGCCGGTTTATTCAAAACCGACAAATCCGCCGCCGAAACCTCTTTTGCAAAACATTGAAGTTCAAAACGGTAACCCGACACCGGCATCAACACCATTAGTTACAAAAACCGGCAGTTCTTTGCCAACCACGCGGAAAACATCTTACCCGGTTCTTGCCGATGTTGAAATTCCGGGTTATTCGGGTATTTTGGTTGAAGATATGAATGGCAATATCGTGTTGGACAGCTATTCAAATTATGCTTTTAATCCGGCTTCCAACATCAAAATTGCCACTGCATATGCTGTTTTGAAAACCTTCGGACCCGATTATCGTTTCCCGACAAATATTTGGACTGACGGGCAAATCGATCCCAATAGCAATACCTTATACGGCAATCTTTATGTTTCGGGGCGCGACTTGTCCTTTAATCTTGAACAGGGCATTAATGTTGCTCACGAACTAAATCGGTTAGGAATTCAAAATGTGAATGGCGATTTGGTCGTAACCGGCGATTTTGTGATGGGTCAAAGTTCATCGGCAGACCGCGCCGTTACGACACTTTCCACAACAATGAATTCGGCAAAACGTAATGTTGCCGCCACCCGCGCCTGGCAAAGTTATCAGGTTAATTCAAAAAGACCGGATTTAGTTGGAGTTGTGCCGAGCGTTGTGGTTTCGGGCGGTAATTATGTTCAAACCATCCCGACCAATGCCAAACTTCTTTTTTCTCACGAATCCGCTCCCGTGCGTGAGATCATCAAAGCCACGCTTTGCTATTCAAACAACTATTTGGCAGATAAATTAGGTGATATGCTCGGCGGCGCGTATGCCGTAGCACGAATCGTCCAACAAAATGCCCAAGTAGCACCGGAAGAATTCTACATTCAAACATCGAGCGGACTCGGCACAAATCGCGTTACCCCGCAAGCTATGATGCGTCTTTTGCGGACGTTGAGTAAGGAATTAGCACGCAACAAAATGTCTTTTGCCGATATTATGCCGGTTGCCGGAATTGATCGCGGCACACTCGAAAGACGTTTTGACACCGATTTTTCGCGCGGCAGCGTCGTCGGCAAAACCGGAACTTTGGGAAACACGGACGGTGGAGTAAGTAGTTTGAGCGGGGAAATCCAAACTCGTCAAGGCAAACTTTTGTTCGTTATTTTTAATCAGCGCGGCAGCGTCAATCGTTTTCGTAGTTTTCAAAATATGCTCGTTTCCTTAATACAAGGTCAATTCGGCGGCGCGGATTCGTTAAATTACGTTGAAATTACGCCGGATGTAAGATTGGCTAACACGCGTATCAGCTATCCGAATTCGCGGTCAAGAATTAACTAACAGAAAATCGGGAATAATTAGAGAATTTATCAAAGGAAGCGGAAAACTCTGCCTCCTTTTTTATTGATGAAAACGATTAATTTCCAACACGGCGTTTGATTGAAAACAGCGAAATTATTACTGGAGATAATTGTTGGAAAACTGCTGGTTAATAATGTTTGGTATGTATCAAGACAGGATTTAGATATGATAATTTCGCCGTTTTCGCAAACCCAAAAGGGTTCGCTAAAATCTTTCCTACTTGCTAATGCGAAAAGCAAAACGAAAAAGTGTCAACAAGGACAAATATTTTACTTTTTTAACTCAATACTAAAAAACTAAAAAGGCTGACAGAATTTAAATTCTGTCAGCCTTAATTATTTCAGGAGAAAGCTAAAATAAAAAACTACTTCTTTTCACCGATCAGAATGTTGATGTCGCTGTTCGGGACTTGCAAATCGAGCATTACTTCGTTGCCGTTGCGCGAAATTTTTGCGTTATCGACCATTCGCCCGTAAACCTTTTTGTCGGCACTTTTCGAACTTCCGAGCAACGCCTTTCCGACTAATTGTAAACCTTCCAGAGTTTCCTGCAAACTTTGGGCTTGATCCGCTTTCAAAGTTCTTGCCATCATCGAAACAACTGCATTTCCATCAATTACGTCCATCGCGCCGGAAATCTGCCGGATCGCGTCAATTTTTTTTCCGAGTTCGTCATTGTCCAGATTAACAAAATTTGACAATCCGCTTGGCAAATTTGTGCCGAAACTAATTACCGCATTCGGTTTTCGACCGGCTAAGTCCAAAATTTCACGGCTGATGCGAGTTTTAGAATCAAACATTTCACGCACCCGCGCGAGTGAACCGATTGCCAAAGTGCTATTGTCATAAACAGTTACGGCAAGTTCATTTGACAGACCCGAAAACATTTTGTCAATAGCTTTTTCAAATATCGAATCTTTTACTTTCGGGTTTGCGGTTGAAGGTTTATTTTTGTCAATCAATTCTTTTAGCGTAAAAACATAAACGATTTTGTCGCCGATTTTTTCTTCGCGGTATTTTCCCCTGGAAGCAACTTTGGCAACTGCCAGCAACGCGCCGGCATTGAAACTTCCACGCGCCAACACTATCGGTTCAAAATCAATAACTGCCGATGAAGTTTGTTTGCTTTTGACACCGATGGCAACCTGTTCAAATTGTCTTAAATCAATTCCGACATTACTTTTGATTTCGTCGATCTTTCCCAAAATTCCATTTAGCATCGGTTGATTTCCCGACAAAATTTGCGGCAACGCTTCGTTAAATAATCTCTGCACATTCAAAGTAAGCGCACCTTCGGATGCCGGTAAAAGCGCGGCAAGTTGTGTATCTCGATTCGTTTTCTTTTTAGCTTTTGTGTCGGCAAACACTATACCGACAGCGTTTAATAGAAAAGCGCAACCGACCAGCACCGCAAATATTTTCTTTTTCATTTGGAAACCTCTTTATGTATTAATTCGGAGCAAACTGCTACAACTGTAAAGATGATTTATAATCGCTTATGAGTTGGCTGTCATTATAATTATTAGATTTATTCTGTTCCGCTGAAATTTATTGTCGTGAAGTTTTCCGAAAAGCACATTCGTTGAGATTTTAAAATATACGGCTTGATAAATATCCTTGAAGGATATATTAAAGTGTATATTTTTACGGTAAAAAAGAGCCTTTGCCGCTGCGTCCGATTCGCATATTGGTCAGCCAATCGAGCCACCAATATTTCAATGCTTTCGGTTTGAGATATTCGGTAATGCCGATGGCTTGGCGCGGTTTGCCATCACGCAAGGTCAGCGTCATTTCGCTCAGAAAACGCAGATAAAAAAAACTCGAATCGATGATTTGTGTCTGTTTGACGCGCAACCGCCGATTTTCTTCGGTAACAAAGCGCAGACGCTTCGGATATTTTATCCCGAACTTGTCACGGCTGAGGTTTTGCTCTTCATAAGCGGCATCATAGTCGTTTAGCTCATCATTCTTAATAACAAAAAGTTTGGTTGTCGGATTCTCTTCACCGATTTCTTTGTAACGATAAAAAACGGCGGTCGAATCCGAAAAATGCGCTCGTCCCCATTGCCAATCGGAAACCGTTTCGGGTAGCCAACGATTATCAAAATTATGGTCGTGATAACCCGTGCCGCGAAAATGAACGACATCGATATTTTTATCGGCAGCATCCGAAACGCTGATCCTGCCGGTTACGTCTGCCCGCGAAACGGCGAGATTCCAACTGTGCGCGGCGGTGTTGACGGGCTTATTTGATAAAAAATCGCTCTCTACCGAAAGCCATTCAAAATTTGCGGTGAGACGGCGATTTTTGCGAAGCAGAGCGTTGATGGAAAGCATATAGCCCGAACCGTAGGGCGCAGATTCGAGCCGGAAAAAATTGTCGCCGAGTGTGCAGGAAGGCGTGTCTTTACCGGCGGAAAATTCTTCGGGAGAAAATTCGTTGATGGCACGATATTTCGGTTTGCCGTCGCGGTAATAGGTAAAGGCGATGGCGGGAAAACAGGTGCTGCATTGAATGTCTTTTTTTATACGTTTGGCAAACTTTCCCGGTTTTCGGTTGGTTGAGTTATAACGCGGCGAAAAGATAAAATTGTCGAGAAAAATTATGACAACGGCATCGCGTCCGTCTTCGCTCAAAGCGTCAAAATACCACCATTCAAACGCTTTCGGACTTGTCTTTGGCTGCCAGACATCCGCCGCGATGCTGGAAGTAAATGAAAAATTTTCATTTAAAGCTTTTTTGGTTGCGCTCATTATGAATAATCGTGCAATGCAGAAATTTGCACAAAGGAAGCGGGTAAATACTACTCACTTCTTTTGCTTGTTTTTCCGTATTGCTATTTAAAGTAATAAAAGCCTAAAAGAAAGAGGCTAACTTCTCTTAGGCTGAAAGTCAAAAGTTTTGCGGCAAACTAGAGCGAATCAGGGTCAGGCAACGGCGTATTCAAAGTTTTTTCGATATATTCGGTCTTTCCCGTTTCGTTTTGATGGCGAAATTTGTAAACGTCGGAAAAGCGTTGTTTCCAGGCTTCTTCGTTCGGATTTTTTTCAACTTCGCCAAATTTTATCGCCCGTGCATATGCGTCGAGCATCCGGTCGAGCATCTTTTCGAGTTTTGCTTGGGCGGTTTTCATCTCGTCGGTTTCCGTCGTTGCCGTTCCGTATTTTACCTGATATTCCTTCGCCGCTTTTTCATATTCTTTTTCGTAATAAAACGCGGTGATGTAATAGGGGTATGAATTTTTCTTGAATTGCGCTTCATATTGAATTGATTTATAGAAATTCTGCGCCGCTTCTTTGAGATTGGTGTCAACCAGAAAATTACCTATCACATAATACATCATAGCCGTAACTTCGACCTGATCTTTAAATGGCTGAAAGGTTTTCGGCAATTTTCCCGCGTCAAACAGGCTCAGAGTTTGTCTCGCATATTTGATCGACTCATCGCCGAAAGTCGTCGCTTTGGTTTTCAGCAAGTTGTCATAGCCGCCGTAAGCCAAATTCAGCGTAACATAAGAATTTTCCGGCTCTTCCGCCAAAATTTCTTTACCAATTACAAACGCTTCGGCGGTTTTACCTTCATTCAATTTTTTATCGAACGCTCCGAGCCGATATTTGTCAACAAAGTCTTTAATTTTTTTAACTTTGTCATCGTTGTCTTTGCCGTATTTAGCCATAAACTCTTTTGCGAGTAGATAGGCTTTTTCCGCGTCCACATCTTTCTTGGTCTGCGTTAATTTGGCAATTTTACCAAACATTTCATCTTTCGGTTTATTGTCCTGGGCAATCGCCGAAAAAGTTAGTATTAAAATCAGCAGTAATAAATTAACCGCCTGCGCGAATCTTTTCATTAAATAAAATATCTCCTAAAATAAATTGAATTTCTTACAAATTTTATTGATGCAAATAAATCATAAAAGTTTGGCAAAAACAAGGTAAATGAAAAGTGTGTCAATATATCGATAATTAGATTTTAACTTGAAGTTTATGAACGTAACTTTTTCGATAATCGCCCTGCTTTCCGCCATCATTACGATCTACGCCAAATATCGTGAGAATAAATTGCTTCAATATATTTTCAAACCATTGACGATGCTGGCGATAATTTCAATGGCTTTTCTTAATTCATCTTCACCGATGAGTTTTTATCAACAGGCAATTTTAACCGGATTGATTTTATCAACCGTCGGCGATGTTTTTTTAATCAATGACAAAAAGTTTTTTGTTCACGGATTGATCAGTTTTTTGCTCGGACATCTCTGTTTTATTGCCGCATTTTATTCGTCGCCAAACTTTCCAAGCGTCATATTTTATCTGATTTACATCGCGTTTTTCCTGACTGTTTTGTGGAAGCATTTAGACAAACTCAAAATTCCCGTAATCGTTTATGCCGTTACACTTGCTTTAATGAGTTGGCTGGCATTATGCCGTTATCTTGAATTCAACGACGGCAAAACTTTATTCGCCTTTCTCGGTTCAATCTCGTTTGTCGCCTCCGATTCCCTTCTCGCTTACAACAAATTCAAAAAGCCCTTTGCGCTTGCGCCGCTTTTAATTCTCAGCACCTATTTCCTCGCCCAATGGCTGATTGCTCTTTCGGTTTGATTCTTTTAAGATGTTGGCAGAGAGAAAGAAATGTATATCCAAAAAGCCGAAATTAAAAATATCAGGTCAATCATTGATTTTGAAATCGAGTTTAAAAATCCGGCGGGTTGGCACGTTTTGATTGGCGACAACGGCGCGGGGAAATCAACGATTATTCGCTCAATGGCTTTAGTTTTAGTTGGTAAAGATGGACTTCATGCTAATTGGAATGATTGGCTAAACAAACAAGCAGAAAGAGGTGAGATAGCATTACGTCTTTTCAGACATCAAAATTTTGATAAGGTTGAAATTGATATTTCGCGCAATAACTTTTATCTTGAGTGCCTCATAAACCAAAATTTTGATAAGGTTGAAATTAATAATCAAGATGATTTAGCTAAATTTGACACAAATGGAGAGTATCTTAAGGCTATTAACAATGATGAACTCAATGTAAATGTAAGTTTCTACAAAGAACGAGATGTAGCAGTTTCTTTCGGACCTCAAACATCTCCCATGGACAAAGAAGGAACATTTTGGGAAGTTAATAAGATAGATGGTTTCTTTTCAGTTGCTTTTGGACCTTATCGCCGCTTTGAAGGTGATAATGAAGAATGGAGGAAAAATTTTGAAAACCCAAGTTTTGCAAATTTAGCAGCACATCTCTCTGTTTTTGGTGAAGATGTTGCTTTTACGCAAACCAAAAGTTGGATGATAGGTTTATTTAATACTTCTAATGATCCTACGCTTTCAGATGAAGAACGAAAAGACAAACTAAATCAACTAGAATTTATAAAGGAACTTATTAACTCGGAAGGACTTTTACCTAACAATACAAAACTGGAAAGTGTAAATTCAAAAGACGTTTTCTTCAAAGATGGAAATGACACAATCATTTCAGTCAACCAAATGAGCGACGGTTATCGTTCGATTTTGAGTATGACGTTTGAATTGATTCGCCAACTCGTGCGCGTTTACGGTTCAGAATTGGTTTTCAAAAATATTGAAAAAGGCGAGATGTTTATTGATTTGCCGGGTGTTGTATTGGTTGATGAAATTGACGCGCATCTGCATCCGACTTGGCAAACGCGCATCGGGCAATGGTTTTTGAAATATTTCCCGCGCCTTCAATTTATCGTCACAACTCATAGTCCGCTCGTCTGTCGCGCCGCCGAAAACGGAAGTATTTGGCGACTTGCCGCGCCCGGAAGCAAAGAAAAATCAAGGGAAATTATAGGTAAAGACAGAGAACTTCTAATCTATGGAAACATTTTAGATGCCATCAGCACGGGAGTTTTCGGAGATGTTGCTATTTCGGAAGATTCAAACGATTCATTAAAACGCCTTGCCGAATTAAACGTGAAATCAATGATGGGACTGATTGAAGACACAGAAAACGCAGAACTGCAAACATTACGGGCAAAATTTCCGACTGAAAATAAGAT
>JANMAA010000277.1:0-9635 GCA_031359215.1 Acidobacteriota bacterium | reverse complement strand
TATTTTTGCAGGTAAGCGAATTCTTTTTGCAGATGCGGAAAGGTTTCCGTCTGCTTGAAAACGTCGAGCGCAACGGCGACCTGCGCGGGCAGAAACTCTTTCCAACTCGCGTCGTCCGTGAAAAACTTTTCACGAATCATCGTCGCGTTGATGTTTAAAAGTTTCTTGTTGGAAACGTAAAATTCTTCAAAATTCCACTGCGGAAAAAGATTTAAATAATACGAACTGCGGTCTTTGAAAAAGCCGATGATCGCAATTTTCGGTTGTTCGGTTTCGTCGGAAATTTCGCTGACGACGTTCTGCACTTCCGCCGTCCAAACGTGGTCGTTATACGGATAATCGCGGACGGCGCGGAAAATTAACCGAGCCGAATCTTCGGGGAAACAGGCGCGGATAATCTCTTCGCGCATCGCGGGTGTGAACGGATTCCGCACGTCGGACGCGCTTCGCGCCGAGCCAAGAATGACGATGACTTTTTCGGCAAGAGTTAAACTGTGTTTGATTAATTCGCGGTGCGCGACGTGGAATGGCTGAAATCGTCCGATGACGATTCCGAAATCATATTTCTTATTCATTTGTCTTAACACTCTCCGTGTTCTAAATTTTCGCCGTTCTTCCTGAACGACTATTTCACCAACATAAACCTTTACGAGTTTTTTTGCAAATTTGTTTAAAGAATTTTTGTTGACAACTAATAAAAACAATTTTGGTATAAATTATATTTTTTCAATCTTCATCTTCATTCCAAATTTCGGACGCAAAGTCATTAGTGGACTCAACCCTATCTGTTGTTCGGGCATTAATTTTAGATTCCATTTTCGCAGAAGAGTTGCGATGAGCAAAATACCTTCCGCCCACGCGAAACCTTCGCCTATACAGCTTCTTACGCCTTTGCTGAACGGAAAATAGATAAATTTGTTGCCCGCTTCTTTGATGGAGAGTTTTTCCCATCTTTCGGGCACAAAGTAGTCCGCATTTTCCCAGAAACGTGAATCCCGATGCGTGATATACGGACTTAGCAGGACAAGTGCGCCTTTCGGAATTTCGTAGCCGCCGAAGTCGTGTTCTTCAACGGCGAGCCGCCCGATTGCCCATGCCGGTGGAAAAAGTCGCATCGATTCGGCTAGAACACTTTCCGTGTATTTCAAATTCGGCAAATCTTCGATTCTTGGAATTTTTCCATTTGGCAAAACCGAATCGAGTTCTGCGGACAATTTCGCCATCTTTTCAGGGTTTTGTGAAAGCAGATAAAATGTCCAAGTCAACGCGTTAGCGGTCGTTTCGTGTCCGGCGAGAAACAGCGTCAAACATTCGTCGCGCACTTGTTCGTCGCTCATCGTCGCACCGTCGTCTTCATCTTGCGCGAGAAGCAGCATCGAAAGCAGATCGCCTTTGTCTTCGCCGGATTTTCGGCGTTCATTGATAATTCCGTAAATCACTTTGTCCAATGTTTCTTTTGAACGATTAAATCGTCTGGCTTGCGGAATCGGCAATTTTTCGAGCAGTTCCGAAAACGGCAAAAGCAGATAATTGAACATCTTGATGATCGCCGTCAACGCCTCGCCGACTTCGTTTGCCTCGTCCTCGACATTTGCACTGAACAGAGTTTTACCGACGATTTGCAAAGTCAGCCGCATCATTTCCTGATCAATGTCGCGCACTTCGCCCGCTTGCCATTCATTCGCCATTTTCGCCGCGTATTCGGTCATTGCTTCGGTGTAGATTTTTATCTTTTCACGATGAAACGCCGGTTGAATCATCCGACGCTGACGCAGATGCGCCGCGCCTTCGCTAGTCAAAAGACCTTCGCCAAGCAGTTTTTTCGAGCGTTGGAGTGCGCGACCTTTGATAAATTTAGCGTTGCTGGTGACTAACAAATCGCGGATCAGATCGGGATGATTGAGAAAATATGCGGGATTGCCGCCTAAGTTTAAAAATGTAACGTCGCCGAGATTTGCCAATGTTTGCAAAAACTCTGTTGGCTGGCGGCGAAATTTCAAAAAATGTCCGCCGAAAAGTCCGGCTTTAACCGTCGGTGGTTGATTTTTTTTCGTCATACTGCTTTTCTACTTTAGTTTGACAACAAATTGCAACTTGCGCGGCGATTTTTGCATTGTTTTCTAAAAGCGCGATATTTGCCGCAAGAGTTTTGCCATCGCTCTTTGAAGCCATTTGAGCTAACAAAAAAGGCGTTGTTTCTTTTCCGCCAATCTTTTTTTCAGTGGCAAGTGTGAGAGATTCATTTAAAATTTTCTCCAATTCTTCCGCGTTTATTTCAAACTTTTCAGGCACAGGCACGGTCAGCAGAATCGCGTTTTGTAAATTAAGCGCATCACGCGCCATCGCAATTTCCGCAACTTCCAAAGCCGTTTCGACTCGTTCATCAACCATTAGTCCGCTTTTTCGAGAGTAAAACGCGGGCATTTCATCACAGCCGAAACCGAGAACGCATACGCCGTGAGTTTCAAGCCATTCTCTTGTCGCGGGCAAATCTAATACGATTTTTGCTCCCGCGCACACGACTATTATCGGAGTGTTGGCAAGCTCGGGCAAATCCGCCGAAACGTCCGCCGAAAATCCGCGATGAACGCCGCCGATGCCGCCCGTCGCAAACACTTTGATTCCGGCGCGATGGGCAATAAAACTCGTCGTCGCCACCGTCGTCGCACAGTTTAGTTTTTTGCCGACGGCAATTGGCAAGTCACGCCGTGAAATTTTTCGGATGTTTTTATCAGTGGCAAGACGTTCTATCTGATTTTCGTTTATTCCAACACAAAGTTCGCCATCAAAAACAGCAATAGTCGCGGGAATCGCACCGTTTTTGCGGATAATATTTTCCAATTTATGAGCAATTTCGAGATTGTTTGGAAATGGCAAACCGTGTGCGATAACGGTGGATTCGAGCGCAACAATCGGTTTATTATTTTCTAAAGCGTCGGCAACTTCTTCATTAAATTTTATTTTCATAAAAGTTTTAGCCGTAAAAACTCAAAAAAACTCAAAAAGCTATTGTGTATTTTTACGGCTTGAGAAAT
Organism: Acidobacteriota bacterium; assembly: GCA_031359215.1. Classification (GTDB taxonomy): domain Bacteria; phylum Acidobacteriota; class Blastocatellia; order Pyrinomonadales; family Pyrinomonadaceae. The sequence goes on along the minus strand of JANMAA010000277.1, from coordinate 6,600 downwards.
TGATTATTTAATCAATTTGCCGATGCGGTCAAGTCGCGGATTAGTGAGGCAACCGAAAACGCTGCCGTCCGACGCGCCGCGGTCGCACGACCAATAGACGAACATTGCCCGTCCGATGACGAGATCACGATTGACAAATCCCCAAAAGCGGCTGTCTTCGCTGTTGTCGCGGCTGTCGCCCATAACAAAATAACTGTCGTCGGGAACTTTCGTTACTTTTCCGGTTACACCGAAATCATAACTTTTGAGATTGAGGTTACTGCCTCTTTGAACCTCACGCATTGTTTCTTCACCATAATAAACGCTGTATGGCTCATTTTCCTTGCGCGGCTCAACTTCTTTGGTTGTCAGAGCAGATTGAGAGTTAGCGGCATCTCCGATAATGCGATGTTCAGGCAATAATTCACCGTTAATAAAAACCTGATTATTGCGAAATTCAACCGTTTCGCCCGGTAAACCGATAACTCTTTTAACGTAATTTACTTGATAGGGAACTACTCCGGGATGTTCTTTGCTCGGATTATCTCTAAAGCCCGGATATTTGAAAACGATAATATCGCCGCGCTGAATTTCGCGCTGCGGCAGAAAAGGAAGCGGTTTGCCGCCGGGAGCGAAGATAAATTTATTAACCAATAAATAATCGCCAACCAAAATAGTATTTTGCATCGAGCCGGTCGGAACGGTAACGGCTTGCAGAATAAACGTCATCCCGAAAAGTGCCATTATCAAAGTTACGACAAACGATTCAAAATACTCTCGAAAGATACTTTTAGGCGGACCAAGCGGCTTTCTTTCGGCTGTTTCACTATTTTTTTCTTTATTACTCATAATTCATTTGCTAGGATTTATTTCTTTTTTACGCGGGTCGGCTTGTCTTTGTTCAGCTTTTTCAAAGCCAGATTTGCCGCCATCATTTCGGCTGCTTTTATCGAAGTTCCCTCGCCCTCGACCTTACCGGATTCCCAAACGGCTTCGACGTGAAATATTCTTTCGTGCGGCGGACCGTCTATATTTATCACGGTATATGTCGGCGCAGAATGTTTCTCCGCTTGAAGTGTTTCCTGAAGCAGAGTTTTATAATCGATCGAAGTTTTCGGTGTCGCGTCACGAAGTTCGTCGGCAAAAATTCGCCCAACCAAACTCCGCGCTGAAATATAACCGCTGTCAAAAAAAATCGCGGCGATGATTGCTTCCAAAGTATCGGCAAGCAGTGCTTGTTTACGCCTGCCGCCGGTTTTTTCCTCGCCGCGCCCGACGCGCATAAATCTGCCGATGCCAATGTTTTCAGCTACTTTTGCGAGCGTTCCCATACTGACGAGATGATGCTTCATCAATGTCAGATCGCCTTCGCTGGATTTCGGATGACGATTATAAAGTTGTTCGGCAATCGCCAAGCCCAACACCGAATCACCGACAAATTCGAGTGCTTCATTTTGCAGACTTCGGATCTTTTCCTCATCCCCATCCGTAACTTCTTCGTAAGCCCAAGAACGATGCGTAACGGCGCGTTCAAGCAAGGCGATATTTTGAAATTTGTAACCAAGCAGTTGCTCGAAACTTCCGAGATTTTTTATCATAAAACGCTAATTTTAAGGATATTTTACAAAAAAATAAAGCCGGACGCAGATGCTTTTGCGTCCGGCTTCTTAAATTCAAACCATTACTGAAAAAATTAGCGAGAAGTTTTCTTTTTCGCTACCGGTTTTTTCGCCGGAGTTTTGGGCTTAACAGTTGTCGTCGTCGCGGCTGCATTTGACGAACCAGTATCTGTTTTTGTCGTGCTGGTCGGTTTAGTTGCCGGCTTTGGTGTCGTTGTCGGCTTGGTTGTTGGTGTTGTCGCCGGTTTATCCATTGGCTTGTCCATCGGCTTATCCATTGGTTTATCCGTCGGCTTGGTTGTCGGTTTCGTCGTTGTTGCCGTATTGCTTGTTTCCGTAGCTGCTACCGGCGCAACCGGCGTTGACGGATCAGGCATCGGCTTGCTCATAACGGTTGAAACATAAGCGTCTATCCCTTCTATTTTATCGTCATAGCGGAATTTAAATAAGTCCTGTAACCGGCTATAGATGCCGTCTTTATAATCTTTTGGATCCTTTGGTGTAACGAGATTATAAGCTCTGGCATACGCATCAATCGAACGGTCGGCATATCCTTTTTGGAGTGCCAACAGTGCGAGAGTTTCATCCGTATCTTTATTCTCGGCGGCAGCAATTTTGGCTAATCTGTCTTTATCAATTCGTAAAGCCTCTTCCAAATACCACAAGCCGATAATGCGATAAGTATTTGAAAGTTTATTCGTTTCGGAATTGAGTCTAGTCGATTTGTAAAGATAAGGAAGTGCATCTTTTTTATTATCCTGGCGGTAATAGGTAATATAGCCAATGGCGTAATTCATCCAACCGAGAGTGTTGTCTTTGGATTTATATTCATACTGAAAACCACCGAAATTTTTAGTTGTTTTGCCTGCTTCGAGTTTTTGAATCACCGATCTTGCAAACGCTAAAGTGTCACCGTTGAATGTATCAACTTTAGCAGCTGCTTGGTCTAATCCGACCGAAGCAAGCACAATTTCTACGTCTAGTGGAACTGTGGAATCAGGCTCTTCCTTAGCAATCAAATCTTTTCCCGCTACAATGGCATCACCGGGTTTATTGCCTTTCATAGCTGTTTCAAAGCGTTTTATGCGCTCTGCCCGCTCCATATCTTTTTTCTTTTTTGCAATTCTCTTTTCAAGGTCGGGAATCGCTCCCTTCAAATAGTCAACCTGATCTTTATCTTCAGGATTAGCTCCATATTTGGCAATATATTGTTTACCGGCTTCTATTGCCATTTCCATCTGCGGAAGTGTGCCGCCGTAATTATCCGTATATTTTTTGTAAAGTGCGGCTTTTTCTTCTTGTGGGTCTTGAGCAAATATAGGTGTGACGGTAACGGCAGTAAAAGCCATCATCAAAATCCCAAGCACCAAAACTCTGTAAATGGTTTTCATTAAAATTTATCCTCCAAGCAATTTAATCTAAATAATTTTTCTTAACTGTTTGCAAATATGAAACCGATTTATGTTCCACGTTTTGCGAAAACTCTGATGTTTTGTTCTAAAAATAAGTTGCCACTTTTTGCAATCGGGTAAACTGTTATTAACCTTACATAATTTGGCAAATAGAAATTTTTATGACACAAAGGGGAATCTAAATAATCACGCAGATTTTATGTTTGTGTCAAGCTAAAAAAAAATATAACAAAAAAACAACTCCACTAACATAAGAGTTTTACGGAGTTGTGTTAATCGGTTTTGTTGCAACAGTCGGGTAAGTCTAATTATTGGAAATAATTCGCGGACGCGTTAAACCGTCGCTTGCGGCTTTTTTTACCCTAATAATCACCGGCGCAAATACAGACTCGGACTTCCCGGGCTTTTTCTCGACAGTCTTCCGTATCAATGCATTATCTGCACCGCCTTTTTTGCCTTTTGGAGCGGCATCATTATCATCGGAATCTTCGTCTTCGTCAGTATCCATTTGCGCGGAAGTTTTTGCATCAACTTGCGGCTTCGGTTTTAGCGGGACCAAAGCGAGATTATTATTGTCATTTTCTTTGAAACGATAGCTCAACGTCTGATAAATTTTACTCGCCACTGCCGCCGCATATTTACCGCGTTCCGCCTGTCCGCGAGTAATGACGATGACGGCAAATCTCGGATTTTCAACCGGCGCAACCGACGCGAAAAGCCCGACCCACGAACCTTGCCCGATGCACGAACCGGTTTTGCCCGCAACTTCCCACGCCGAATCCATTCCGTGCCGCGCTGTGCCGTATTGCGCCGCACCGAGCATTCCCGGAATAACGCCCTGCAAATCTTTTGGCGGAAGCGCGACATTACGACGCAGAATTCCGCGAAAATTCGTCTTTTCAAATTTTGTCCGGGGAAATTGCGGAACGATTATTTTTCCGCCGTTGGAAATTGCCGAAACCAACACCGCGAGTTGAAGCGGTGTAACCTCAAAATCGTCGCCGTGTGAATAAACACGGGCGTTATTATTGCCGAAAGGTAATTTTCCGCTTGTTTCACCATCGGCATTAATGCCGGTTGGTTGCCCGAGTCCGAGAGTTTGAGCATATCTAATCATTTTTTCGTTGCCCAAACCTGCGCCGACTTTTTGAAAATAACTATTATTTGAGTAAGCAATCGCATCGTCCAAGTTCAAACGAAAATTAGAAGTTCGGAGGTTGCCGTTTTCATCGATCAGATTTTCATTCAAACCTGCCACTGCCGTTACGAGTTTAATTGTCGAGCAAGGTTTGAAACTATGCCGAATCGCCCAATCCTGATTAACTATGGTCAGGATTTTACCGGTTAGCGGTTCAAGCACGACAACCGTTCCAGCCCGATTTCCCAAAGCATTAACAGCGGCACGGCGCACTTCCGAATCTTCGCCTTCAATGCTATCTTTGACAATATTTTCAACCGTTTCGGTGCGAAGTCCGCGTTCAAAGGCGAGTTTTCGCTCTCTCGCCTCACGAATTGCCTGCTCACGGCGGCGTTTTTCTTCCAACTCGGCTTGCCGGCGCGCTTCCTGAATAGCGGATTGTTTGGCTTTTTCGATGTCCGCAAGACGTTTTGCTTCGGCTTCTTTTTTTAAATCGGATTTGCTTTTCGCGGGTTTTTCTTTGGTAGAAGAAGTTTTTTTATCAGCAACCTGTTTTACTGTAGATTTTTTATCGTCAGGTTTGTTTTTAGAATTCGTTTGGCTTTGTTTACTTTTAGGCGTAACAACAACGGTTTTCTTTTGAGCTGCGACGCTTAGGGAGAGTAAAGCGATAAAAAAGAAAGATGCCGCCGCAAACTTTTCAAGACACTTTTTTTGGACAAACAACATCGTAATAAACCTCTTGATTTTAAAGTTAGGAGAGTTGCTATCGTAGGAAATCTGAATGCTTAGTGAATTAAAGAATCTTTAGAGTTGCAAAAAAACTTTGCTTCAAAGCTAAATTAGACTATAACATTCAAAACGGGAAAACTTCAAGAAAAACAAAAAAGGTAACAACAAAAGTGAATTTTTTCAACACATTTCGCGCCAGACTACTCATAATTTTAGCGTTTCTGCTAATCACGACGCTCGGTGTGCAATATTATCTCAACCTCAAAACGCAGAGAGAAAACGACAACCTGCGTGCAATGCAGGAGCAAGCACTGGTCGCGGGAATGGTTCTCGGTTTTAGCGGGATGTCTTCCAGTGAATATATGCAGGATTTGATTAACAGCCGCAGACAGCCGTTTTTTGATGAAAAAAACTCGCAACGCATAAAGGATGTGATAATCATCAATAACGATTGGCAAATTTATGACAGCCTTAATCCCGATATTACGCCGACCACCGAAAATGGTGAAACGAAATTTCACAATTTAAGTGAACTGACCAACTTGCCGCCGTTGATTGAAGACGAAAAAAAGTTAGGCGCGGACATCGGCAAGTTTCCAAATTCAAACACGATTTCAACCGAAGAAGGCATAGGAGAAGCCCACGCAATTCCGATTCAAACTACGCAGGGGCGTTGGTATGTGATGGTCATTCTCGAATCCGATCAGGAAAAAGCCGTCAGCCGCGCCGCCCAGCCGCTCGTTTACACCCTTTCGATTCTCTTGTTATCAACTATTATCACGATTGTTTTGGTGTGGAGATTTACTCGCCCGATTGCTAATCTTTCAAATGCGGCGCGACAGGTTGCCGAAGGCGATTTGAGTGTCCGTGTCAAAGGTGCGGAACGAAGTGATGAAATTGGCAAACTTACCAGCCAATTTAATGAAATGACTGCTGAACTCGAAAAAACCCGCGAACTCGAATCAAAGTTGCAGGAAGCCGAAAAATCAGCCGTTATCGGTAGACTAGGTTCAGCCATCGCACACGAAATTCGCAATCCGCTCAATTATATCAATCTGACGCTTGACCATCTGAGGGCGAAATTTGCGCCGGAAACGGATGAAAAAAAAGCGGATTTTGAAAAATTAACAGCCCAGCTTAAAGCCGAAGTTGCCAGAATAAACAATCAAATCTCTGATTTTTTAAATTATTCACGTCCGACCAAAGCCAATTTGCAACCATCGAACATTCGAAAAATTGTTGAAGATTCATTGCGAATCGTCGAAGCCCAAGCCGATGAGCAAAATATAAAAATCAGTTTAATAGAACACGAAAACGTGCCGCAGATTTTAGCCGACGCTGAATTTTTGCGTTCTGTTTTCAACAATCTTTTTATCAACGCCGTGCAATCGATGGAAAAAAACGGCGGCAACCTGAACGTAAAAATCTCGCCCGCCGAAAATTTCGTTAAAATCGAGATTGCCGACACCGGCACCGGAATTTCCGCCGAAAATCAAACAAAAATCTTTCAGCCTTACTTTTCAACCAAAGAAACCGGAACGGGATTAGGTCTCGCAATCGTGAAAAAAATAGTTGACATTCATAACGGAACGATCGAGGTTACATCTAATCCCGATGAAGGAACAAAATTTACGGTCAACTTGCCGCACATTTAGAGCAAATTTGAGGTTAATGAATGGTTATAATTCAAGGGCAGAAACCCGCGCGTGAGCAAGGGTGC
>JANMAA010000260.1:0-15235 GCA_031359215.1 Acidobacteriota bacterium | reverse complement strand
GCGACCGGGAAGCGTCACATCAAGCCGTTCACGCTCGGTTTTAGCTTCGGCGACGTAGTTTTTTAAACTCGTTTCGGTTTCGTCAATCGCTTCGACGATCTTCTTTTCGACCGACTGCACAAACTGCCCGAACGCGCCGCGCTCTTCCGGCGCAACTCGTCCGATCAACTTTTTCGCGTCGGCGATCTCCGACTTTTTGCCCGTGTGTTTGGTTTTCAGTTCGCTCAATTCACGCTGAAGATTTTCCGCCGCCGCGAGTCCCAAACTGTTAATTTTATTGCGTAAATCAACAAAGCGTCCAAATTCCTGATTGAACGCTTCGCGGATTTTTTCAACTTGCTCTTTTTGCTCGTTCATTTATTGTTCGTTTGCCCACTTTCGGACTTCTTTATTCCAAGTCAGAAAACTATCTTTTAAACCTTTCTGTAAAAATTCCGTCGTTTTATCCGATGACAAAAAAGGAAAAGCAACACTCATCGTAATTTGTTGATAAAATTCGCCATAGAGTTTGTAAAATTCAACTTTTTCGCCTTTATAAAGCCAGACTTCGCCAACGCCAAGAGCAGCGTAAATCGGCATTTTGTTGAGCGAAGGACTTTTAATATCAACTTCTATGACTAAATCGGGCGGCGGATCGTTTTCCAAATTAATATCTATTTTACCACGAACCTTTGGTTCATTTTGAATATAAAAACAGGTGTCCGGCTCAACGCCTTTTGCCTTTGCGCGTTTGTGAAATGTGGTCGAACCGGCATTGATTACCTCAATTTCCTTCTCGATACAAATTGCCGTAACTAAATGTTGCAAAATCCGATTCGCAGTTTCACTTTCAAATAAAGGCACTTCAATCTCCAAAAAACCGTCGTCATACGCAAAATGAAGCGCGTTTGAATCTTCAAATTCACTTAAAATTCGCTCGTAAAAATCCCAACCGACACCTTGCAGAATCAACTTTTGATTGATTGCCGCCTGTGCCATTTCGTTTAATGAAGGATTAAGAACGCTTTGCATAGCCTAAATTTTATCACAAGTTGTTATTTACGAAAATAATTTTATCAAAAAACAAAGCGTCCGAATTCCTTCTCGAACGCTTCGCGGATTTGTTCAACTTGTCTTTTTTCGTCCGACATAATTTAACGAAGTTTCAATTTTGGATTTTTTATTTGGATGACAAAATAACATATTTGAAAAGCGAAAATAATAGACGCGCTGTAAAAAAGCCATCTCGCAACGGAAGTGGCGAAAAAATCGCAACTTTCATCTCCGCTAACAAATCTTAGAAAAATCGGTGTAAAAAAAGCTGTAAAGCAAAATAATAATGTAAAAAGACCTTTACGCTTCATTACGAAATACAGAACCGAAACAATAATAAACAGTAACGCAGACAAATACACAAATTTGTGTGCTGAATGTTCATTTATATCAAGACTGCAAATATCCGTTTCAATTCCGTTGCGGCAAATAACTTGCTGGCAAGCCGAAACGAGCTTAGTGGAAATTAATAAAATAACCGCTAAACTCGTCCCTTTCAAAAGTGCTTTTTTAATCAAATTGCTATGAAGCACATTGTTTAAGTTGTTGCTGTTTGATTACTGCTGATCGCGTCTTTTGCCTGACTTGTTAATGCGGCAAATGATTCGGGCTGTTTGACGGCGAGATCGGCGAGAACTTTGCGGTCGAGTTCGACACCAGCAAGTTTCAGTCCGTGCATAAACTGCGAATATTTCATTTCGTTCAGACGGCAAGCCGCGTTGATTCTAACAATCCACAATTTTCTAAAATCGCGTTTTTTCAACTTTCTGCCCGTGTAGGCAAAGTTTAGTGCTCGTTCAACCGATTCTTTCGCCTGACGATACAGTTTTGATTTCGTTCCTCGATAGCCTTTAGCTAAAGATAATATCTTTTTGCGCTTTTCGGTGCGCTTGTTACCGCGTTTTACTCTTGGCATTTTTCACTCCTGGTTTAATTTTGGATTTTAGATTTCGGATATTAGATTAAAAAATAAGTAATCTAAAATATTTTCTCCAAAATCAACAGCCCAAAATCTAAAATCTTAAATTCAAAATATAAATGGACTATTTTCTTCCATACGGCAACATTGCTTCGACTCGCTTTTGATCGCCTTCCGACACTAATGTATCTTTATCCAAGTTGCGTTTTCTCTTAGATGTTTTCTTCGTTAAAATATGGCGTGCGTGCGATTTTCCACGTTTGATTTTGCCTGTGGCAGTAAACCGGAAACGCTTCGCCGCGCCTTTATGTGTTTTAAGTTTTGGCATAATTACTCCTCATTTTGATTTGTGATTAGGGATTTGGTTTTACAGATTTCAAAAGGATTAGAATAAATTATTAAATCCTAAATCCGCAATTCCATATTCCAAATCAATTCATTTCGCTTTCTTCGGCACAAAAATAACAAACATTTGATAGCCTTCCATTTTTGGCGTTACCTCGACATCGGCAATATCAATCAAATCGTCGCGCAGTTTGGCAAGAAGATTTGCGCCGAGTTCGCGGTGCGTCATTTCCCGTCCGCGAAAAGCGATGGTCGCACGAACTTTGTCGCCGTCGGTAATCCAACCTCGGGCGCGTTCCATTCGATATTGATAATCGTGATCATCGGTTCCGGGGCGGAATTTGATTTCCTTGACCTGAACGGTAACTTGTTTTTTCTTGGCTTCTGCCGCTTTTTTCTTTTCTTCGTAAAGAAATTTGCCGTAATCAATAATCCGGCAAACCGGCGGTTTGGCATTTGGTGCGACTTCGACCAAATCCTTGCCTTCTTCACGCGCTCTTTTGACCGCATCACGCGAATCCATCACGCCTAGTTGCTCTCCGTCTTCGTCAATTACTCTGACGGAAGGAACCCTAATGCGTTCATTCGTGCGGTGTTGCGGACCTCTGAAACGCGGGTTGCGATTTTTACTATATCTACTTGCTATTTTTGCACCTCTCTTTTTTTTTTAGTTCAAAGTTCCAAGTTCAATGTTCAAAATTAAAAACAAATAACATTGAACTTGGAACTTTGAACTTACCTATTTTCCAAAGCGCGGCTATTCTTTAATTTTCGCACCATTTCTATAAATTCTTCCAGACTCATTTGTCCGACATCGCCTTGTTTTCGTTCCCGCACAGCGACTTTGTTTTCCTCCAATTCCTTATCGCCTAAAACGATCATAAACGGAATTTTCTGAAGTTGCGCTTCACGAATCTTTGCTCCGATTTTATCGGATTTAATACTGACTTCAACACGAAAGCCTATATCTTTTAACTCTTTAGCGATTTTTTCCGCATATTCGTTGATTCTGTCAGTAATCGGTAAAACTATAACTTGCACCGGCGCGAGCCAGAACGGAAACGCTCCCGCGTAATGCTCGATCAGCACACCGAAAAATCTTTCAACCGAACCGAACAAGGCGCGATGAACCATAATCGGACGATGTTTTTGTCCGTCGTCGCCGATAAATTCGAGTTCAAAGCGTTCAGGCAAGTTAAAATCAAACTGCACGGTTGATAGCTGCCACAAGCGCCCAATCGAATCTTCGACCTTGATGTCAATTTTCGGACCGTAAAAAGCGGCTTCGCCTTCGATGCGTTCGTATGGAATCGAACGTGCGTTCAGCGCATTAACCAAAGCATTTTCCGCGCTTTGCCAATCTTCGTCCGAACCGAGATAACCTTTATTATCCGCGCCGCCGCGCACCGAAAGTTCGACTTTGAATTTATCAAAACCGAAAGTTTTGAAAACATCGTAAGCAAAATCAACACAGTCGCCGGCTTCCGATTCAACTTGTTCGGGTGTGCAGAAAATATGCGCGTCGTCCTGCGTAAATCCGCGAACGCGCATCAATCCGTGTAAAGTTCCCGACAATTCAGCCCGATAAACAGTGCCGAGTTCGGCATATCTCAAAGGCAGTTCCCGATATGAACGCGGATGCGATTTGTAAATTCCGATGTGAAACGGACAATTCATCGGTTTTAAACGAAATTCCGTGTCTTCGCCAAATTTCGCGGGCATTCCCATCGGTTCAAACAGCGAATCCGCATAATTTTGTTCGTGTCCCGAAGTTTGCCAGAGCTGACGTTTGGCAATATGCGGCGTAAAAACCATTCCGTAGCCGCGTTTCTGCAATTCTTCACGCAGATAATTTTCCATATCCGTGCGAATCGCACCGCCTTTCGGATGCCAAAAGATAAACCCCTGCCCGTAATCGTCATTTATCGAAAACAAATCCAATTCTTTGCCGAGTTTTCGATGATCGCGTTTTTCGGCTTCCTCTCGTTGTTTTACCCAAGCGTCGAGTTCTTCCTGTGTCGCAAAAGCAGTTCCGTAAATTCTCTGCATTTGCTCATTTTCTGCATCGCCTTTCCAATAAGCACCTGATAATGCCAGCAGTTTGAACGCTTTCAATTTTCCGGTGTGCGGAACGTGCGGACCAAGACAAAAATCAATAAACGGCGAATTGTCAATATAATAAACGCTTGCCGTATCGCTAACTTTTTCGCTAATCAGTTCTCTTTTAAGCGGTTCGTCGCGCTTTTCAAAAATATCCAAAATCTGCTCTTTAGAAATATCTTCGCGGCGATACGGCAAATTTTGCTTTGCCATCGCCTTCATTCTTTTTTCGATAACGGGCAAATCGTCCATCGTCAATTGGCGTGGCGCGATGATGTCGTAATAATAACCGTAACGCGGATCTTCCATCAATGCAGGACCAACGCCGAGTTTAGTTCCCGGAAACAAATCTAAAACCGCCGCTGCCAACAGATGCGCGGTTGAATGTCTGATGACTTCCAAACCTTCACGGGTTTCAAGCAAAATCGCTTCGATTGACAAAACTTCATCAGTCGTTGCAAGTTGTTTATTTAGATCAACTTCTTTACCGTTGATTTTTGCCGCAATTGATTTCTTCAGCAAATCTCGGTCAAATGATTTCAAAGCCTCCGCGACAGAGAGAGGCGCAGAAAGACTTTTTTGATTTTCACCGACTTTGATATTTAATTCGCTCATACTTTTGTTAATAATTTTTCGTTAATGGTCTATAGAAATGGTTAATAGTTTTTTCTTGATAACAAAGTATCTTGAAAAGCAAATTCGCTTTCAAATCAAGGAAAACAATTAACGATTAACGATCCAAAATTAACAATCGACTACCACTTAAAAGATTTGATTTGATAAGAGCGACTTTGCCTTAGTGTGTAATAAATTACACACCGAATTACGCGCTGTTAGAAGCGCGTCGTAGTAGTTCGTGTTACTGCAAAGTACTTTGTTAGCATCTTATCAAAATGTTGAAAAAATATGATAAACGCAGAATGGGTCAAAAGACTCATCATTTACTTATCAAAATTCAAAATTGGCAGACATTTGCATACTGCTTTTGCGGATGAATGCCGTCTCAAGAAAATAGATGTTAGCAACTAACTCATTTTCTTGCAAGTTCAAAGGCGACTTTATGAATGTTATCGAAACATAACCAGCTAAATTTGAAAGTAACACAGCTAATTTGAGTAGTCTTAATATCATTTCGCAAATCGGCTGTTTTTCCACCAATCGATAGTTTGACGCAAACCATCTTCTAAACCTATCAATTTTTTATAGTTAAGCCATTCGATTGCCCTCGTATTGTCGGCTTGTGAATGTTTTACGTCTCCGTTTCTCGCCGGTTGAAAATCGGCTTCGGCATCTAAATTATTGGTAATTCGTTTTAAAACTTCTAAAAGTTCATTGAGAGAAATCCGTTCGCCATTGGCAGCGTTAATAACTTCACTGATGCCTTTTGAGGCAGTTGCGGCTTTAATATTGGCATCAACCACGTTGGCAATAAAAGTAAAATCCCTTGACTGTTCGCCGTCACCAAAAATTACGGGAGTTTTATTACTCATTAAAGCGTCAATAAAACGAGAAATGACACCCGAATACATTGAAGATGGATTTTGCCGGGGACCAAAAACATTAAAATAGCGAAGGCAAATTGTTTCTAAACCATAGACTCTTGAAAAAACCTGACAGTAATACTCGCCCATCAATTTTGCGGCGGCATAAGGCGAAAGCGGTTTTGGAATCATAGTTTCGACTTTTGGCAAAATTTCCTGATCGCCATAAGCTGAACTCGATGCGGCATAAATAACTCGCCTAACGCTTTTTTCTTTCGATTTCAATAGAAGATTAAATGTGCCATTGACACAAGCTTGATGAGTATCTAAAGGATTTTCGACCGAACGCGGAACTGACGGCAATGCTGCTTGGTGGAAAACTATGCTGACATCTTCAAGGGCTTTATTTAGCTTTTCATCATCATTTAAATCCCCTTCAATAAACTCAAAATCACCTCTAATTTCTTCAAGATTTTCGCGGAAACCTGTAACAAAATTATCGATTATCGAAACTTTCGCGCCTTGCCGGATAAGTTCATCAGCCAGATTTGATCCAATAAAACCTGCGCCGCCTGTTACGAGAATTTTAGATGTTAATGCCATATTTTTTAGAATGCACGTTTTTTCTAAGGCTATTTTATTTAACCTTTTAAGCTGATTCTATCTGCCAACACCCACATATTCAAAACCCATATCACGCATATCTTGAGGTTTGTAAATATTACGAAGGTCAGCGATTTTTGGCGATTTCAAAAGTGCTTTGACTTTTTTCATATCGAGTGCGCGAAATTGATTCCATTCGGTAAGGAAAACCAAAATATCAGCCCCTTCAATTGCATCATATTCGTCTTCGGCATAATCAATGTCGGGCAGACATTTTTTTGCCTCTTCCATCGCTACAGGATCAAATGCTTTTACCTTTGCTCCGCGTTTCTGCATTTCCTTAATAATATCAATCGCCGGAGACTCCCGCATATCGTCGGTTTCGGGTTTGAAAGAAAGTCCCAGTACGCCAATTTGCTTACCATCAAATGTGCCGATGAGCTTTTCAATCTTAGGAATCATTGCTTGCCGTTGAAGTTCATTAACCTTGATAACCGTATCAACAATTCGGGATTCTGCGCCAAATTGCTTAGCTACAGTAGATAAAGCACGAGTGTCTTTTGGAAAACAAGAACCACCAAAACCCGGTCCGGGATGCAAAAATTTTGAACCGATGCGCTTATCCATTCCCATTCCACGGGCAACTTGATGAACATCACATCCGATTTTGTCACAAAGGTTGGCAATCTCATTTATAAATGAGATTTTCGTAGCAAGAAATGCGTTTGCGGCATATTTGGTGAGTTCCGCTGCTTCGAGTGATGTAATAACAATCGGTGTTTCGATCAAATAAAGCGGACGATAAAGGTCTTGCATAATCGCAATTGCATCTTCCTCGTTGCTTCCGATGACGACTCTATCAGGACGCATAAAATCTTCGATTGCCGCGCCTTCGCGTAGAAATTCAGGGTTTGAAGCAACTCCGAATTTCGTTTTTTCAATCAAATTTTCTTCTACGTAATTTCTTAACCATTTGCCGGTACCTACCGGAACAGTTGATTTCGTTACCAAAACTTTATAACCGTTCATTGACTCGGCAATATCTTTCGCCGCCTGTTTGTAATAACTCATATCAGGCGAGCCATCTTCTTTAGGTGGTGTACCGACCGCCAAAAAAATAACTAATGCCTGTTCGACGGCTGATTTAATGTCCGTTGTAAAATGAAGTCTGCCGGCTTTTGAGTTTTTTTCGACGATATTTTCTAAACCGGGTTCATAAATTGGGATAACTCCTTGATTTAGCCGATCTATTTTGTTTTTGTCAACATCAACACAGGTAACTTCAACTCCGAATTCTGCGAAACAAGCACCTGTAACCAATCCAACATATCCCGTTCCAATAACTGCAATGTGCATAAATAAAAAATCTTATTAATAAAATGATATTGTTAAATTATTCACAAATCAAGACAAATTTTTACGGGTTACGTTTGGTAACATAACCCGTATTTTTGAGTCAAATTAATTTTTGAAAACAATAAACCAAGCTAAAATTTTAACGAGTTGCGCTTACAACGATACCCTCATTAGGTGGCACAATGTCATTACCACGGTTTCCAAAAAATATGGCTGTAGCAGATGCTCCGGCAGCTGCTAATAAAAGTGCAGCTATAGCCCCGACACCAATGCCGGCAACAGGAACAGAAGTACCTGAACCGGGGCGCAAACAAGGTTTACAACCTGTTTGCGAAGGATTTCCAACTGTCGCATCAGCACCTGCGGCAACTTGCTTATCAATTGAACCGTTTCTAATGCTAATTAAACCGGTTGTTGTTTCAGCATAAGTTTGTGTGCATCGGGCTTCATCTGCACACCCAACATCAACTCCAAAAACATTCGATTGACCCGCATCGGCTACTACTGTTGCGTTACGAGTTGTAACCGAAGTAGCAATCCCGGCTGAGTTTGAAATCCGAACTTTTCCGGAATTAAGTGTTCCGACAATGCTATTGTTGGAAAATTTCAAAGTAAAGTTTGTGTCTGAAAGTAGTTCAATCCGACCGATTTTACCTAAATTTATTGTAGCGGTTGAATTTGCCCCTGTGACAATGTTGTTACCTGAAGTGATTGTTGAATTTGAAACTGCCGCTTGACCGTTGACGGCAACTTGTCCGCTGACAGTAATCTCGCCCATTGTAGCATCAGGCGAAGCGAAAGCAGTCATAGAAAAGACACTCCAAACAGCAACAGCGGTAAGAAATGTTATAGATTTACGAATTAAATTTATGCCGAGCATTTATTGATTTCCTCCTGAAAAATAAGTTCTTGAATAATTAAAATGAATCATTTCTTATTATACAATTTAACTTTTGTATAGCAAGAAGCATTTGCTACCTTTTAACGGGTCACGCTGACGACTGTTCCGCCACCGAGAGCAATTCTATTATTGTCGGTTCTGGATGCAATTATGATTGCGACAATTGCGCCCCCAAGAATTACACCCAAAAGCAAACCTGTCGATCCGCCTACCTTAGCACTGGTTTGTGATTTTCCGCCCGTAGCAGTGGCAGACTCACCTGCGGAAAGTTTAGCCAAATTTCCTTCGACCGTTGTTATATTGACAGGATTGGCGGCACTAATAACATTCACTTGACCATTAAGCAGATCACCGCTAATGGTATTTTCGCTGAATGATAAAGATAAAGTAGTATTTGGTGCCAGTTCGATTTTTCCAGTATTTCCCAAATTAATAATTGCACTGGCGTTATCCGAGGTAACAATAGTGCTTGAGGAAAATATCGAGCGACCATTTTGAACTGATTCGCCATTAACCTTAACTAATGGAACCTGACCATTGATACTATTGCCTGAAATTAAAATTTCGCCGGCGATTTTTTCTGAATTTGCCAAAGCAACCATCGAATATGTTGCAATTATCACAGTTAGCAAAAAAACGGAAACTACTTTTTTAATCCCTAATTTGTTGTTCATAATCTTCCCCTTAGCAGCATTTAATAATAGTGAATAAAATCAACTATTCCAAAAAAACAAACCTGAATAAGTTTTACACGAACTCTTTTCTAATGTCAATAAAAAATGAAAAGAAAGAGTGTCCAATTTAGCTGAAAGTAAAATTTTGGCTAATTATCATCAATATAAGTTGCCAAATCCTAGTATGGAATATACTTATACCACAGTTTTGTCTTTATCTACAAAGATAAAATCAAGAAAAATACAAAGTTTAATAAACTTTAATAATTGTTTTAGTTGAAGTCGTAAATTAGTTTATCATAAAGTCGTGTTGCAAAAAATCCCGTTTCATAGAAAAATGATGCGAACGAAATTTTATACATTAACGGAAATTCAATGCTATTACTTATGGTTTAAGTTAATAAACTACTTTTGAGAAAAATAATTAGAACTGAAAATTCGTATATTGATTCAATTTTACGATGGGTTACATTAGCATCGATGAAAAATATTAACGAGTTTAATCCAAATAGCTAATACTTTTTCAAAACCCGAACTATAACAAACATTAATCTAATTCGGTTTTATTTATAAGTTCCTTGATTTACAATGACTTACAGAAGAAAATTGTATTAAACGGATGTTATTGAAAACTTACAATCAACACTTATATTTTATACTAATTAGATAAATACTTTCAGAGTATAAAAAAATAAATAACATAAAAGTAAAGTGAGTATGGATTTATAATTACTCTTTTCAAATAAATGAAAGAAATTATTTTAGGAACAGATTTAGGTGGCACAAATTTGCGGATGGCGGCAGTTGATCGCAATGGCAAAATACTTTACAGAACGAAACGTGAAACCCCGCAAACCGAACGCGCCGGGGAGATAGTTCGAGCTATAATCGAAGCCGCAGAAGAATGTCGGCAAGCCGTAAAAACACAAGGTGTTGTTCTAGGATTTACTGCGGCAGTGCCGGGAATCGTAAATGTCGAAAAAGGAATTATTCTGAAGGCTCCGAATGTTCCGTCATTAGACGGTTTCCGTATTTCAGCAGCGTTGAAAGAGGAATTAATTTTACCGTGCTTTTTGGAAAATGATGCAAACGCAGCAGCAGTCGGAGAAAATTGGCTCGGAGCATCGAAAAATTTTCAAAACTCAATTTTAGTCACGCTTGGAACCGGTGTCGGTGGCGGAATTATAATTCACGAAAAAGTTTTACGCGGAGCAGATGGAACTGCCGCAGAAATTGGACATATTTGTGTAGAACCGTTTGGTGTGCCATGTGGTTGCGGTTCGCGTGGATGTCTGGAGCAATATGCTTCCGCAACGGCGATTGTTCGTCTGACACGGGAACTCGAAAACCAATATTCAAACTCTGATTTGCGTGAAACGTCGAGGCTTACGGCTTTGGAAATTTATGAAGCAGGTCAAAAAGGTGACGAACTTGCTTTAGAGGTTTTTCGTCAGCAAGGGTTTTATTTGGGAATTGCACTGGCAGGATTGATAAATACTCTAAATCCGGACATTATTGTTATCGGCGGCGGCGCGGCGGCGGGTTGGGATCTGTTTATGCCTACTACGATTGAGCAAATACGCCAACGGGCATATCAAGAACCGGCGGAACGTGCTAAACTCGTTCCTGCTAAATGCGGTGATGATGCCGGTATTTTGGGGGCGGCACGTCTTGCTTTTGAAGGTGTAATAAATGTTAGTTTGAAATAAGATCGGGAAATAATTTTTAATTGTATGTTGGACATAAAGTATGGATGTATATCATAAAGTTCTAGTGAAACTTTACGAGGTAACGGGCGGAAAAGATTCGCAAACCGTTGATTTTAAAGATCTCGTCAAGAACGAAGGTTTTTTAGGAAATTATAGCGACATTTTTGATATGTTGAGCAGTCAGGGTTGGATTGCCGATACCACAAAGCCGAATTATGTCAGCATAACGCATTGGGGAGTTAGTGAGGCTAAAAAATCCGTAATCGGCGCACCCGATCCGGCTATCGCAATTCAGAAAGATATTGATCGATTGGTTAATCAATCTAAGGGATTTGTAAATGTTATAGAAGAATTTGCTGCGGACAACTCGGCTAAGAAATTCAGCGAGATTGAGAAAACACTCGAAGATTTAAAAACAACAATCTCTAAATTAAAAAATACCGTGCACTAGTTCGCTTGCCATCGGGCTTTATATTAAGGTATGATATTCGTTTCCTGAAATGCGTGGGAACGTATTAGGTGGGTTTCGCGCCCACTTTTTATTTGGGTAAAAGGTTATTGTGGAAAATCCGGTTAATAATCAGGTTAGGGAAATCGCCGCTCAGGTGGCGGAAGAAAGCGGACTAGAGTTTGTTTACGCAGAAATTGTTAAAGCGAATAAAAATTTAACTATTCGCATTTTTATAGACAAAGAAGGCGGGGTTGCTCATAAAGATTGCGAATTGGTTAGCCGGAATGTTGAAAAAATTCTTGACGACGGCGATTTAATCTCAACCGGCTATTTATTGGAAGTTTCTTCACCCGGTTTGGAACGAGGACTTTATGATTTGAAGGATTTTAAGAGATTTGCAGGACATTCGGCAAAAGTTAAAACCGATGAAGCGATCAACGGACAAAAAAGATTTTTGGGAAAAATCGTAGATGTCTTAGGCGATACTATTGTTTTTAATGATAAAACAAAAGGTGAAGTGAAATTGGCTTATAAAGCGATTGTGAAAGCAAATTTGGAAATTGATTTAGAAGAAGAGTTGAAAAAAGCAAAAAGTTAGTTTACTGCTAATGGTTGTTTGTTGGGCGAAAAGCCGATATTAATAAATAACTATTAACTATAAACTATAAACAAGGTTATGACATCCATTGGACAAAGCATTGAAACATTAGTCAGCGAGCAGGGAATCGACCGCAATCTGGTGATTGAAGCTATGAAAGAAGCGGTCAAAGCCGCTGCCCGCAAACAGTTTAAGGCGCAGGACAAAACCGGCGAAAGTATAGAAGTCGATTGGAACAACGAAGAAGGAATTATAGAAATTTCCGCGCAGAAGACCGTTGTTGCCGAAGTTGCCAATCCGTCAACCGAACTTTCCCTTGTCGAAGCTCAGGAACTCGCGGGTGATGATATTGAAATCGGCGATATGCTTTTGATTCCATTGCCGACGGAAGAACTCGGACGCATCGCCGCACAAACTGCAAAACAAATTTTGGTGCAAAAAGTCCGTGAAGCAATCCGCGAAAAGGTTTATGAGGAATACGTTGACAAGATCGGAACATTGGTTAACGGAACGGTCAAACGCTTTGAGCGCGGCGATATGATAATTGATTTGGGAAACAATCTCGAAGCGATTTTGCCGCGAAATGAACAGGCACGAAACGAAACATGGAATCAGGGAGAAAGAGTTCGGGTTGTGATTGAAGATGTTTCCAAAGAACTGAGAGGTCAACAAATTAAAGTTTCGCGTGCTTCGGCGGCACTTATCAAACGGTTGTTCGAAATGGAAGTTCCCGAAATTTACGATGATACCGTAGTTATTAAATCGGCGGTGCGTGAGCCGGGAGA
This sequence comes from Acidobacteriota bacterium, assembly GCA_031359215.1. Taxonomy (GTDB): domain Bacteria; phylum Acidobacteriota; class Blastocatellia; order Pyrinomonadales; family Pyrinomonadaceae. Next base: position 2,281 of record JANMAA010000260.1, on the reverse strand, counting down.
TCGTGCAAAAATAGCGGTTACTTCAAACGAAAAAGATGTCGATCCGGTAGGCGCGTGTGTCGGTATGAAAGGTTCGCGGGTGCAATCAATCATCAAAGAATTGCGTGGCGAAAAAATAGATATTATCGAATGGTCGGATGAACCTTCGGTTTTTGCCGCAAATGCACTTTCACCGGCAAAGGTTTCCCAAGTCCGCATTACTGATATTAACAATCGAAAAATGGAGGTCATCGTAACGGAAGACCAACTTTCTTTAGCGATTGGAAAACGCGGTCAAAATGTGCGCCTTGCCACACGGCTTGTCGGTTGGGATATTGACATCGTGAGCGAAGACTTGCTGAAGAAGGAAATTGCCTTGCAGATGAGCAAAATGATGGCTTCAGGCGGCGTAGTTCCGCTAACTGCCTTGCAGGGAGTTTCACCGGTTCAGGCGGATGATTTGAAGGAAAAAGGTATTACAGATGTTGATGGACTGGCGGCAACGTCAGTTGATGATTTAGTTGATATTTTGGACATCAGTTTGGATGAAGCCGAACAAATTTTGGCATCGGCAAAATCCATTGTTGAAGCCCGCAGCGTGCCGACTGAAACTGAAGATATTGCAGTCGAAGAAACGACGGAAAGTGCTGAAGAAACTCAGGAAATCGCTAATGAAAAAGCGACCGATGAAGAGATTGTGGCAGTAGAAGAAGAAATGGCTGAAGAAAATTCAACCGAGGAAAAAGAATAAATTGTGAGATTTATTCATTCAACCAAAAGGAATTTGCAAAACGGTGTCACCCTTTTGAGTGAGCAATCCGTTAAAAAAGATAAATATGTCTGTAGGAACAGTTCGGATTTACGACCTAGCACGAGACTTAAAGCAGGACACCAAGCGCGTCATCGAAGAATTGCGGCGTGAAGGCGCAGATGTGTCCGTTCCGTCAAACTCTGTCAGTAAAGAATTGGCGGAAAAAGTTCGTAACAAATACTTTCCGAAAGTTGATGCCACACCAAAACGAACGATCAAAGTAATCAAGAGAGATAAAATAACCCCGGCTGAAGAGTCGGTTGAAGTTGAAACTCCAAAAGTTGAAGCCGTTGCGGAGATTGAAACAGTTGAACCTCAGGAAATAAAAATAAAGAAAATTGAAGTAGAAGCACCTGCCGAACTACCCGTCCGCAACATCAGAAAACTTCAGAAAAAGGTTGAGTCACAACCTATTGAAGAGACAACTGAAGCCGAAGAGATCGCGCCGATTGTCGAAGAAGTTTCAGAACCTGAAGAAGTCGAAGCCGCGCCGGAAGCAGTGTTTGTTCCTGAGGAAATCGAAGAGGAACAAGCACCTGAAAAAACACAAGAACAACCACTCGAAAAGCCTAAAGAATTGCAAACAACTACAAGAATTTTGCGTCCAACCGGGACTCAAGTCAAAATATTAACCTTAACTAAAGAAGCCCGGGAATCAGGTCTTAAAGCAGGTGAGCGAATTGTTAGTGAAGCTCCGACCAAAACCGGCAAGTTAAAAATTGACAAAAAAGAAAAACCCCGAAGAGATGGGCGCGGAATCGGGCGGAAACCCGAATTGCGCGGAACGTCGGGTGAAACATCTACTCCAAAACTTACTTATACACCGCCTGCCGATCAACGTAAAAAATTCGGACGCTCGACCGGTAAAAAAACCGGCAAACGCTTTGAAGACAAAGGCGGAAGATTTGAAGAGCGCGATTTTGCCGCACCGCGTCCGCGTTCGATCGAGGAAAGAATTCTCGATCAAGTCGGCAAAGTTGACAATAGTCAACTCAAATCGGTTCGTTTGACCGAAGGTGCTACGATTCGTGAATTTTCCGAAGCTCTCGGCGTTACGCCGCGTGATATTGTTCAACTGCTTGTCAAGCGCGGGATTTTTGCCACACTTAATCAACCGATCGGCGATAGTATGGGCATCGAACTTGGCAAAACACTTGGTTACGATGTTAGTTTCGTGCCGTTTGAAGAAATGGTTATCGAGCAAGAGTTTGAGGAACTCATCGCGGCTGATTCTGATGATGTCGAAGTTTCTCGTCCGCCTGTCGTAACGGTTATGGGGCACGTTGACCACGGCAAAACTTCATTGCTTGACGCGATTCGTTCCGACAATGTTGCCGAAGGCGAAGCGGGTGGAATTACACAGCACATAGGAGCATATAGTGTTTTTGTTCCAAATCCTGATAATCCTGAAGAAAAACGCAGAGTCGTGTTTGTTTTTAAGCCCGGGCAACAAGCCATTACTTTTATTCGGGCGCGTGGGGGCAAAGCCAC
>JANMAA010000193.1:0-11109 GCA_031359215.1 Acidobacteriota bacterium | reverse complement strand
TTGCTGAATATTAAACAAAAAATCCAACGCCCGATTCGCCGCCGCCGTATCGCCGAGCGCGAGATAAGCCGTAAAAACCTGATACAAATCACGCGCCCAAACCAGATGATAACCGCCGCCGACATCCTCGTTCGCATTCTTGCCGCCGCCCCACGGAATCGTCAAACTCGCCACATTCGCCCCGCGCACGGTCTTATCTTCCTGCGCCTTCAAAACCATCGCCGCCATATTAAACTGCGCCTGATATTTCGCCTCGACCTTGGGCAGATTTTTTACATAGTCAACCCAGCCTTTTTCGTATTCAGTTTGCGATTTCGCAAAACCTTTTTCTAAAGATTTCGCGGCTTTGGCTGATGATTTCAAAACGTCTTCGCCGAACGAAATAATCGTCGTAAACCGCTGCGGCTTCATTATTCGCGCCATCTGCACGACGTTTCCTTTCGCCGCTTCACCGTATGTTTCTTTGATCTTCCCGAATGAGCGCAGTTGATCCAAACCGTCGCTCGTCTGAAAATAACCGTTGGTATATTCCTCGATGTCGGAAGTGAAAAAGACCGTCGAAACGATGTTTCCTTCTTCCGCCGCCATTCCGTTGCTGACAGTCGCCGCGCCGGTTCTTTTGACTGAATTTACGCCGTCTTTAGTGATCGTTCCTTTTTCGTATTCATAAGCTCCTTTCAACTGCAAAAGCGGCGAATAAGCGCGGTCGCCCATTCCCGTATTTTTGATTGACGGATCGTAATAAACATATAAATTCAGGTTTTTATTTTTCGCCTCAAACTGCACATCAATCAAAACCGAATCACGCTCGGAATCGGTCGTGTAAGTTTTCGTAATCTTCCACAAACCTGATTTCGCCGTATTAATCTGCTGAAAACTCAGCGAATCGGGGCGCGTAGCTTTTATTTCGTGAAGCGCGTCGTCTTTTTCGGTTTCGACCTTTTTAGTTTTCGGATTTACGACGACTAATTGCAATAGATGAACATTTGCGACCGTCACGTCGGGATAATAAACTTCGGTCATCACGCCGTCGGCGAGCGTGAACCAAACTTTTGAATCGAGACTCGCCGACGTGCCAATCGCCTGTTTTCCGGCAGTCGCCCACTGCGCGTCATTGCCCGGCGCACCCGGCGCGAGCGTTTGCGCGTGGCTCAAACAAGTAAAAAGTAAAATGGCAAAGGTAAAAAGTAAGAATTTTTTCATATTTGGTTAAAACGATTATTTGAAAATGCTAAAGGTATATGAAGGATGGACATAAATAAATAAAACAACCATTGTCGTTAAGCAGACGGTCTATGACCGTCGTTCACTATTTTCTGCTAATCGCGGTTACAGACCGCTGCCTTAACGATATTTCCGATATTTTATTTATGTCCACGCTTCGGGTTATTATTCGGAATAAGTGAGAAGTGGAAAGTAAAAAGTGATATATTAAAAAAACTTTCGAAACTTGCAAACCATCTATCACCTTTCACTTATTCCGAACAATTTGAGATGACTGAACGGAACCAAAGACCAACATTTTTTAACTATCTTTGCGCCCAATCATATCAATCCCGACTGCTGCAACTAAGATCGAGCCTTTGATAATTTCCTGCATAAAATCGCGGACGTTGAGCAAAGACATACCGTTGTCGAGACTTGCCATAATCAGTGCTCCCAAACACGCGCCGAAAATCGTGCCGCGTCCGCCCATTAACGATGCGCCGCCGATAACACAGGCGGCAATCGCGTCCAATTCTTTCAAAACTCCCGCGTCCGGCGTTGCGCTTCCGAGTCGCGCCGTGAAAATAACCGAAGCAATTCCCGTCAGTGCGCCCAAAACCGCATAGACCTTCAAAATATTGACTTTATTGTTAATGCCCGAAAGCCTCGCCGCATCAGCGTTTCCGCCGATTGCGTAAAGATAGCGTCCGAACGTCGTCGAATTTGTGATAAAAACCCCGACCAAAGCGACGGCAAGCAATATCATCACCGGAATCGGAATTCCGGCGTAGGCGTTCATCACATAAATAAATCCGATAATCGCGCCGATTGGAAGGACGGCTTTGAGCATTTCGCCGCCATAATTTGCTTCGCCGAGTCCGTATTCTTTTTGCGATTTTGCACGTTTAAAAGCCATAAACAATACAAAACCAATTGCCAAAACTGCCAAAACCCAACCGATATTCGGCGCGATATAACTTTGTCCGATCGATTTAAAAGTTTGGTCGGCAATCGGAATCGTTTCGCTTTTAGTGATTCCTTTAACCGCGCCGCGCCAAGCAAGTAATCCGCCCAAAGTTACGATAAACGCCGGAATTTTCGCGTAAGCCGTCAGAGTTCCGTGAAAAATGCCGATCGCCACGCCGACAATAACTGCCATTAAAATCGAAGGAACAAGTCCGTAACCCAAGTTTGTCAAAAATATCGCCGCAATTCCGCCCGCTAATCCGAGCACCGAACCGACCGACAGATCAATGTTACCGGACACAATCACCATCAACATTCCGACCGCCAAAATACCTGTTACGGAAGTTTGTAGCATCAAATTTGATAAATTCAAAGGCGTAAGAAAAATTCCGGTCGTCGCCCAATGAAAATAAAGCCAAATCAATACCAATGCGCCCAACATTGTATAGGCACGCAAATCCGATGTTTCAAGTTTGAATCCGGTTTTCTCAGTTACTTCGCTCATATTTATTAATCCCTCAAAATCAATTAGCGATTTATCTAACTCGCTTGCCTTAGTGTTTCATCGACCTTTTGTTAATTTCCTTTTTTAATTATTTCCGGTTGCCGCCGCCATAATTTTTTCGGGTGTGGCATCGGATTTTGTGAATTCGCCGGTCAATTTTCCTTCGTGCAAAACTAAAACTCTGTCGGAAAGTCCCAAAATTTCGGGCAATTCCGACGAAACCATTATGATTGCCAAACCTTCTTTTGCCAGTTTGTTGATTTCAGAATAAATTTCCTGTTTTGCGCCTACATCAATGCCGCGCGTCGGTTCGTCCAAAAACAAAACCTTCGGATTCGTTAAAAGCCATTTTCCAATCACGACCTTTTGCTGATTTCCGCCCGAAAGCGTTCCGACAACCGTAATCGGCGAATTTGCCTTGACCTTTAAGGATTGCATCGAACTTTTTACCGCGACAGTTTCACGCGATTTGTGAGTAATAAACGCACCTGAAATTTGTTTCAAACCGGCAAGTGTCATATTGTCGGAAATAGTCTGTTCCAAAATCAGACCAAATCTTTTGCGGTCTTCCGTTACAAAACCGATGCCGTTTTTGATTGCTTCCGCCGGAGAATTAATAGTCGACTGACGACCTTCAACAAAAACATCACCGGACGATCTTCCCTGCCAAGCCTTAAAAATTGCCATCAAAAGTTCACTTCTTCCCGCGCCCATCAAACCCGCGATGCCTAAAACTTCGCCTTTTCTGACCGAAAAAGAAACATTATCAACCAATTTTTTGTTGGAATTATCAGGATCGAACGCGGTCAGATTTTTAACTTCCATCGCTGTTTCGCCGAATTTGTGCGAAATTTGAGGAAAAATATCGCCGACTTCGCGCCCGACCATTAGCGCAATAACTTTGTTTTTGTCTAAATCTTTTGCATTGTTCGTGCCGACAGTTTTGCCGTCGCGCAAAACCGTGATGCGGTCGCTCATATCAAAAACTTCGTTGAGTTTATGAGAGATATAAATCATTCCGACACCGCGACTTTTCAGTTTTCGGACAATATCGAAAAGCGTTTCGACTTCGGTTTCGGTCAAAGCCGCCGTAGGTTCGTCCAAAACCAGAATTTTTGCGTTTTTCGACAAGGCTTTAGCAATTTCGACCAATTGCTGCTGCCCGATCCCGAGATTTCCAACCGGCGTGCGCGGATCGATCGGTAAATGCAGATCCTGCAATAATTTGGCGGCTTTTTGATAAAGCTCCGACCAATTTATGACACCGAAACGCGAAGGTTCTTGTCCCAAAAAAATATTTTCGCCGACGGTTAATTCTTTTACGAGGGAAAGTTCTTGAAAAATGATAGCAATCCCGGCGTTTTCGGCTTCGCGGATTGTATGAAAATTTTTCACTTCGCCGTCAACGATAATTTCGCCGCCGTAAGTTCCAAACGGATAAACGCCCGAAAGAACCTTCATCAGCGTAGATTTCCCCGCGCCGTTTTCGCCGACCAAAGAATGAAATTCGCCTTCAAAAAGGTCTAACGTAACGCCGTCTAAAGCCTTCACGCCGGGAAATTCTTTTGTAATTCCACGCATTTCAAGAACTGTTTTCATAATTATTTGTGAATGATAAATGATTAATGGTAAATGGTGAATAATTTGATTTTCATTAACCATTAATCATTCACCATTAACCATTTAAATCTTACTGTTTCGGTCTCTGGTCAGGCGGAACATTGGCATAAACGTCTTCAAATTTAACAAAGCCGTCTTTTATTACAGTTGTCATCAGATTTTCTTTGTCAACGACCTGCACTTCAAGCAGAATCGCCGGAATTTCTTTTTTGACATTCTCATTATCATTCATAAAAGGATTGGCATTCGTCAAAGGTTCTTTTTTCGCCAATTTTATGGCGGCTTCGACCGCCGCATTTGCCAGCGGAATAATCGGTTTATAAATGGTCATAGTTTGTTTACCTTCCGCAATTCTCTGCAAGGCATCTTTTTGCGCGTCTTGACCAGTCACCAAAATTTTTCCGGCTAAACCTTTCTTTTCCAAAGCGGAAATCACACCGCCTGCCATCCCGTCATTGGAAACGACAAACGCATCAATTTTATCGGAGTTTTGCGTAAGTGCATTTTCGGCAAATTTCAACGCTTCTTCAGCATTCCAATTTGTAATATGTTGTTGGGACACGATTTTAATATCACCCGAATCTATCGCCGGTTTAAGCACTTTTTCCTGCTCTTTCCGCATAATTAAAGCATTATTATCGGTTGATGCGCCGTAAACCATTACATAGTTGCCCTTCGGAACTTTTTGCAAAGCATATTCAGCGATTTTACGCCCGATGATCGGAACCTGATGCGAAACATACACATCTATTTTGTCCGAATTTATCAAACGGTCATAGCTGATTACCGGAACTCCTTTTGCCTTCGCCGCCTCGACCATCGTGGCGGCTTGGGTGGCATCGTGCGGTGCAATAACTAAAACATCGATATTTTGCGTCAAAAGCTGCTGAACATCATTATTTTGCTTTTCAGCTTTGTTTTCCGCCACCGTGATCACACATTCGGCATCCATTTTTTTGCAATGTGCTTCAAACGCATCTTTGTCTCGCACCCAGCGTTCTTCCGTAAGTCCGTCCATCGCAAACCCGATCTTAATTTTTTTACCGCTGTTCGGTGCGGAATTTCCGGTATTTACGGCATTTACGGTTTGATTCGGTTGATTATTCGGTGCTTGCACACACGCCGAAATAAATGTTGCGATTGCAACCAAAATTAACAGTTTAAGTTTCATTTATTTTCCTCTTACTTGGTTTTTTTAAATAGTCTATAACCAAATGCTTCCAGCGACAATGACGGAAAAGCATTAGTTTTCAGATCAACATTCGGCGTGATTTCCTCATAATTTCCCGCCGCTTCGACCGCACCGAAAAACGGCGCGTTGGTCAGATTGATGGCAACCAGAATTTCTTCGTTTCCGCTTGTTCGTTTGAAAGTCAAAATTCTGTTTTCGTCCGAATTTTTCAGCCACATCAGATCGCCGCGACGAAGCGCGACGGAATTTTTCCGCAGATCGATCATTGATTTATAAAACGCCGGAAATTCCGGTCGGCGTTCGGCAAAGCCCCAATTGATCGGCAGTTTTTCAAACAGCGCGGGCGCGCCCGATTCGGTCGTGTCGCCGGCTTCCATTCCGTTGTAAAACATCGGCACGCCGTCCAATGTGAACGCCAGAGCCTGTGCCGCAAGTGCGCCTTTTTCGCCGAAACGGGCGATGGCGCGGCGTTCGTCGTGGTTGTCGGAAAAACGCATTCGGAGCGCACCTTTCTGATATTTCGCGTTCTGCTCTTCCCAGACTTTGCGAATGTCGGACGCTGGTTTTTTGCCCTGCAAAACTTCGGTCAGCGTGCCGTGATTTGCCCACGAATAATCGAGATCGAACGCTTTTGAAAGCAGATCGGGCGATTCCCATTCGGCAAGCCAGATCGTGTCGGGTTTGATTTTATCAACTTCCGCCCGCGCCGTTTCCCAAAAATCAGTCGGCACGAACCCGGCGACATCGCAGCGGAAACCGTCGAGATCGTAATCACGAGTCCACGTTTTCAACACCTCGATAATGTATTTTCTGAGTTCTGCGTTGTCGTAGTTCAGATCGGCAACGTCAGCCCAATCCGGCACAGGCGGAATGATTTCGCCTTTGTCGTTGTGCGTGTAAAAAGCCGGATTTTTCATCATCACCGAATCCCAAGCCGTGTGATTTAAGACAACATCAATAATGACTTTCAAACCGCGTTTGTGCGCTTCTGCAACGAGTTTCTGTAAGTCGGCTTTCGTTCCGTAATCGGGATTGATCGCGTAATAATCTTTCGCGGCATACGGCGAACCGACTGTTCCTTTCGATTTCAATTTCCCGATCGGATGCACGGGCATCAGCCAAAGTACCGTTACACCGAGATTTTTCAACCGATCCAAATCCGCCGTGATCGAATTAAAATCGCCTTTCTGCGAATACTGCCGCTCGTAAATCTCATAGATCACGGCATCTTTGACCCAATCTTTAGAAGGTCGCGCCGTTTCTTTGGAAAAATCTCGCGGCGGAGTCTGCGTCAAAACAGTTGACGCGAGTGCGGTCAAAATTAAAAGTTGAATTAGTGTTTTTTTCATCATCTGCTGTTATTCGGAATCATCCGAATCTTTCCGATCGAACTTTCCCCTTTTTTCCTTTACAAAATTCAGTATCCAGAAAACCGTCAAAAAAATTAAGATCAAAAATCCCGCGATCATTACGGCATAACTCAAACCGCCCGAAGCGACACGAGCCGAAAAGCCGAGAAAAATCAGAAACGCGGCAAATAAAAATGCGATCAACGATAAAGGTTTCATAAAATTGGAGCGCAAGCATCTTGCTTGCCTTGTTCGAGTGAAGCAAGAACGGCGGCGTTTAATTATTTCGCATTTTACTTAATATAAAGAAGTGTCCGTTTGTGCTTCTTGCCAAACGGACGGGCAAGCAAGAGGCTTGCGCTCCCGACTATTTCATAGTAAAAATTCCCGCCGTTTTTGCGGGCATTGTAAATTTGACTAATCCGTTGTTGATTTTCACGTCGGAAACTTTTCCTAATTTGTCCGTCAAAATCGTATTCGCGCCAAAAAATTTAATCATCGAAACGTCGAACGAAACTTCCGCAGATTTTGTGTCATTGTTGAAAACCATCAAAACAGCTTGATCGTTAAAAACTCGTGCGTAAGCCATTTGTTGTTCTTCGTCTAAAAGATCAAACGATTCGCCGACGCGGAGAGGTTTTAATTCTTTTCGCAACGCGCCGAGTTTGGCAAGATGATTCCAGACTTCGTTTTCCTGCGCGGTTCGTCCGGCGGAAGTAAAAGCGTTTTTCGCATCGCCGGAAAACCCGCCGGGAAAATCTCTTCGATTGTCGGGATCGCCGCCGCCGGGCATTGCGATTTCGTCGCCGTAATATAAAAGCGGCGTTCCGCGTGTCGTCATTATGAATGTCTGCGCCAATTTCAAGCCTTCGACGGTCGCGCCTTTTTCATTCATAAAGCGTTCCATATCGTGAACGCCGAGAAACGTCGTCAAAACTCGCGGATTCGGATACAGCCAATCGTGCGCCAGAACCTGCGAAACGCCGCGAATTGATTCGCCTTTGGCAAAAGCATTTCTGATCTGATAATAGAGCGCGAAATCGTAAAGCGTATCGAGTTTCGTATCAATTTTATCTTGTCCGACGCGACCGCCCTGAAAATACGCGAGCAGAGCCGGATCGCCGTCGTAGAGTTCGCCGAGAACATTTACTTTCGGAAACTCCGCCTTTAACGCTGTCATCCATTTCGCCCAGAATGTGCGTGGAACGTGCGGCAGAGTGTCCATTCGGACGGCATCGAAACCGCCTTGCGAAATCCACCATAGAGTATTTTGAATCAGATATTTTTCGACTTCCGCGTCGTTTTGATTTAAGTCGGGCAGAATGTCTATAAACCAGCCGTCAATATTTCGCGCCTGCGTCTGATACGTCGCACGCGGATTCATCGCCGTCCATTTCTGCCATTTATTATTCAAATGTTTTTCCGGCGTTCCGTTGAGCCACGTCGGAGTCGGCGGATCGTTCGCCCAAACGTGATACGGCGAAACGTGATTGACGACCTGATCTTGAAGAACGATCAAACCGTTCTGATGCGCTTTGCGGACAAATTCCTTGAGCTTCGCCATATCGCCGAGATGCTCGTCAACGCCGTAAAAATCAACCGCGCCGTAGCCGTGATAGCCAGTCGTGAAAGGCATTCCGGGATAAATTTCTTTCGAGTCGGGTTTGTCGTTATTGTCGTAAACCGGCGTTGTCCAGATCGCCGTCGCACCCAAACTTTTGATGTAATCGAGATGATTTATGACACCTTGAAGGTCGCCGCCGTGATAACTGCGTCCCATTTTACGGTCATATAAACCTTTCGATTTCGCCGGATCATTATTTGAAACGTCGCCGTCGGAAAAACGGTCGGGCATCAAAAAATAAATCACATCATCAGGCAAAAAACCCTGAAAATTTCCCGTGCGCGGCAACGGCTGAAAAATCTCGAACGGTGCATCGGTCGAACCTTTGTCGGTCTGAATTTTGAAATTATATTTTCCGACTTTGGTAGATTCGGCGATCATCAAATCGAAAAACAAATAATGCCCGTTCGCACTCGCTTTCACTTTATCGGCTTTCAAACCGCTTCCCGCCGGCGCTAGAACTTTTGCAGTGTTAGAGAAATTCGTCCCGCGCAGCATCACGCGAACGGTTTTGACCGAACTGTTCATCCACCAACTCGGCGGCTCGACCTTTTCAATCGTTGGCGATTGCCCTTTTACGGTTAGCAGTAAACAGTTAGCAGTTAGCAGTAAGAAAATGACGTAACGTAATTTATTTTTCATATTTTGATAAATTATTTCATCTTTTGAACTTGTATAATTTCACGGCGAAAACTCAAGATTCCCCACACAATCAACGAAATTCCTAAAACCAATATTAAGAAACTGAGCCAATTAAAACCCAACGCCACAACCTTTTGAAAATTGAAAATAAAACCTGAAAGAATGACTAATCCCCAAATAATCCGGCTGAACATTTTGATATAAACATTCGATTTTGCTTGCCTTTTCCACTCTTCGTAATCGAGTTTCTTCAAATCTTCGTCAGCCATTCTCGAAATTCTACGTCTCTGCCAATAAATCGGCGAACAGATGACAAAGAAACTGACAATAAATAATACTGCGTATAATTCCTTTGACATATTTTCTCCAATTTCGTGTCTTTTCGTGTTTGTTCGTGGCTAAATTCTTCCGTAAATCTCCGTCAATTCCTTCAATCTTTTCGCAATATCATCCGAAAAATCGCCGTGTTTGCATTGCCAATACCAATTTCCGGCGGTCGAACCGGGCAGATTTATTCTGGCTTCGTTGCCTAAACCGAGTAAATCCTGCATCGGCACGAGCGCGGAATCGGCGACCGAAGCCCAGACTGCGCGGACGAAATCCCAGTGAATTTCCGCACCGTCGGAGTTGAGATAATTCAGGCAAAAGTTGTGTTCACGGCGAATCTGCGAATCGTCGCGCGTCGAGCCTGCGCCGACTCCCGAATTGAACCAGCCGACCGTCGTGTCGTTGTCGTGCGTTCCGGTATAGGCGACCGAATTTGAAATATAATTGTGCGGCAGATCGTGATTTTTCGTATCGCCGCCGAACGCAAACTGCAAAATCCGCATTCCGGGAAACGCGAAACCGTCGCGCAATTCTTCAACATCCGGCGTAATTACGCCCAAGTCTTCCGCCCAAAACGGCAGATCGCCGATGGCGTTACGAAGCGTTTCAAACAACTCTTTGCCCGGAACATTGACCCATTGACCGTTGACCGCCGTCGTGTCGCCGCCCGGAACTTCCCACGCCGCCGCGAATCCGCGAAAATGGTCAACGCGCACGACATCAACCTGTTTGAGCGTCGCTTTGACGCGATCAATCCACCATTTGAAACCGTCGCGCCGCATATTGTCCCAATTGTAAATCGGATTGCCCCAAAGCTGTCCGGTCGCCGAAAAATAATCCGGCGGAACGCCCGCGACAACCTTCGGCGAACCGTCGGAATTGAGTTTAAATTCCTGCGGATTGCACCAAACATCGCTTGAATCGAGCGAAATAAAAATCGGCACGTCGCCGACGATTTTGATGCCGTTTTCGTTGGCGTAACGCTTGACATCGAGCCACTGCCGGAAGAAAAGCCACTGCTGAAATTTTTGCGACTGAATATCTTCGCGCAAATTTTCCTTGGCGTAATGCAGAGCCGTGTCGTCGCGCAATTTCAAAGGTTCTTCCCATTCAAGCCACAGTTTTTGCGCCTGTGATTTTTTGATTGCGCGAAACAGCGCGTAATCATCAAGCCACGCCGCTTCGTTCTGACAAAAAGTTTCAAATTTGCCGCGCAGATCAACACTCGTCGTCGTGCGAAATCGCTCAAAAGCGAGCGCGAGAATATTATTTTTCCAATCGTGAAGTTTTCCGAAATCAACACGACCGGCAGGAAAATCCGGTTTTTTATTTATTTCGTCGCTCGTCAAAAATCCGTCTTCGACCAACGATTCCGGCGCGATCATATTCGTGTTTCCGGCAAATGCCGAAAAGCATTGATACGGCGAATCGCCGAAACCCGTCGGACCGAGCGGTAAAACCTGCCAGTAAGTCTGCTTCGCCGAAACGAGAAAATCAACGAATTTATAAGCGTTCGCGCCCAGATCGCCGATGCCGTAATTTGAAGGAAGCGATGTCGGATGCAGGAGAACTCCTGCGGCTCTTGGAAAATTCATAAATGAAATTTTAAGGCGTTTTGCCCACGAATAAACGCGAATCAGCGCGAATAAAAAATTAATGAAATGCTACACAAAATTAT
>JANMAA010000191.1:0-36047 GCA_031359215.1 Acidobacteriota bacterium | reverse complement strand
TTTTAGAGCAACTAGAATTTGAAGATGAAGAATAAAAATTAGCTAGTGGAAAAATTTTTCCACTAGCTAATTTTTGCCTCAAAATACTTTTGAGACACCATTAAGCACTTATGAGACTAAACCGACTTTAGACACAAAGCCAATAATTGCAGTATAATCATTATTGCGGTTTGGTTGTTGAATTACACGAACTTTTCCGCGTCCTTCCTTCTTATTCACTTCAACTTTGACATTGCGCGTCGGAAGCGGGTCAGCAAAACTGAAAGTTCCCGGCGGATTTGGATTTCCTGAAATAAGTTGCGTTTCGATATTGCGATCTTTAATGATAAGTCGAACTTCTTTATCAATCCTACCGCGCCAAAACGCGCGACCCGTTGCTTGATTACCGCTGTCGCCGGAGTCGTCGTTATTATTGTTGCCAAGTTCACGGTTTATATCGTTGACGGCGTTTTGTGCGTTTCTCCACAAGTTGCGTTTTGTCCCGGAGTTTGGCGCACGTCTAGATAATTCAGTCAAAATCGAAGCAGCATCGCGCAATTCGGAAGCCGAACGATTATCACGCACCAATTGTTGGAAAAGTCCCGCGCCGGCATCAAGTTGTTGAGCTAAAAACGCCATTTCGATTTCGCTCCGATTGTTTGAATAACTACGCTTTAGGTCTTGGGCAGTGCTGTCAGCCAGATCAACTGTTTGGCGTTTTAATTGGTTAGCCAAATTATCCAGCCGCGAAGAGGAATAATTGGGTATTTGTGCCTGAGCAGACAAAATAAAAACGGTAAAAAGTAGTATTAATAATAATATTTTTCTCATATTTATTCAACTGTAAAATGTTCAGAGGAAGATTCTTTGTTGTTTTAAAGACGAAACTTTTAAAATGATTTGCCCAAAACATTTGATGAAATTTCAAACATTCGGATTTAGTCGAGTTTTACACTTCTTTGACGATTAACCCGTCAATACTAATTTTCCAATCTAAAACTTCCGCGTCGGGGTGAACGGATAATGCTTTTTCAACTTCGGTTTTGCGACCGACTTCGCAAAAAAAGGCGATGCAGCCGCCGCCGCCGGCACCGCACACTTTGGCGGCAATCGCACCGTTTTCTTCGGCTTTTTCGATCAGCCAATCCATTTGCGGAGTCGTCATATTAGGCGAAAGTCTTTTTCTTTCAGGATGGGCTTTTTTCAAGATTTCGCCTGCTTTTGTCCAATCATTTTTAAGTAGGGCTTCGCGCAAATTTAAAGACGAATCGCGGATGCCTTCAAAAATCTCGAAAAGTTCGCGGTCGCCGTCAATGTGGCGTTTGGTGATTTCCCAATTATTCGTGCCGGAATTGCGCGGTTCGCCTGTGTAACAAACTACTATTCTTTCTTCCAAGGGTTTTGTATCAATGTTCAACGCTTCACGCTCAATACCGTCGGAACGAAAATGGATACAAGCCGCGCCGCCGTATTGGGCTGAATAATAGTCTTGGAAACCGGCGGGCACTTTGATGACTTGGGTTTCGACATTTGCCGCTATCGGAATAAATTTTTCAGGCACATAGCGATTACCAACCAAATGATTTAACGCGCCGATGCAAGCGATGTTGAGCGTTGAAGAACCGGCAAGTCCGGCACCGGCGGGAGCTTTTGATTCGGTCGTCATTGTAAATCCGACTTCGGGTTTGAAGAAATAAACGAGTTTGGCAAGCAGTTCGAGACGCGGTTCGTTTTTTAATTCACAGATTTTTTCCAGCGAAGTTTCAAACTTTTCGGCACGGTCAATTGACTCGATTACGATTTTATTGTCGCTGCGTGTTTCAATTCGGCAATGAGCCAGCAAATCAACCGCGAAATTAACGGTTGACGCGCCTTCGTGAAACAAAAAAAGCGGTGGAATATCAATAGTTCCACCTGCTAAATCAACTCTAGTCGGAGCAGACGATTCGATTATCATAAATTATTAGAACTTTTACTTTTGGTTTTCAGTTTTTGGTCATCGGGGTTTTTCATACCGTTCGTTTCAGAGTTATCTGCATTGTCAATTTGTTTTTCCTCGCGGTTGGGCGAAGATGTCAAATGAAGGCGTTCGCCGAGATCGTGAAGTTTTTCTTGCGCCACTTCCTCGATGTCGTGAATTTTTTCCTCGATTTTATGAATCGTTTCCGGTTTTACTTCTTCAACCTTTTCGGAAAGCCAGAAACGCTCGATGACATAAAAAACAATCACACCGATCATCACGATAAAAAAGAGCGCGATGCCGATTTGTTTAAAATCTCCAATAATACTGGTAATTGCGCCGCTAAAAAAATATCCAGAACCTGCCAGTAGTGTAACCCAAATTGAACAACTAATGGTGTCAAGAACCAAAAAACGCCAAAAAGGCATTCTCCCTATACCATTAAAAAGACACATTCCCGCCCGAATCCCGTAAATGTATTTTGAAAGTATAATGGAAAAACCACCGAATTTGTCAATCAAACGCTCGATGCGGGGTTGTGCCATTTTGTAAAAAGCATAACCTTTAACAGTTTCACGAAAAATCCGTCCCATCAAATAACCGAACGTATCGCCTACCACACCGCCGAGTGTGCCCGCTAAAAAAACTTTCAAAAAACTCCAATTTCCAAAAAAATTGCTGTGTGCCATTACGCCTGACAAAAGCAGGGTAATATCGCCTTCGACCGTGCAGAGCGCAAAAACCGCGTAAATGCCGTATTGTTCGATTATTTGTGAAAGATGGTCCATAACCAATAAGTATGTTAATTTTACAAACCATAAAAGATTAACTTTCAATCATACCATCAGTCAAACGAATTTAATTTTCCAGTTTCAATTCTTTAACACAAGTCGTTGTTTGACAGTTCAAAGCCAAGTGTCTAAAATCGCGTTAGTTTGCTAGCTAACCGATAATAATAAAGTTTGTAAAAGTGATGAACGAAAGAAGTCTGAACAACGAGAAACTGGTCGGCGTTGGAATTTCCAAAACATCGTTGAAAGCGGTTTCTATAAATAAAAACGGAACTCTGATTGATACAGCAAATGCTGCAACAATCACGGGACAAGATTTTTATCCTCAACTTGTCGGTTTTATCGAACATTTAAAGGAGAAATTCGGAAGTTTTGAAAAAATCGGACTCGCCGTGCCGGGATTGATTCATCAACAAACAAAACGAATCGCCTTTTCAACCTTTAATCCCGAACACGAGAAAATTGATTTTTTAAGTGATCTGGAAAAAGCAACCAATCTCGATTTCACGATTGAAAATGACGCAAACGCAGCGGCGTATGCTGAATTTTTATTTGGTGCCGGACGCGGAAGCCGAAATATGTTTTATGCGACACTCGGCACGGGAATCGGCGGGGCAATAATTTTTGACGGGAAAATCTGGCACGGCGCATCGGGTTTCGCGGGCGAATTCGGACATATTATCATCAGTTCTGAAGGAATGAAACTCGAAGATGTTGCTTCGGCAGAAAACATAGTGCGGCGCACGCGCAAGCGATTTCACCAAGATCAGACTTCTTCGTTGAGTAAGTTTGAAGAAGAACAGATAAAAATGACCGATGTTATCAGAGCGGCGATAAAAGAAGATGATTTTGCCCGGATGATGCTTGAGAGAACCGGAATATATGTCGGAACTGCGATTGCGAATGTAATAAATTTGCTAAACATCGAAAAAATTGTCATTGGCGGCGACGTGATGGAAGCCGAACATTTGATTCTGGATGCGATTATTCAACGTGCGCGCCAACTTTCTTTCGCACCTTCTTTTGATGCAACCGAAATCGTCGCTGGCGAACTGGGCGAAAATGCCGTGGCTCTGGGCGTGGCATTTCTTTCGGGAGAATAGCCGGATTTTAAATACAGATTTCAAAGTTTAATTATCTTTATCAGTTAAACTTATTTAGTGAAAACTTGCACAATGTCCTCAAAAGAATTATTTTTATTTATAGAATTTGCGGATTTTACAAGATTCTGTGAAAATCAAAAGCAGGTTTTATAACATAGAGTCTTAATAAATCGTAAACTTAAGAGTTTGGCTTTTCAAAACTTAGATTGAAGAATCTAGGACTCGGCAAACTATAAATGTCAGACAAGAGATAAAAATGGCACAGATATTTCATCGTGGAGCAAACAATGTTGCGAAGATAAGTATAGTCGTGGCAATACTTTTAGCCGGTGGCGCGTTTTTCGGTTATACACAAATTGCGCGGTCTTCCTATTTGACCGGCAGATATTACGAGAAACAACAACCCGTCCAGTTCAGTCACAAACATCACGTTGGCGATGACGGTATAGACTGCCGATATTGTCATACAGCGGTCGAAACTTCGTATTCGGCAGGCATTCCGCCCACGCAAACCTGTATGAATTGTCATAGCCAGATTTGGTCGGATAGTCCATATCTCGAGCCGGTCAGAGAAAGTTATCGGACAAATAAACCGCTCGAATGGGAAAAAGTTCACGATCTACCTGAATTTGCTTATTTCAATCATAGTATTCATGTGGCTAAAGGTGTCGGTTGTTCTACTTGCCACGGGCAAATTGACAATATGCCAGCCGTATTTCAAGAAAATACTTTGCAGATGGAATGGTGTTTGGCTTGTCATCGTGAACCTGAAAAATTTATCCGTCCGAAAGCCGAGATTTATAATATGCAGTGGGATGGAAACGATTTAACGGCGGAAGAAAGATTAAAGTTAAAAGAAGAGTATAAAATTCGCAGTAAGGAAATGATGACGAGTTGTTCAACTTGCCATCGTTAATTTTTGAAAAAAAAGTTTGAGGGATCAAAATAAAATGCCGAGCAAAGACAGCAAAATAAACTTTGCGTTATTAAGAGATAAAATTCTCCAAAAAAGCGGAAAAGAATACTGGCGAAGCGTCGAAGAATTTGTGGACGCGCCGGAGTTTGAGGAATTCGTCAAAGAAGAATATCCCGCACACGCTGAGGAATGGGACGATTCTCTCAGCCGACGAAATTTTGTCAAAGTAATGGGTGCGTCGTTGGCGTTTGCCGGACTTTCAGGCTGCGTTATTCAACCGGCTGAAAAAATTGTGCCGTATGTTCGCCAACCCGAAGAGATCGTTCCGGGTAAACCGCTTTTTTATGCAACGGCAATGACGCTCGGTGGAACTGCTACCGGATTATTAGCCAAATCAAACGAAGGTCGTCCGACAAAAGTAGAGGGAAATCCTGATCACCCGCAGAGTCTCGGTGCGACGGATGTTCTCGCCCAAGCGTCCATTTTGTCAATGTATGATCCTGATCGTTCCAAAGAATTTACATACCGGGGAACACCTCGGACGTGGCAAAATTTTATGACCGAAATACGCGGCGCGATTGAGCAAAATCGGGCTGACGGCGGTGCCGGAATTAGATTTTTGTCTGAAACAGTAACATCGCCGACATTGGTCGCCCAATTTAAGCAAATTTTGACCGAACTTCCGAACGCCAAATTATATCAATACGAGCCGATAAACAACGATAATGCAACGGCAGGCGCAAAAATGGCTTTCGGATCACCGGCTAATGCGGTTTACAAATTTGAACAAGCCCAACGGATTTTATCGCTCGATGCTGATATTTTTTCGGGATTTAATGTTCGATATATAAAAGATTTTAATAAAGGTCGCGCTTTTTCAGAAGAAAAGAAAGAGATGAACCGACTATATGCGGTTGAAACGACAATGAGTTTGATGGGTGCGAAAGCCGATCACCGGCTTGCTGTCAAACCGAGTCAAATGCCGGAAATTGCCAAAGCGATTGCTAAAGCATTAGGTGTTTCAGGAGCTAATTCAACCTATTCGGAAAATGCTAAATGGATCGATCTGATGGCGAAAGATTTACTTGAGCATAAAGGGAAATCTATAGTAATTGTCGGCGAAAATCAGCCGCCAATAGTTCACGCGCTTGCCCATTCGATGAATTCAGTGCTTGGAAATGTCGGCGCGACCGTGAGTTATATCGAGCCGTTTCAGCCTAATCCTGAAAAATTACAGACTGAGCAATTAGCCGAACTTATAAAAGAAATCGACGGTGGTGCTGTCAGAATGCTGGTATTTTTAGGCGGAAACCCGGTTTACAATACCCCGGCGGACTTAAAGATAAATGCCGAAAGATTAAACAAAATTCCGCTTCGGATACATTTGGGAATGTATTTCGACGAAACCGCTGAACTTTGTCAGTGGCATATTTCCGGCAAACATTTTCTTGAAATGTGGAGCGATACGCGCGCTTATGACGGAACTGTTTCGATAGTTCAGCCGCTCATTCAGCCGCTCTACGACAGTAAAAGCAGTCACGAATTGATACAAATTTTTGCAAAGGAAAATTTTGATAAAAAAGACCTCGACATTGTTAAGGAATTTTGGCAAAAACAAGGGTTTGCAAGTATGCCGAAGGCTTTGGTGACTACCGCCAACGGAAATACTCAAACGCAACCCGTGCCAAGCGGCACTCCGTCCCCCGATGCTCCGAAACCTGTAGCTATACCTAATGTTTCAAAAAGTTTTGAAGATAATTGGCGCAAAGTAGTTCACGACGGGGTTCTTGCAAATTCTGCGGCGGCGACAAAATCAGTATCGGTCAACACTGCTTTTATCAGCCAAGCAGAAAACAAACCCACAGCCGGCGGACCCTTGGAAATTTCAATTTTGCCGGATCCGTGTGTGTATGACGGGCGTTTTACAAATAGCGGCTGGCTACAGGAATTACCGAACCCTTTGACCAAAATAACTTGGGATAATGTGGCATTAGTCAGTCCGGCTACTGCTAAAAGATTGGAGCTTAACCAAGGCGGGGACGCAAGTGAGTTCGTGGGTGGAACACAAGGTTCGACATTTATCAATACCAAAGGTGGAAATTTATTTTCCGATTTGGTCAAGTTGAGCTATGAAGGCGCGGATATTGAAAAAACTGTCCCGATGTGGATAGCACCCGGTCAGCCAGACGATGTGATTACGATTTATATGGGTTACGGGCGGAAACGCGCCGGACAAGTTGGAACAGATTTAGGTTATAGCGTATTTGATGTTCGCAAATCCAACGCGATGTATTTTGGCACCGGAAATGTAAATAAAATCGGTGAAAAAGCCACAATTGCTTCATCGCAAATTCATTTCAATATGGAAGGGCGCGATCTTTTGCGCGTTTGGGACGTAAATGAATTTGAAAATGAAGTTAAGCACGGGGAGCAGGAAGATTTCTACAAAGAATCAATGTATCCGGGGTTTAAATACAACGGCAACAAGTGGGGAATGACGATTGATTTGAATTCCTGTGTCGGTTGTAATGCTTGTGTAATTGCCTGTCAATCGGAAAATAATATTCCGGTGGTCGGCAAACAGCAGGTTGAACGAAGCCGCGAAATGCACTGGATGCGAATTGACGCTTATTACAGCGGCGACATAAATAACCCGAACGGTCCGAGTTTTCAGCCGGTTTTATGTCAGCAATGTGAGCAAGCCCCGTGCGAAGTCGTCTGTCCGGTTCACGCCACGGTTCACAGCGCCGAAGGATTGAACGATATGGTTTATAATCGTTGTATCGGAACGCGCTATTGCTCGAATAACTGTCCGTATAAAGTTCGGCGATTTAATTTTCTGCTTTATCAAGATTGGAATACGCCGGAGTATAAGTTAATGAGAAATCCCGAAGTAACGATTCGCAGTCGCGGTGTAATGGAAAAATGCACTTATTGCACACAACGCATCGCGTCGGCACGCATTGAAGCTGAAAAAGACCAACGACATATTCGTGATGGCGAGATCGTTACGGCTTGCCAATCGGTCTGTCCGGCGGACGCGATTGTTTTTGGCGATTTGAATGATGCAAACAGTCAGGTCGTCAAACTAAAAGGTAATCATCGAAACTATAATTTGTTAAATGAACTGAATACGCAGCCGCGCACGACTTATCTGGCAGCCTTGAAAAATCAGAACAAGGAAATGCCCGATTATATTAAGCATACATTCCCGGCAGAATCGAAAGAGGCAAACACGGAAGGGAAAACGACGGAATCGGGACATTAGTTTTGGGTAAAAAGCTATGCAAAAGGTAGAAGAAATTCAAAAGCAAGACATAACGGAAGTTCAGCGAAGAATCTATCCGCCGATGGTTGAGGGCGATCATTCTTTTGCCACAGCAACCGACGTAATTAGTGATATTACATTAAAAAAACGCACGCCTTTCGGTTGGTTCATCGGCTTCGGCATCGCGTTTATGATCTTGCAAGTTTTCATGATAACGGTAACTTACCTCGTAACTACCGGTATCGGAATTTTTGGAACTAACCAGCCGGTCGGTTGGGCGTTTCCGATTATAAACTTTGTTTGGTGGATTGGAATCGGACACGCCGGAACTTTGATTTCGGCGATTCTGTTGCTGTTGAATCAAAAATGGCGAACTTCAATCAATCGTTTTGCCGAAGCAATGACGCTTTTTGCCGTCGCTTGCGCTGGTGTCTATCCGCTTTTGCATACCGGGCGACCGTGGCTCGCGTTTTGGATGTTTCCGTATCCGAACACGATGGGGATGTGGCCACAATTTCGTAGTCCGTTGATTTGGGATGTCTTCGCGGTTTCAACTTATGCGACGGTTTCGCTTCTGTTTTGGTATGTCGGTTTGATTCCCGATATTGCCACGTTGCGCGACCGGGCGAAAAATAAATATTTTAGAATCGCCTACGGCATGCTTTCACTCGGTTGGCGCGGTTCGGCGCGACATTGGCATCGTTACGAAATTATTTATTTGCTTTTAGCGGGACTTTCTACGCCGTTGGTTTTATCGGTTCATTCCATCGTTAGTTTCGACTTTTCGGTGTCGCAAGTTCCGGGTTGGCACGCGACGATTTTCCCGCCGTATTTTGTGGCGGGCGCGATTTTTGCGGGTTTTGCGATGGTTTTGATTCTGTGTATTCCGCTTCGTGTTTGGTATAACCTGAAAGATTTTATTACAGATACACACCTTATTTATATGGGCAAGGTGATGCTCGCAACCGGGTTAATCGTCTGTTACGGTTACGCGATGGAAGCCTTTTTCGGTTGGTATAGCGCGGGCGAATACGAAAGATATATGATTTATAACCGGATTTGGGGTGGTCCTTATTGGTGGTTTTATTGGCTTCTGATTTTGTGCAACGGCGTTTCGATTCAATTTTTGTGGTTCAAGCGTTTTCGTGAAAGCGCATTTTGGTTATTTATTATTTCTTTAGTAGTGAGTGTCGGGATGTGGTTAGAGCGGTTTGTTATTATTGTTACGAGTTTGCACCGTGATTTTCTGCCGTCTTCGTGGGCAATGTATTCGCCAACGATTTGGGATTGGTCAATGTTTGTCGGCACGATGGGATTATTCGTGACATTGATTTTCCTGTTTGTCCGATTTTTGCCAGTGATTTCGATTTTCGAAGTGCGAACCCTGTTGCCGGAAGCTAATGTTCACGGACATCAAGAAGATTTTGAAGAAAATGTTAATGAGGTGCAACGGGGTATTAAAAGCAAAAAGTAAGAAATATCGTGTATTCGAGCAATTTTTTATGCCCGAAAAATCCTTGCTACTTTGATTAGGTAGTAAATTTGGTAAGATTGAAATTGTAATCAGCCGTGCTTGTCCGCGATTGGAATTTTGGGCAACTCACCCATGTCAAGCCGATTGCCAACAGGCAGGCTGATTGCAAGCAATAAAAAGTTATGGACAAAAAAATCTACGGATTATTAGCTGAATTTGATACGCCGACGCAGATGGTTGATGCGGCGCGGAAGGTGCGCGATGCCGGTTATACGAAAACCGACGCTTTTTCACCTTTTCCGCTCCACGAAATTGACGAGGCACTCGGTATTAAAAAAAGCATTCTGCCATTTTTAGTTTTAGGCGGCGGAGTATTAGGGTTGTTGACCGGACTTGGTTTGACAACTTTTGTCCACGTTTTTGAATATCCGATTATTGTCGGTGGTCGTCCATATTTTAGTTTGCCGTCTTTTATTCCGCCTATGTATGAATTGACAATTTTGTTTGCGGCATTCACGGCGGTTTTTGGAATGATTTTGTTGAATGGTTTGCCCCAACCTTATCATCCCGTGTTTAATGTGCCGCGTTTTGCTTTGGCAACGAGAGAGAAGTTCTTTTTATTAATTGAAACTAAAGACTCTAAATTTGATTACGAAGGAACAAAAAGTTTTATGGAAAGCCTTGATCCGCAGGAGGTTTTTGATGTTGAGGAATAATTCTAAACTCCGAACTCCAAATTCCAAAGTCGGGAAGTTTGCAATTTACTGCTTACTGCTTACTGCATTTTGCTTACTATCTGTCGGCTGTAGGTATGATATGCAGGATCAGCCACGATATAAAGCATTCAAAAAAAGCAATTTTTTTAACGATGGTAAATCAATGAGAGAATTGCCGGAAGGAACAGTGGCGCGCGGTTTTTTACGCGAAAATAAGGCTTTTTACACAGGTAAAAAAGAAATTAGCGGAACAGTTGCTCCGGCTGAAACTACGACTGATTCTTCCGGTAATACGGTCGTATCGAGTTTTCCCGAAGCAATCGAAGAATTTCCTGTTCCTGTAACCAAAGATTTAGTTGATCGGGGTGAACAGCGTTATAAAGTTTTCTGTATTGTTTGTCACGGTCCTGTTGGAAACGGTGACGGAATGATCGTTAGACGCGGATTTTCAAAACCGCCGACTTATCACGATGACCGATTGCGAAACGCTCCTGTAGGACATTTTTATGATGTTATGACTAACGGTTGGGGAAAAATGAACAGTTATGCTTCACAAATTCCACCGGCGGATCGTTGGGCGATTGTGGCATATATCAGGGCTTTGCAAATCAGCCAAAATCCAAACGGAAAGAATTTGCTACCAATGACTAAAACAGCAAATCCGGCTAGTCCGACACCTGCGCCTTCAGCGTCACCAGAAGCAAATAAACCGGGAGGTGCGAAATAAATATGATAAATGCAAAGTTTGACGCTTCTGATTTTCAAGCACCGGCAGATGTAAATCGTTGGCGGACAGTTGCGCTCGGTATTGGCGGAGTCTTTACTTTTATTTGGTTAATAGGTTGTTTTTCTAATGTAGAACAGGGTTTGCGTTCGTGGTTGCTCGGTTTTATTTTTTGGGGCGGTATCAGCATTGGCAGTATCGGAATTTTGCTTTTGCAGTATTTGACGGGAGGCGCGTGGGGCGTAGTTATTCGCCGGTTTGTTGAAGCCGGTTCACGGACTTTGCCGATGGTCGCTGTTTTGTTTTTGCCCATATTCATCGGTGTTTCATCGATGTATGAATGGACACATCTGATCGGCACACAGGACAGGATTATTGACCAGCGCCAACCTTATTTGAGTGTCGAATGGTGGCGGTTTCGCACCGTTTTATTTTTTGTCTTATGGGGCGTGATGGCTTATTTGCTAAATAAATGGTCGCTTCAGCAAGATAAAACAACTAATTATGAAGACTCGGCAAAATTATTGGGAGATGCCACTAAATTTTCCGGTCCGACAATGGTTTTCTTTGTTTTGGTCGTCAGTTTTGCCGCCATCGATTGGGTAATGACGCTTGATCCGCATTGGTATTCGACAATGTGGGGATTTCTCTACGTTGCAGGTTGGGCATTGAGTTGTTTCTGCTTTATGGTGGCGATTATGGCATCACTCGCGGACAAAGCACCGATGAATCGGGTTTTAGGAAAACGCCATTTTCACGACATCGGGAAATTAATGTTGGCGTTGGTGATGATTTGGGCGTATTTCAATTTCTCACAATATTTGATTATTTGGTCAGGAAATTTGCCTGAAGAAACAAAATGGTATGTTATCCGCCAAGAAGGTGCGTGGGGAGCGATCGGCGCAATTTTGATATTTTTACATTTTGCCTTTCCGTTTCTTGTTTTGCTTTCACGCGACCTAAAACGTCAGTCTAAATGGTTAGCGCGGGTGGCGATTTTTATTCTGATACTCAGATTGGTCGATATGTATTATATGATCGGTCCGAGTCCGCGAATTGGAATGCACGGACAGGAAGTATCCTTTTCGCTAAGTTTTAGTTGGATGGATATTGTTGCGCCGATTGCAGTTGGCGGTTTTTGGGTTGCGTGGTTTTTATGGGAATTAACAAAACGTCCGCTTGTTCCGGTGAACGATCCATTTTTAGAAAAAGCGATTGAACACGGTAAGCATTAACAAGTGAAAAGTGAAAAATTATCACTATTCACTATACACTATTCACTATTTTTATGGCTAAACACGAAAAATCTTTTGTAAATTACGATAAACCATATGAATCAAATCTCATTGGGTTGCGTGGAGTAATTTATTTTGGCGTCGGTTTGTTTCTTTTGGTGGTAGTAACTTTTGGCTTGATGCGCTTTTTGCAAAATATTATGGAACAGGATAAGCGCGATATTGATGTCAAAAATGAAAACCCGATGGCAATGGGAGCAGACGAACGTCTACCACCGGAACCACGTTTACAAGGCGCGCCGGGTTTTGGGGTTGAATCTCCGAAAGGTTTCGTAAATCTCGAGCTGCAAGCACCACAATCGGAATATCGTGAACTTCACGGGCAATGGGAAAAAGCGTGGGCGGACGGGCAAAAAGACCCGAAAACCGGAACAGTTATTACGTTACCCATTGAAGAAGCAAAAAAGAAATTGCTCGAAGAGAATGTCAAAGCCAACAATAGTGAAGAAGGACAAAATGTTTTGAAAACGTCCCGTTCCATAGTTTCTTTCTCGAGCGGCGGCAGAGTCGCCTCTGATGTCAGAAGATAGTTTTGAAAGAATACCTGCATATTGCTTGTTTTCTTTAAGTTTTCTTTAAGGATTTTTATGAAAAAGAGTTCAGCTATTTCAGAAATATTGAAACTGACACTTTTATTAAGTTTAAGTATTTTGATGACTGCGGGAATTGTTTCGGCACAAAAAACCGAGCATTACAATTCGCCGTTATATTCGCCAAAAACTTATGATCCGAGCCAAACCGGTGTCAGTAACGGATTGCCGACAGCATTAAAAAACGTCGGTATTGAACAAAAACTTAACGGGCAACTACCGCTTGACGCTGAATTTAAAGATGAAAACGGAAAACTCGTCAAACTCGGAAATTATTTCAACAACGGTAAGCCCGTGATTTTGGCACTTGTTTATTATGAATGTCCGATGCTTTGTAACGAAGTTTTGAATGGTTTGACAGGTTCTCTGAAAGGGATTTCATTTGATGCGGGCAAAGATTTTGATGTGGTGGCGATAAGTTTTGATGCGCGGGAAAATGAAAAGCCGGATTTAGCCAAAAATAAAAAAGACGGTTATGTATTGAGATACGGACACCAAGGTGCGGAAAACGGTTGGCATTTTCTGACCGGAACACAAGAAGAGATTGATAAAGTAACCAACGCGGTCGGATTTAAATATCAATTTGATGAAGCAACAAATCAGTTTGCACATGCCGGTGGAATTACTGTTTTAACGCCTGAAGGCAAAATTTCGCGCTATTTTTACGGCATAGATTATGCGCCGAAAGATTTGAAATTCGGCTTAATGGATTCGGCGCAGAATAAAATAGGAAATCCGGCTGAACAATTATATTTGTATTGCTTTCATTATGATCCGTCGACCGGAAAATATGGTTTGGCAATTTTAAGAGTTCTTCGTCTAATGTCAGTCGCTACCATAATCGGATTAGGTGGAATGTTCTTTGTTTTTTGGCGGAATAACAAGAAAAAGGGATTAAATTAATTGTTAATCGTAAATAGTTAATTGAATTTTCAACTAACAATAAAAAAATAACGAATAACAATAAATAAAACAGAATATGCAACAGAGTTCTTCGTGGGTTCCATTATTTCCAGAGCAGGCTTCCACTTTTGCGTGGCAGGTGGACGGATTGTATTTTTACCTGCTCGCAATAAGTGCTTTTTTTACGATTGGTATCGTTGCGGCGATAATCTTTTTCTTTATCAAATACGGTGAAAAGGAAAAGTATATGAACGGTGCGGAAATTCACGGTTCGATTGCACTCGAAACAACTTGGTCGATCATCCCGTTTATTATCGCTATGACGATTTTCTTGGGCGGCGCAATCGTTTATTATAACCAATTTCGTCCTCCGGCGGATTCCATGGAAATTTATGTTGTCGGAAAGCAGTGGATGTGGAAATTACAGCACGGAACCGGACAGAGAGAAATAAATGAATTGCACGTTCCGGTTGGTCGAAACATCAAATTGACGATGACGACCGAAGACGTTTTGCACGATTTTTATATTCCGGCATTTCGCACGAAAGCCGACGTTGTTCCCGGACGCTATTCGACGGTTTGGTTTAATGCCACAAAACCGGGTAAATATCATATTTACTGTGCTGAATACTGCGGGCTAAATCATTCAGGAATGGGCGGCTGGGTTTATGTGATGGAACAACGTGAATTTGATAACTGGTTAAGCGGCAATGTTTCGGGGCAAACGCCGGTTGAAGCCGGAAAAGATTTATTTGAAAATAAATTGGGCTGCGCGTCGTGTCACGCCGGTGGAAAAGATCAGCGTGGTGCTGTTCTCGAAGGGGTATTCGGTTCGCAAGTGAAGTTGACCACAGGACAAACTGTTACGGCTGACGAAGAATACATACGCAATTCAATCTTGAATCCGGGCGGTCAAATTGTAGAAGGCTATCAGCCGATTATGCCGACTTTTAAAGGTCAGGTAACGGAAGAGCAACTCGTCCAACTTGTCGCATACGTCAAATCGTTAAGCTCTGCTAAAGGTGCAAGCCCGACGACCAATAATACGGCAAATACAAACAATTCAAATACTTCGGCAGCAACGAATAGTGGCGGTGTCAATAAGTTGGAAAGTAATCCGAACGCGCCGAATAACAGACCGGAAACAACAGGCAAAGAGAATAAATAGTTTAATAAAAGTTTTGACTAAGCAAGGTAGTAAATAGTTATGGAAAAAGTAGATGCTCTAAATGTTGAATATGTCAGACCTGAACCGAAGGTTAATTATTTGACTAACGGTTTCACGGCAAAATCTTGGCTTTTGACGAAAGACCATAAGCGGATTGCGATTCTGTATTTGTTGACGGTTTCGGCATTTTTTGCGCTGGGCGGTGTTTACGCGTCGCTTATTCGGCTCGAACTTTTGACACCGGCAAGCGATTTACTCGAATCGGGCACATATAACCGGGTTTTCACTCAACACGGGATCATAATGGTTTTCTTTTTCCTGATTCCGTCAATACCGGCAATTTTGGGAAATTTTCTGATACCGATTATGATCGGAGCAAAGGATTTAGCGTTTCCGCGCATCAATTTGCTCAGTTGGTATCTTTACATAGCTGGCGGAAGTTTAACGCTGTTTGCGCTTATTCAAGGCGGAGTCGATACCGGTTGGACTTTTTACACGCCGTATTCAACAACCTTTTCCAACAGTTATGTAATGCTGGTCGGACTCGGCATTTTTATTAACGGATTTTCTTCGATTCTGACAGGACTGAATTTTATTGTAACCATTCATACGATGCGTGCGCCCGGAATGACGTGGTTTAGAATGCCTCTGTTCGTTTGGGCGCATTACGCGACAAGTTTAGTAATGATTTTGGGAACGCCCGTTATTGCTATAACGATTTTGCTGATGGCTTTGGAACGCTTGGCGCACGTCGGAATTTTTGATCCGGCAATCGGCGGCGACCCGATTTTGTTTCAGCATCTCTTCTGGTTTTATTCGCATCCGGCGGTTTATATTATGATCTTGCCGGGAATGGGAGTGATCTCCGAATTGATCTCCAACTTTTCTCGTAAAAAGATTTTCGGTTACGAATTTATCGCGTTTTCCTCGATTGCGATTGCTGTTTTCGGCTTTCTCGTTTGGGGGCATCATATGTTTGTCAGCGGTCAATCGATCTACGCCGGATTGGTATTCTCGTTTTTGACAATGGTGGTTTCCGTGCCGTCGGCAATCAAAGTTTTCAATTGGAGCGCAACCCTATACAAAGGTTCGATTTCATACGACACGCCGATGCTATACGGTTTATTCTTCATCGGATTATTTTTAATCGGCGGACTGACCGGCGTTTTCTTGGGTGCTATCGGCTTAACCGTTCACTTGACCGATACATATTTTATCGTCGCACATTTTCATTATGTGATGGTTGGCGGACAAGTTTTAGCTTACCTCGGTGGGTTGCATTATTGGTGGTCAAAAATTACGGGCAAAATGTATTCGGAATTTTGGAGCAAAATCTCTGCGATGCTTGTCTTCGTCGGGTTTAATCTGACATTTTTCCCGCAATTTATACTCGGATATATGGGAATGCCCCGCCGTTATGCGTCGTATCCGCCGGAATTGCAAGTTTTAAATATTTTCTCGACGGCAGGTGCCTCGATTTTAGCAATCGGCTTGGTTATGCCGTTGGTTTATTTTACATACTCCATCTTTTTCGGTCCGAAAGCACCTGCCAATCCGTGGCTTTTGCCCGGACTCGAATGGCGCACATCTTCGCCGCCGCCAACCGAAAATTTTGAAGAAACACCGATTGTTACTTGGGAAGCATACGATTTTACAGAAGAAAGCGGTTTGGATTTAGAAGACGCAAGAAATAAATATAAGGTAACGGTTTAACGGATTTGGATTTCGGAATGATTTCAAATCCAAAATCCAAAATCTAAAATCCAAAATAAAAATGGCACACGAACACGATTATCATCCGCCCGGACTTCAGCATCAGTTTGAAGATATGGGACAGCAAGCAGAATCCGATTCGATTGGAATGTGGATTTTCTGGTCCAGGAAATTATGTTTTTTGGCGGACTTTTTACAGTTTATCTAGTTTTCCGTTCAAAATACCCGATGGCGTTTGCTGCCGGCAGTAACCATTTAAATGTGGTTTGGGGAACTGCTAATACGCTTGTTTTGATTGTCAGTAGTTTGACGATGGCTTTGGCAGTTCATTACGCGCAACTTGGCAAACGCAATTTACAGGTTGTTTTTATAATTTTGACGATGATCTTAGGCGCGACATTTTTGGGGGTCAAAGCCATCGAATACACTGATAAATACAATGAAGGCATTGTTCCGGTGAAAGGCTTAAATCTTAGAACACCAAAAGAAGCAAAACACGAAGAAACAAAAACCGAATCAGAACATAATGCGCCAAGTGAGATAAAAGAAGGTGAACATTCTGAACACGAATATGTTAATCCGACCGCCGATTTTGTTTGGGAAGATACATCTCTGGCTGTTAAAGCAAGAGATGCCGGATATTTAACCGGGGCTGAAAAAATCGGATATTTCTCAAATGGTGAAATCGACGCGGCTAAATTTCGTGATAAAGTTCGTATTTTCTTTTGGATTTACTTTGCTATGACAGGTCTGCACGCACTCCATATGATAATCGGATTGGGACTTATGACGTGGCTGTTGTGGAAGGCTTGGAAGGGAACTTTTACCGCCGAATACTATGCGCCGGTTGAAATGTCCGGGCTTTATTGGCACTTTGTTGATATTGTTTGGATTTTCCTGTTTCCGCTGCTTTACCTGCTTGGACGACATTTTCTGCATGGAGGAGGACATTAAATTATGGCGGAGCATAAAAAAGATAATAATTACGAGGAACATAATCACGACCACGCAGAACATCATATCGTCCCGCTTACCTATTATTTCGTTGTTTTCGGGGTTTTGATGGTCGGAACTATTTTAACTTATTTTGCCGCATTTATTGATTTAGACGGCTTTTTTGCCGGAGCAAATACGTTGGTTGCCTTGCTGATCGCATTCTTTAAAATGGGATGTGTGGTGCTGATCTTTATGCACGTTCGCTGGAGTTCAAAATTAATTTGGCTGACTGCACTCGCCGGATTTTTCTGGCTTGCCATTATGTTTGCATTTACTATGCAGGATTATTTGACGCGCGGTTCGGGTGTTTTTACCAAATAATTCGGCTAAATGGAATAATTTGCAGCTCTAAAATGATATATCTGTGGAGCATTATTGTAAAAAGACGTTTGTTTGTAAGGCAAATCGCTTTCCAAACCACGTCTTTTGTTCGTTAGGCTAATCGCTTAGTGCGTGATAATATGCTCGCTTTGGAATTATTTAGGATTATTTAATCACGTAATTTGTGAAAGTATTTTTAAGACAACAGACATATCTATTCAAGCGTCATAACCGACTGATGTTCAAACATAAATTTTACAAGCAATTATTTTTTACAATTTTACTTTTTGGAGTATTATTTTTAAGCGGTTGCGGGGTTTTAAGTCCAAAAACAAAAGTTCAAACCGTAACCTTGTTGAAAACCGATAACGCGACGCAATCCGAATTAATCGAACAAGTCAATCGTTTTGCAAAAGTCAATTCGCTACGCGCCAAAATGTATTTGAAATTTGAGGACAATTCTTATGCAGAACTCGGGTTAGCCGAAAAATACAAAACTGCCAACGGTATCGTAACCGTTCAGCGTCCCTCAAGTATTTACTTAAAAGTTCAAGTTCCGTTTATCAATACGGATGTCGTGCAGATGACTTCGGACGGCGAAAAGTTTCGCGTTGCAATTCTTGAAGACGGCGGAAGCGGTAAATTTAAGAAATTCGTTTTGGGAACAAATAATGCCGATTATACTTCTTTACAGAAGGAGGTCAGCCAAATGGATTTTAACGGGAACGGCAAAGAATTAAAGCAAAATGTCAACGCTTTTTCAAATCTGCGTCCACAACATTTTACCGATGCGATGTTGATGCGACCTATCGATATAGCGAATTATTCTTACCTACAAAGCACGATTTCGCAAGAAGAGGAAGATTCTGAGAAGGCAAAAAAATCACCTTTGCGGAGAGTTCTGCGTGGCTATTATTTGCTGGAAGAACTCCGCAAAAACTCTGACGGAAGTTTAAGTGTTTCGCGGCGTTTTTGGTTTGATCGGGTCGGAGGAATTAGGCTGGCGCGGCAGCAGATATTTGATGATAAAGGTGAAATCGAATCGGATATAGTTTATGGAAACACTGGCAATCTGACGGAAACGGGCGAATACAACGGTTTGCCGTTGCAGATAGCCGTTACGCGCCCCAAGGAAAAATATAAAATGAGTTTGACCTATCAATCTCCCGAATCGGTGGCAATCGGCGAAACTTATCCGAAAGAAGCGTTTGTTTTGGAAAACCGTTGGAATTTGCAGGAAGTAGATTTAGATAAAGAGCTTTTACAAAATACCGGTCAAAATCCTGTCAGCAACAATCAAAAAGCGGATGCGCGAAATCAGTAATATTGATTGGTTGTGAATGTTTAGCTTTCAGACGGCATTCGCAATTTACAACCAACATTGAAAAATGAAAACGATCCTAAAAACTGAAAATCTTACAAAAACCTACAAGGTCGGTAAGGTTGAAACACACGCTCTAAATGCTGTTTCGCTTGATATAAAAGAAGGTGAGTTTGTTGCGATAATGGGACCTTCAGGTTGCGGGAAATCAACATTGCTGCATCTTTTAGGCGGACTACTTTCACCGACCAGCGGGAAAATTATCATTGCCGACGAGGATTTATCGAAAGTTTCCGATGCCCGACGCACCGATATTCGCCGGCGTAAAATAGGTTTTGTTTTTCAACGATTTAACCTTTTTCCTACTTTGACAGCGGACGGAAATTTGCGTCTTGCTGAAAGAATTCATTCGGGAAATGGCGGAAATGCCGCTAAACGGCGAGAGATTTTGAGTCTTTTGAAGTTGGAAAACAAAATACACAATAAGCCGCTGGAACTCTCCGGCGGCGAACAACAAAGAGTTGCGTTGGCAAGAGCCGTTATCAATAATCCGGCGATTATTCTGGCTGATGAACCGACAGGGAATCTCGACACTGAAAATTCAAACATCGTGCTTGATATGTTCAGTCAGCTAAATAAGCGTTTCCGTCAAACAATTATTATGATTACTCACAACCCGGAAGCTACTGCCCAATGCACGCGGGTCATACAAATGCTTGACGGGAGAATAGTGGATTAAAATGCCTGTGAGGAATTTTTTATTTTTATGAAATAAATTAAAATATAATTCGATTTTTTATACAAGACCCGACAAAACCGGATGAGTGTTCTCAAACAATTTGTTTTATGGCGATATGAACGCGGAACTTGGCAATATGATATTTTTTGTCTGTTAATCGTAGCCTTCATTTTTCTTACGCCGAAAACTTGGTTTGAAAAACGTGAAAAACTTGCAACCCAAACAGCGCGTTTAATCGTCCAATCCGCAGATTATTCACCTGATAAAGCCATAATGGAGAAACGGGTCAAAGAATTAAGCGGAAACCCGAATGCTGAAATTTTAGAATTTCACGAAAAGAAAAACGCTAACGGTGAAACTATTTACGAGATCGAAATTCGATAAATCCGAAATGAGAAGTGAGAGATAGAAAACAGCATCTCTCATTTCTCGTTTCAACAAGGAGTTATAATTTATATGAAAAAATTTTTAAAAACAGGTTTGATAACGATGGCAATACTGTTAGGCTTTAATGCTTTTACGATCATCCAAACCCGGGCGCAAAGTATATTGCCCGAAATACTGAAACGGATGGAAACGCATCGTAATAATCTAACATCATTACGCGCAAATGTTAAGATGGTTACATTTGATTCGGTTCTAAAAGTTCCTGATACTATGAACGGAACAGCAGTTTATTTACCCTTGAAAGGACGTGATGCGCTGGTGCGGATTGATTGGACAAAACCTGCGGAAACTTTATCAGTTGTCAATGGTCAATATATTCTGTATCGTCCGGGTTTAAATCAGGCAATCAAGGGAAATGCGAAAAAGCCAAAAGGACCCAGAACGACAACCAGTGCTTTGAGTTTTATGAGTATGTCGAAAGAACAGCTCAAGGCTAATTTTACAATAAAATATCTCGGTGAAGAAAAAGTGAGCGGAGATATTTCGACGTGGCATCTTGAACTTACCCCGAAAACAGCTCAAAGTTATAAATCTGCCGAACTTTGGGTTGACGGAAACGGAATGCCAATTCAAGCAAAGGTCTTTGAAAGTAATAACGATACGACAACTGTTCTGCTGTCTAACCTCGAAAAAAACGGTCAGATAAAAACTGATGTTTTCAAAGTTGTGCTACCGCCGAAGACAAAAATTATTGACGGATAAAAGGCAGATGGCTTTTTATTGATAAAGGCTTTGGCTAAGACCTGTGAATTATTTCTATGAGAAATTCTTTAAAGTATAAGATTATCTCAATCGGTTTGATGTTCGTAATTAGCACGTTTGCCGCGTGTGATACAAAAGAAATTCTAAAGCGAATGCAAAAACATTCCAAGTCTTTGAAATCTCTCCGTGCAGATGTAACGATGGATGGATTCGATTCTCAGCTTGGAGTTCATGATATATACAAAGGAGAATTTATTTTTGTTCCTAAAAATGGTCAAAATGATTTAATTCGCATTGATAGGAAGAATCCCAAAGAATCTTTGGCGGTTGTCAATAAAAAATATATTTTGTTTCGTCCGAATCTTAATCAAGCATTTGTTGGAAAGATTGATAGACCGCAAATCTTTGAGATGGTGAGTGAAGCACTGGCTTTTATGAATGTATCGAAAGAACATTTCAAAGCCACATATAACCTTAAATATCTCGGCGAAGAAAAAATAAGTAGTGGAGTTGCGACGCAACATTTGGAATTTACGCCAAAAGTTGCGAAAAATTATAAGACTGCGGAATGTTGGGTTGATAATGATGGAATGCCGATTCAGATGAAGGTAACTTTAAACAACAACGATTCTATAACGGTGTTGTTCACCAATATTCAAAAAAACATATTTATCAATGAGAATGAATTTAAAATCCTTCTACCTAAAAATACGAAAATTATAAATGGTTAAGTTTTTAATGATTTTATTAACCGAAAGGGTTTTAGCTTGCAGAAGTTAAAGCCTTTAGATTTGAAAAGACAAAGAGTAAATTTTGTAATTACGAATTTGAGTAGCTTCTAAATTTTATCATATATGCCAAAGGCAAGCAGTTTTAGCCGTT
Source organism: Acidobacteriota bacterium (assembly GCA_031359215.1). GTDB lineage: Bacteria > Acidobacteriota > Blastocatellia > Pyrinomonadales > Pyrinomonadaceae. The sequence goes on along the minus strand of JANMAA010000191.1, from coordinate 14,039 downwards.
TTACACGCGGCGTAAAACATACCATCAAAGCGTTTGCTTCGACCAAGCATCCGGTTCTTGTTCATATCGTCCCGATGCGGCGGTGCAATCTTGCCTGCACATATTGCAACGAATACGACAAAACGAGCGATCCGGTGGAAATCGGCGAAATGCTCAAACGGATTGATAAACTCGCCGAATTCGGCACGTCGGTCGTCACAATTTCGGGCGGCGAACCGATGATGCACCCGCAGATTTTCGAGATTATTGCGCGAATCCGTCATCACGGAATGATCGCCGGACTGATTTCCAATGGATACTATTTTCAGGTTGATAAGATCAAAAAACTCAACGAAGCCGGACTCGATTATCTGCAAATCTCGATTGATAACGTCAATCCTGACGACGTTTCCAAAAAGAGTTTGAAGGTTTTAGATGCAAAACTCGTCAACTTGCGCGACCACGCGAAATTTAAGATCAACATCAATTCGGTCGTCGGCGGCGGCGTTGCCAATCCTGACGAAGCGTTAATTATCGCCAACCGCGCCATCGAACTCGGATTTTCCTCGACCGTCGGCGTGATTCACGACGGCGACGGATTGAACAAAGGTTTGACCGACCACGAAAAACGCATTTACAAGGAAATTAAAGCGAAGGGAACGAGCAGCTACGCGCGTTGGAATTGGTTTCAGGACAAATTAGTTGACGGCGGCGAATACGATTGGAAATGCCGCGCCGGTGCGCGTTATTTATACGTTGACGAACAGGGAATCGTCAGTTGGTGTTCGCAGCAGCGCGGAACGCCGGGAATCTCGCTGCACGAATACACGCATACCGATATGCGCCGCGAATACATCACCGAAAAATGGTGCGCCCCGACCTGCACAATCCAATGCGTTCACCAAGTCGGACACCTCGACGCGTGGCGCGATCCGCAAATTTCATTGAGCGATTACAACAATAAAAACGGCAAAGGCTTGAAAAAAGAAACCGTCGCACAGGTTTTGAACGCGAAATAATCCTTATTTTCGTTGATTTTCAAGACGACTTGTGAGTTTTTCGATGTTTATGACATCAATTTTTTTAATCGTGCCGCGCGTTTGCAAATCGTTCCACAAGTTCAAACTTCGTCTGTAAAATTCGTCTGCTTCGGACGGATTTTTTTTGTTTAGCGCGTCGGCAAGATGTTCGAGAGTTTCGGCGAAACGGCTTTTCAGATTTGCGTCAATCGTCCCGGCGGCGTTGACCTGTTCGTAAAAAAATACGGCTTCACGCAAAAGTTTTACGCCTTCCGATTCGTTCCCGGTTTTGGCGAGCGCATCGCCCAGATTCGATTTTGCGGCGGCGGCGAGAGCTTTTGTCTGAGATCGTTCTTCGTCAGCGGCGACTATTTTTTCGTAAATTTGAAGAGCGCGTCTGAGTTTCGGCGCGGCTTTTGACGACTCGTTTTTTCGCAAAAGCATCTGACCGATAAAAAGTTCCGCATCGGCAAAAAGAATCTCAAAATTCGGATCGGACGGATTTTCCCGTGAAAGTTTTTCGCGTATGAAAAGCGTTTTATTTGCCGTGTTGAAACCGCTTTCCCAATCGCCGGAATTTTCCAATGCGGCGGCAAGAACAATGAGAATATTCGATTCGTTGCGGCGCAGAATCTGTTCGTCGGGACGTTTGATCTGCTCAGCGCGGCATTCTTCCAGAGCTTTTTTTAATTCATTGATCGCCGCTTCGTATTCGCCCGCGAAATTCAAACCCGCGCCGATGGCGAGCCGCGTCAGGTGCGGCTTCATAAAATTATATTTGTCCGTGTTCGGCGGATTTGTCCGATACAAATTTTCGGCGGCGGGTAAAATTTTTGTGCCTGTTTCGATCACGTCCTGCGCTCTGCCGAGTTGCTGCATCGTCAGGGCGTAATGATAATTCGCCGTCCAGAAACTATCCTGATATTCCGCTTCGTCGGGCGCGTCGCGTAAAATCCGTTCGACTGTTTCGACCGCTTTCGTGTTGTATTCGAGCGTAAAATCAACGTCGCCGCGCAGACGCGAATTGACGATCATATCCAGATAGAGCATCGCCAGACGATCACGCGCTTTGGTGTCGGCTTTTCCCGAAGCCAGAATCTGTTCAGTCAAAACCAGAGCTTTGCGATATATTTTATCGCTTTCGCTCAACTTTTTGTCGGGCAACGCGGCGAGATTTTGATACGCCCAGACGAGTTCCAATTGCAGATCGGTGTCGTCTTCGGATTCGAGGGCGAGCGCGTCGAGTTGTTCGACGGCGCGGGCAAGAAGCATCTGACGCGCCGGAAGACTGCCGGGCAGATCGCGGATCGCGCGTTCGATTTCGCTGACCAGCGAGTTGGAAATTTTGCGAAGATTTTCCGTTCGCCGCACGGCTTTTTCGCGTTCGATTTCGGCGGCGGCACGCATTCGTTCGGCGCGAATCGCCTGCCACGTCGTGCCGCTTATGCCGCCGATCAAAACGATCAAAACGAGCGCGGCAAAACCGACTGAAATGCGATTTCTCCGCAAAAATTTTCCGGCGCGATAATTCCAAGAATCTTTGCTCGCGGTGACGGGCAAACCTTCGAGATGACGGCGAATGTCTTCGGAAAATTGTTCGACCGACGAATATCTGCGGTCGGATTCTTTTCGCAAAGCCTTTAAAATAATATTGTCCAAATCGCCCTTTAGTGATTTTAAATTTTGGATTTTGGGTTTTGGATTTGTTTCCGGTTCGTTGTCCGTTGTCCGTTGCGCGGAGTTCTGATTTGTCGAATTTTTACTGATAACTGATAACTGATAACTGATAACTGATGAAGGTCGTTCCGGCTCGGTTTCGCAGACGGATTTGATAATTTCGGCGATGCTTTTGCTGCCGGTTCTATACGGTCTTCGTCCGGTTAAAAGTTCGTATAAAATCACGCCTAAACTGTAAATATCGGTGGCGGTCGTCAATTTTTCGCCGCGCACCTGTTCGGGCGAAGCGTATTCGGGCGTAAAGATGAAATTTTGTGTTGCAGTTTGATTTTCCGCGTCGGATTTTAATAATTTAGCGATGCCGAAATCGAGCAGTTTTGTTTTGCCGTCCCTGGTTATCAAGATATTCGACGGTTTCAAATCGCGGTGAACGATAAGATTTTGATGGGCGAACGAAACTGCCGCACAGATTTCACGAAACAATTTTAATCTTTCTTCAAGCTTGAGATTTTTCGCCGCCGCGTAATCCAAAATGTTTGCGCCTTCGACGTATTCCATTACGAAATACGGCAAGCCGTCTTCGGTCGTGCCGCCGTCAACGAGCCGGGCGATATTCGGATGTTCGAGTGACGCGAGAATTTGACGTTCGTTGTAGAAACGGCGCAAAACTGCGTCTGAATCCATCCCGCGCTTGATTAGTTTAAGCGCGACGATTTGCCTGAATTCGCCGTCAACTCTTTCGCCGAGAAAAACCGTGCCCATTCCGCCACTGCCGAGTTCACCGCTAATTTTATAATTTCCGATCCGTTTCCCGAGCAGGTTCTTGATTGACGAATCGTTTTGCAGAACGGCGGCAACGACATCACTTTCGAGCAAATCTGCTTCAGGCTGTTCAAATTCGAGCAGATTTTCAACTTCGCGCCGCAAATCTTCGTCTTCGCCGCAAAATTCTTCAAGATAAACGAAACGCGATTCGGGCGATTTTTCCAGAGCGTTTTCGAGGATGTTTTTGACTTTTTGCCAGTGTTCAGCGTTCATCAATCATTAAGCATTTTATAAAGCAATAACTTCGCCGTTGACCATTCGCGTTTGACGGTTGCTGCCGAGATGTCCAAAACTTCGGCGATTTCTTCGACCGTTAAGCCGCCGAAAAACTTCATTTCGACGATTCGCGCCTGTCTTTCATCGAGATTTTCCAATTTTTTTAATGCTTCGTCAACAGCGATCAAATCGAGATTGTTTTGACACGGAAAGCTGACGGCATCATTAAGCGCGATCTGTGTTTTATATTCGCCGCCGCGTTTTTGGCGATTGCGTCCGCGTGCGTATTCGATCAGAATTTCGCGCATCAGACGCGCCGACACGCCGAAAAAATGAGCGCGGTTTTGCCATTCGATTTCCTTTTGTCCGATCAGCCGCAGATACGCTTCGTGAACGAGAGCGGTCGGCTGAAGCGTGTGATTCGACCGCTCTCGGTTCAGATAACTGTTTGCCAATCTTCGCAGTTCATCGTAAACAAGCGGCAAAAGTTCATTTAACGAATTTTGCCCGCCGCTTCTTAATTCTTGAAGGATTTGAGTTATCGGTTTTTCGGTCATTTTACAAATACAAAATGGTGAACCAAGGCATTTTCACATAAATTTTGAATTTTTCAAAATTTTTGAGCCGCTTTTTCTGTTTTTGTCGCATTAACCAGCGAGAGAAAAAATGAATTGGAGAATTAAAAATCTATGACGACTAAATCGAAACTGCTGCTTGGATTCGGAGTGCTTTTTGTGGGAATGTTTGTTTTCATCATCGGCTCGGGATTCTTTTTCTTTTTTGTGTCGCCGATGTTAGCCGGAAAACGAGCTGTTGAGCGAAACCTGAAACGCTCCGCCGAAACGTCCGGCACGATCACTTCGTATAGCAAAACTCACAGTAGAGGTGATAAGTATAGCGGACCGTCAACGACCACGACATACAGTTTTCAATACATCGTGGACGGCGTGAAATACGACAATGAACAAAGCACCGGCAACGGCGAAAAGACGCAGGGAATGAAAGTTAAAGTCTGTTACGAACCGTCTAATCCGAAATCAGCCGAGTTTTATTATATGGACGAGAACAAAACCTGCGGAAAATAATTTACAAATTCTTGGGGTTTTTAGATTGGAGAATCAAAATGAAAAAACAAAACAAATCAAATTGGCAAATAATCGTGTTGACTGCAATCGCCGCAATCGTTTTTGTGTTTGCGGCAAACTCGCCCGCATCGGCGCAAACAACTTATAAAGTAGGCGACCGCGCTGAAAAAATGTCGGCTGGAGAGTGGGTCGAAGTTGAAATTATCGAAGTAAAAGACAGCGGGCAGTATGTCGTCCGCTTCATTAAATCCGGCATATCCGGTGCTTGGTATGATGGAAAAGAGTTGCGTCCTATCAAGGCTAAGGCGCAAACCGACAATCAAAACAACGTCGACAATCAAACACAAGATCAAAGAAACGGAAATAACCGCGCCAACAATGAAGCACCCAAACCAAATCCCGCGCAAACAGCTAAAACTAACCGATTCGGAGCGCGTGACCCGCGAACTTGTGATAACACCAAAGCTCCGGCAAGAGGCGCGATCACGGCGGCTCTCGCCCTGAAATATCTTAATTGCCAGATGGAAGGTATTTGGAGCAATGATTTGTATCTGGTCGAAAACGTCAAAGTCGAAGTCGGCGGCGGACTTTCTTACGCCGCCATCAGGGGACAATATTCTCTGGATCAGATAGATGTAAGAGTTCCTGTTTATCCGATTCGCGGCAGTTTTCTTAAATATCAATGCCAGGACCCGGAAACCGCGTATGTCGGTCCGCCCAATACGAACTGTGTTACTTACAACAATCCCAAGGCGACTGGCTATTGTTACAAAACAACCTTCGGCGATTGGAAATGCAATATGACGGATAGAAGTGCCACGGAAAAAGAGAATGTTCGCACAAAAGTCGCGCCGCCGAAGCCGTAAATTCAAATGGGGCGAAAATCAACGGGCAAACTTATTTGTCTAATAAATAGAAGGAGAATCAAATTGAAAAAACAAACAAAATCGAATTGGAAAAAACAATTGGTATTTGCCTCCATTGTAATTATAGTTTTCGTATTCGCGGCAAGTTCGCAGGCGTTCGGACAAAAATATAAACCCGACGACAGCGTTGAATGCGATCCGAGCGGAATCAATGATTGGATGAAAGGAACGGTCGTGGATTATTTGGCTAATGATATGCCGACTTTTCAAGGCGACTATTACTTAACCCGCGTGCTAATTGAAAAATGGCGTAATTCTTATCCCGAAGGCGTTTTGTGCCAAACGAAACAAGTGCGTCTTTCAAAAACAACTACTCCCAAGCCTCCGCAAAAAACGAATGAACCGAAAGAAAACGCAAATCCGCCTGACGAAAATGAAGCTGCGGAGCGGGGCGCAAAGTTTAAACCCGGCGACCGAATCGAATGCGATGCCGCAGGCATTAACGATTGGCTGAAAGGCACGGTTTTGTCTTTTAAAGAAAATGACAACCCGGATGCGGAGAAAGATAAATCGGGCAAATATTTCTACATTCACCGCGTCTTGTTGGATCGCGATGCGACGACACGTCCAGCTGGCGGGTTTTGCTTTACCGACCGAACGCGCCTTCTGACGGGCGGAAAACCGATGGAAATACCGAAAACCGAAATTCCGATCGGCAAAGTAACGACGGACGAAAACAATACTTTGTCGGCTGACCGCCCGATTATGGAGTGTCCGGTCGAGCAAACCAAAGTCAAAAACGGTGCGCGTCCCGATGCCGAAATGCTCAGGAAAATCACCCGCTGCGACAAAGGCGAAAAACCCGCCTCAAAAGGTTATGACGGCGCGGTTACGGTGGATGTCACGGCACTTCAAATCGCCGCTCCGCGTCAATGGATTTACGCGCACGACATCGGCGGCAAACCCGGCACGAACATATATCCGGTGCGGGTAACCTATACGGTGAAAACTTTTTATCGCTACCGGACGGCGGTTGAGGAAAATTGGGTTCGCACCATCAATTTTTACATCAACGACTTCGGCGAATGGCAGAGCGGTTCGGAAGAGCCGATCAAAAGTCCGCAGTCAAAGGATATTCCGCGATTGCCGTAATAACAATAATTGAGTATTGATTTGAAGCCGGAATAAAACGGAGAAAGCAGAATAAACCATTATTGAACGGTTTAGAAATTGCCAATGCCAAAACTAAGAAAATTTGCCCGCCAATTACGCGAATTACGCCAATAAAAACTTTATTGTCAGGTTCTACCGCGACAATCTAAAAAACAAATAAAGATATTCGTGCAGATTCGCGTAATTTGCGGGCAGAAAACCTTAAATGATCTTTTTTCTCGGGGCAACGATCGTGCCGTTCTGTAATGTGAATGAGTAACAAAATTGCGAGAGATTCGATTTTGTCAAACGTCATTTACTTTGATACCAATCATTATGAAGCGACCATTGCCCGCAACGCAGGCACGAGGTGAAACGCCATTGATGAGCGCAGGTCGGACATTTTCCGTGTGTTTCAAACGTGTTCCAATTCGTAAAACAGCCGTCATAAAAATATTCCGGTGCATCTGCATCCGCGCAACACCAAAGGCTCGATTTGGTCGGTCGCCAATCACATAACGGGCAACGAATTCTTTCAAAATCGGTTTTTTCCTCTTCTAATTCGAGGGACTTTAGAATTTTGTCGAATTCTTCAGTTTTCCGGTAAGCGGCTATGATTGCCTTAGAAAAAATAATATGAAGCAAAAGGTGTTGATTACTATAATTATGCTGCGTCATAGTTTAGTATTTTATTATACATTATAAAAAATCCTCGTGAAAAATCTTCCAATAATCTTTAAAATGGGAATGATTTAGAATAAATTTTCTAGCGGTTGAATAACCGCGACATACAATTGTATGCCGCCATTTTTAATGGCTTTGTAATAAGCAAATTTCACGGAAAACTTCTGGATGAAATGAATAAAAACAATTGGGCGGTAACATTCGGCATCGGTGTAATAACATTTGCCACGATTCCTGAAACGGTTGACGAAGCCATTAAAATTGCTGACAGTTTGATGTATGAAGTAAAACAAAGCGGAAAAAATGCGGTAAAGTATAAAGAGTTTGAAAAAATGCAAGCATCTGAAAATACACAACTCATCGCCGCTTATTAAACAACATTTTTAGGACCAAAAAAAGTAAAGATAGCGGGCTTATGATACGAAATGTGTGTCTCTGCAAATTCTTCAAACTTTCAAATACGGATTCGTCAGATATATCATTATCAACAGCAAAATAAAATACGGCACAAGCACCGCCGCACCCGGGTAATCTTTTGCGACTCGCTGACCGAAAAACAGAGCCGTGATCGAAGTTATGCCTAAAACCGAAGCGTAAAAGATCAAAGTAAGCGAACCCGTTACCACAAAATAAAAAATCCCGACAACACTCAAAAAGCCCGTTACGACTTCCATAACCGTAATCATCGCCAACATCGGCGCAACCGTTCCGCGCAAAAAAGTCTTGGAAAAATGCCCGGTCAGCCATTCAAGATTGCCTTTCCAATCAAACACTTTGTCGAGTCCCGACTGAATAAAAAGTATCCCGACCAGCAACGCCCCGAAAAGTGCCGGAAGATTTCTGCCTATTTCTTCGATGTTCATAATTTTACTTTTTCTATCGCCTTATATTTTCCACATAGAAAAGTTGTTTCATCAGAACAAGGAGCAGTAGCGACTTGGTTGCTTTGTCCGTCCGCTATCGCTTGACGGTTCTGATTATTGCCTGATAGATAACGGGAAACAGTATTAGATTGCTTTTTGGACAACAATTGTTAAGCCGCGTGACCAAATTTCAACGAATAAATTTATATCAAATACAGTTTCTCCGATTTCAGGGTCAAGAACAAATACATTTTCTTTTGAAATTTTATAAACAACAACGGCGTGAGAATAATTTACATTTTCGGAAATTCTTGTAAAAACAATCGGGGTGATATTTTGGCGGACAAAATCTCCTAACTCTTCAAAAGTCGAATTGGCTTTGTAAGCATCAAAACCGCATTCAATAGCGGCTTTAACTACGTTTGACGGACTTGTTCCGGTTTCGTCGCATTCACATAAACTTCTTAATTCTGCTTCTGATTTTTCAAAATCTAATCCGGCTAAAACCATTTTGAGGCAGGTTGGAACACAAGAGAAAGGATAAGTTTGGCGAAAGTAAGGAGGTTTAGGCAATACTAAAAGCCTCCTTTGCTTTCTTTTTCCCTTTTTTGAGCAATTCGTCAAAAGAGATTTTCATTTCGACTTTTCCCGTTCTGACATTTACAAAAGCGTCTGTCAGCCAAATCGGCTTTTGATTGGTATAAGTCAAACCAATTGGAACACGCCACTGATTTTCTTCGAGTTTCGGTTCTAATACGGAAAAACAGTCAGGAAAATCGTAGTATTGTAGGATCGCTTCAAGATTTTCAACGGCAGATTTGTCATCAATCTCGGCTAATGATTCATCTAGAAGCGACGCTAAAAAATCAGGTTCTTCCTTCCGCAACGATGCTTTGAACTGTTCCAATTTTTGTTTGTTTTTTGAAAGTCTTGCAGCGCTATTGTATTTTTCAAAAATATAGCGAATTTGCGAGTCAAAAACATTCAATCTTAATTCGTCAATAACATCATTTTCCTTAACATCTCTTATTTTCCTTGGATTTGCGATGGATGCTTTCTCTATTTTGACAATGACTTTTCCTACTTCAAAATATCTGCCTAATAGAAAAAAATTCTTCTTAAATTCAAGTGAAAACTCTCTTTTGGAAAAGAGAAATTTATTTTGTAAATCTGATTTACTTACTTTGTAGTTATAAATTGTTACAAAACTACCTGAAGAACTTGTAAAAGATCCTTCAGTCAGACCTCTAAATAAAATTTCTATTTGTTGTGCTTCCTTAGGTGTAATATTTTCTGGAACATTAATTTTTGTTTTTTCAAAAACTCTTTCTATAAACCCTAATTTACGAAATAATTTTGCCCGATGTGTCATTAGCTTTTTTTCCTCCGAAGTAATATCGGAAAAGCTAAAGTTTAATGATTCAAAATCTATATCATTGAAATGAAGTGAACATTTCTTTGCATCAGCAGTTAAAAGAAAAAATCTTGTATGCAAAATGTCTGCTTGAACACTATAATCCGAAGGTCTTCCTACAAATTCCTTAACTTCGTATATTGAATTTTTTTCTTCCAAAACAATCTCAATTTTTGGAAACGAATTTGTTGGAAAATTTTCAATAAAAACACAATTGCCCTTCTCTCTAAGAGAAAATTTTTGAATAGGAAATAAAAACTCGCCAACTGACAATTGCCCACGAAAATTAACAAAAGAATGTAGACTTGGAGAAGCAAATTTATCCGACAAAGAAAGATCAAAATTCAAACCTGTTTCGCTTTTATTTATAGGAAGCGAGTTCGGGGCGGTTCTGTTTTGAATTCCTCCGTCAAGTGGCATAAATTTACTTTACTACTATCTGTTAGTATTTGCCATTAATTCTTCAATTTCTTCGGCGTGTTTCGGAACTTTTGCCGATAGATTGATGTTGCCGCTTTCGGTTACGAGAACGTCGTCTTCGATGCGAACGCCGATGCCGCGATATTTTGATGGCGCGTCCTTGGCATCGGGCGGAACGTAGATTCCGGGTTCAACCGTCAAGACCATTCCGGCGGCGAACGGGCGCGAATCTTTTGCCGCGTGGTCGTTGAAATAGCGTCCCGCGTCGTGAACGTCTAAGCCGAGATAATGTCCGACACCGTGCATATAGTATTTTTCGTAAGCCTTTTTCTTGATCAAATCTTTCGTTTTGCCTTTTAATAAGCCGAGTTCTTTCATTCCTTCGGTCAGCAGTTCAATGGAAAGTTTTTGGCGTTCTTTAACCGTCGTGCCGACTTTTGTGGCTTCGATACATTTGATCTGTGTATCTAAAACTACGTCGTAAATCTCGCGCTGCGGCTTGCTGAATTTGCCGTTGACGGGAAATGTGCGAGTGATGTCGGAGGCATAGCCTTGAAATTGTGCGCCCGCGTCAATGAGCAGTAGATCGCCGTCTTTGAGGTCGCAATTGTTTTCGACGTAATGCAGAATACAAGCGTTTTCGCCGCCGCCGACAATCGAATTGTATGCTACGCCCGACGCGCCGTTTTCTTTGAAATAGTTTTCGATGATCGCTTCGACTTGCGATTCGTTCATTCCGGGCTTGGTTTTTTGCATCGCCAAAACGTGCGCTTCCGCCGCAATATCGGCTGATCTTTGCATTAATTTAACTTCTTCGGTCGTTTTGTGCAGACGCATTTCGTGAATCAAGATCGTCGGATCAATAATCGTGTGCGGCGGATATGCCGTCTTTAAACGTCTGAATCTTTGCGCTGAAAGATAGTTTAAAATCATCCCGTCGAGTTTTTGGTCAACGCCGAAACGATAATAAAGTTTTTCGTGTCCGTTGATCAAGTTTCCAAGCTCTTTCTCGAATTTTTCTATCGAAACAGACTTGTCCGCGCCATAGTTTTTCATCGCGCCGTCCGTTCCTTCGCGTCTGCCATACCACGTTTCCATCTTCGGATCGCGTGGACGGACAAAGAGCGTGTATGGATTTTTTTTATTTGACGGTGCGATAATCGCAACCGCATCCGGTTCGGGAAATCCGGTCAAATAATTAAAATCCGGGTCTTGATGAAATTTGAATTCCGTGTCATAACTGCGCGTAACTTCGTGCGCCGCCGGTATAATCGCAATCGCGTCTTTGCCGATTGCCTCCATAAATTTTTTAAGTTGTGGTCGCATAAATTTTTCCTCTGCCAAGAATTGTAAGGCAGAAACCCGCGTATCAGCAAGGTCGCAGGCTTCTGTCTTTATTTTGTAATAATGTATAATTTTTCTGGTCGGATTTTGCAAAAGTGATTTTCTTCAATCGTTAAAAAAGTAGTGAGCAGAAAGCCAGTTTACAATCAACCAAAAGCCGCTAGAAACGAACAAACTTTGCGCGTTACGGAAATGTTTCTTTCGATTCAGGGCGAATCAACGCACGCCGGTCGTCCGTGTGCTTTTGTGCGTCTGACGGGTTGTCCGATGCGCTGTGTTTGGTGCGACAGCGAATATACTTTTACAGGCGGAACGCGCTTTAGTTTTGCAGAAATTTTTGCCCGATTGAAAGATTTCGGCTGCAATCTCGTCGAAGTTACGGGCGGCGAACCGCTCGCCCAAAAGAATGTATTTCCTTTTATTACAGAGCTTTGCGATCGAGGTTACGAAGTTTTAATCGAAACCGGCGGATTTGTTTCGACCGAAAAAGTTGATGAACGGGCGAATATAATTTTAGACGTGAAATGTCCCGCCTCCGGCGAAGTCGAAAGAAATCATTGGGCGAATCTGGAAATTTTACGAGCCGACAGAGACGAAGTAAAATTCGTCATTGTTGATTTAGAAGATTGGGAATTTGCCAAAGAAATTATTGCGAAATACAATTTAGAAAATCGCGCTAAAGAGGTTTTAATTTCACCTGTTTTCGGTGTGGAGAATTTGCCGCGCATTGCGGAAACTGTTTCAAAAAGCGGCTTAAAAGTTCGTCTTAATTTACAATTGCATAAATACATTTGGGGCGCAGACGTTCACGGAGTATAAAATATGACACATTATCAAAAACTTGCGTCGATGATTTTTCGCATAATTGGTCTGATTCTAATTATTGCCAGTTTTGTTTTATGGATTCCTGCTTTGTTAATAAATTCTTTGGCAGTAAATCCTTATTTCACATTGTTTTCGATGCTTCCTTACTTAGTATTAGGAATAATTTTATTTGCCTTTAGCAAGTTTTTTGCAAAATGGATTTGTATTGATATTGATAAACTCAATGAATAATAAAAGTTCGGCAATTATTCTCATTTCGGGCGGAATGGATTCGTGCGTAACTTCCGCGATTGCGCGTGAAGAAAATGACGAAATCGCATTTCTGCATATTTCTTACGCGCAACGCACGGAAAACCGCGAACTAAAAGCTTTCAACGACATCGCGGATTTTTACAATGTCGAAAAACGTCTGGCAGTTTCGATTGAATATCTCGCCAAGATAGGCGGTTCATCTTTAACTGATAAATCAATGGAGGTAGCAAAAGCGAATCTCGAATCAAAGGAAATTCCGACAAGCTACGTTCCGTTTCGCAACGCTAATATGCTGGCGATTGCGACGAGTTGGGCGGAAGTTCTTGGCGCAAATTCAATTTACCTTGGCGCAGTCGCCGAAGATTCGAGCGGTTATCCAGATTGCCGACCGGAATTTTACGCGGCATTTGAAAAAACAATTGAGGCGGGAACGAAGCCGTCAACGAAGATCAAAATAATTACACCGATTATCGAACTTTCAAAAGCCGAAATCGTGCAAAAGGGAATTGAACTAAATGCGCCATTGCATTTGTCGTGGTCTTGTTATCAAAACGAAGATTTGGCTTGCGGCGTTTGTGATTCGTGCGCTTTACGCCTTAGAGGTTTTGCCAATGCAGGTTTGACCGACCCGATTGCTTACAAAAGAGAAAATTTAGACACAAATCAAAGCAAAAGTTAAAATATGTTTTCGTTCGTCAATTTCTATTCAAAAGATATTTAAGGAAAAAATAAATATGAAAAAGATGCTTACAGTTTTTTTATGCTGCTTGTCTTTGTTGGTCGGAAGTGTTTCTGCTCAAAAGCCAACAAAAAACGCCCCGAAATTTTCGTCCGTTTACACGGATTTAAATAAAGCCTGTAAAACGATTAAAGGTAAAAACGGGAGCGATGATGCGAGTGATTGCCGAGGCATTGCCGGTTATCGCATTTATATTTGGGATTCCGCTTCAACTGAAATAATCGCAGCAGAACCGCCGGATAAAACAGACAGAATAATTATTGCTACCCAAGGTTTTGATTTTGACCAAACCAAAGTAAAACTCGAATGGCGTATGGCAAACGGAAAGCCTTTTGCAGTGATTTTGCGAGTTTCCAAATATGGCGAAACTAACGATGATTATCCATACATTGGCAAAACAATCGGTCAGGAATTAGTAGTTATTGGCTTAAAGGGATTCGATGAAATAAAGTTTAATGTTGATTCACAAACACCGAACCCCAATGCAAAAGCTCGTGAATTAGCTGATAAAGGTTATTTGGCAAAAAACTAATTAGAATTTTTTGCACACAAATTTTCGCAGAAAATCAACAAAAGTATTAACTAGAGCAGATTTAGAATTGGTGTATGGAATAAATTGGCAGAAACCCGCGCGTCGAACTTGGGTGCTGATGATGCACAATTTGCACCCAAGTTCGAC
>JANMAA010000157.1:0-10697 GCA_031359215.1 Acidobacteriota bacterium | reverse complement strand
AACATCTCAAACTTTCCAGACGTTTCACGTCCGGCTACTTTCTAAACGCGCCTCCGGCGCAAGATTCGGATTGTTACATTTAATTTTCAAAAAACATACACCCGACGCTATCGCAAAAAAATGTTCCGGTTAATTAATGTTCCGCTTAATTCTGGAAATGAACGCGCCGCAGTAAATCCTGATAACGCGGGTCGTCGTGTAATGAATCAAGCGCGGGGTCAACTTTTAGTGAAACGAGATTGGCTTGGCGCATCTGGTAAGATTTTTCGAGCCACGCGAAAGCCGTTTCTTTTTCGCCGATTACGGCGTAGACTTCGGCGACTTCATACGGGCGGATTTTCGCCGCATCGGAATTGGCGAAGGCTTCGACGAGTTTTCGCGCCTCGTCCGTGCGTCCGGCGGCAGCGAGAACGGTGATTCGCGTTCCATCATCCGGCGGAAGTTTTTCAAGCGCGGCAAAGGCTTTTTCAAAATCACCTTTTTGCGCGTCAGCCAGTGCGATATAAGCGAACGCCTGCTGCTGATTATCAGGTAAGGCAGCGATCATTAGTTCGGCTTGTTCGATCATTTTGTCGGGTTTGCGCCAATAAAAATAAATGTCCGCCAGCGTGAGCCGCACGCCGTAGGAAAGCGGGTCAATTTCCTGGGCGCGGAGTGCTTCGGCTTCGGCTTCGGCAAATTCGCCACGCGCCAAAAGTAAACTTGACAGCCACAAATGTGCCGTGCGGTGGTTCGGATTTTTGAGCAAGGCTTGGCGGTAATATCTTTCGCGCTCCGCCAAATCGTAATTGTTCAGCGTTTTGACTACGCCCAGTGCGAGATACGCGCCAGCTAAACTGTCATCTAGTTCCAATGCTTGGTTAGCGTGAAGTTCGGCAAGCGGTGCGGCAGTTCCGGGTTCTACTGCTGTATTTAATTCCATCACGGCGTAGGTCGAAGCTAAACCTTCGTGCGCGAGCGCGTAATTCGGATCAATCTGTAAGGCTTGGTTGAAAAACTCAATCGCTTTTTTCAAATCTTCCGTGCCGAGCCGATTGCGATAATACAGACCTTGCAGATAAAGCTGATAGGCTTTGACGTTGTTTGTGTAACGCGCCGACGGCGCAACTTCGCCGCAGAGTTTTACTTTTAGTTCGGTGACGATCTGGCAAACGATGCCGTCCTGAATCGCAAAAACGTCGGCGAGTTTTTTCTGTTCCGAATCGCGCGTCCACAAAACGCTCCCGTCAGCGGCATTGACTAATCGCACTTCGACGCGGACTTTATCGCCGTTTTGTTTCAAACTGCCTTCGAGAATCGTTTCCACGCCGAGTTTTTCGCCGATTTCCTGTGCCGAAATATTTTTATCCTTGAATTGAAAAGCCGAACTGCGCGAGATGACTTTGAGCGATTCGATACGCGAAACTTCGTTGATTAAACTTTCCGTTATGCCGTCCGAAAGATAATCGTTTGCCGCATCGCCGGTCAGATTTTTAAGCGGCAAAATCACCAGCGAACGCCTCACTGCGACCGTTTCGGTCAAAGTTTTCGGGAAGATATTTCCCGTCTGCCGGCGATACGCAAAAAAAGCGAGTGCCATAAATGAGATTAAAACGACGGCGAGAACACTAATCAGAACGGGTCGTTTTTTTAAGTTAAATTGAGTATTTTGTTCTTTGTAATTTATAAGTCGGGATTCAATCTGACTATCGGCATTCGGTTCCCGATTTTCGACTTTAATCTCGCCCACAAAGCGAAAACCGCTTCCGCGCCGGGTTTCGATAAAGCGCGGCGATTTTTCCGTGTCGTCCAATGCCTTGCGAATCACGCCGACGCATTTCCGCAAAGCATCGTCATAAACATCGTGTCCGTCCCAAAATTTATCGAGCAATTCATCGCGGCTGACGACGCGCTCGCGGTTTTCAATCAGGAAAAGCAAAACTTGAAACGGACGAATTGCCAGATGAATTTCCGCGCCGTTGCGCCGAAGCGTCTGCATTTCGGTTTCGAGATTAAACTCGCCAAAGCTAAAATCTTTGTAATGACCGTTTTCCATTCGACTCAAAAATTTTCCGCTAAATTTCCGCTAAATTTCCGCTAAATTTCCTGATTTCCCGCCTTGTTTGAAATAGACTAGATTTTCTAAATTTTCTGTTCCGATTAGGGCAAAGTATAAACCCGTGTTGCGTTTATTCAAAATCTTGCGTCATTAAATTACAAACGATTTGCAAGGCGAATGATTCGGACGGTTCAGCGAGTATAAAAAATATGAAAAATCTTATTTTTTTATTGACCATATCTTTACTTTCCGCGTCGGCATTCGCGCAACCTGACCCGCGACGAGTTCCGCCGCATTCAAAACCGCAACCGACTCCCGCTGCCTCAGTTCCCGACATCGTAGAAGTTCCGCTTGACGCAAAAGTTGCGCCGTGTCAGATGACCGCCGCCGCCGCGCCGACCATCGCCGGTGTCAAACTCGCTTCGACACCGGACGAACTCGGCAAAGCGTTAAAAATAAAGATTTCTCCGGGTGCGCCGAATGCTTTGGAGGTCTCGACTTTTGATATTGGTGAAAAGAGTAAAAACAATTCGGCTCTTCCAAAGGAAATCACATTTATCAGACTACTTTTTTACAATAACCGCTTATACGGCGCAAATATTGTTTTTGATAATGCTTTACAAAAGGATGCTCCACCAAAGCAAACCTTGGACAAATTCGTGGTGGCTTTATCGGAAAAGTATAAATTTTCAAAGGCTTGGTTCAGACCGACATACTTCGGAACTTCGACAGATGATTCAAGAATATATCTTTTTTGTCCGCCGGAAGTGCGGTTTAGCAGCACCTTTGGTTATCAGGAAATTCAACTCGAAATACTAGACTTCAAGACTTTTGCCCAAATAACTCAGAGGCGGAGGCAAAACAACAATTCAAAACCACAATAAAAATTTAAGGAGAAAAAAATGACAAGTAAAAAAATCAAGGAAAACGAAATAAGTAAAAAAATGAACGGTCGGCTGCAAAACTTCAGCCACAAATTTTGTGTATTATTGGCAATCACCGTGGTTTTGGTATTGAACACGGCGGCACAAGCACAAACGATGTTTGACTTCAACGCTACAAACAATCCGGCGTTTCTTACCTGGGACCCGACTTTGACAGCCGTTGGCTGGTATATAACGCCGAATGTTTCGTTGAACTTAACGAGAATCGAAACGAATTTTAACCCGACCGGTGGAGCAAACAGAAATGTTACGGTTGAGATATTAACTGACCGTCGCGCCGTCGGCGGCACACTGCTGCGCTCGGCTGTGTTCGATTCTTCCATCGCTCGCGGACAACTCGGCGGCGGCACTTTCACGCCCGTGGCGATAACGGCAGGCACAACCTATTTCATCGGTTTTCGTAACATTAGCGGAATCGGAATCAATACCACCAGCGACGCAACCGCCATCAATTGCGGAGCGTGTTTATATCTCGACAACCAAAGTTCCGTCGAAGGGCAATATCAAACTCGCGGCGGCAATAATATGCCGAGCGTAGTAGACCAGCCAATTCTTCGTTTGATTGGAACTCCAATGCTCGGCAATTATCCGAACACGACGGTTGTCGTGGGCGGCGACACTACCGTTACTCCTGATACGATTCCAAACGGCGCGACGAGTATTAGTGTTTCGACTAACAGCAATTTCAAAGGCACATTCGCCGCCAATCCGGTAACGGGCGTGGTGCGCGTAACCGACGTGCATCCGGCGGGAACATACACGGTAACGGTGAGGGCTTTTAACGGCAGCGGAATGACCACCCGGACATTTACTTTGACGGTAAATAGCGGAACGCTTTGTAACGGCACGGTTCAATTTACCAACGCCCCCGATGTTGTCGGTCTTTTTAATACTACCGGAGTGGCAATCGGAGATTTTAACAATGACGGCAGACAGGATTTGGCGATTATCAACGGTAATACTCCAGATACGGTAGCCATTCGCTTAGGCAACGGCTCAGGCGGCTTTACCAATGCTGCTGATGTTAGCGTCGGCGGCGGTCCTCTTTTCGTATCGGTCGGAGATTTCAATGGCGACGGCAATCAGGATTTGGCGACCGCCAATAACAATGTGTCTACCGTATCCATTCGTTTAGGCAACGGCTCCGGCGGCTTTACCAACGCTCCCGATGTCAGCACTAGTGGTGCGCCCCAAAAAGTAGTGATAGGAGATTTCAATAATGACGGCAGGCAGGATTTGGCGATTACCCCCGTTTTCGGAGGCAACATGATTAACATTCGCTTGGGCGACGGCTTAGGCGGTTTTACCAACGCTGCCAATGTTCCCGTCGGCGCAGAACCTAACGGCATAGCAATCGGAGATTTTAATAACGACGGCAATCAGGATTTGGCGATTGGCAACACCTTCCAAACCAACACCGTGTCCATTCGTTTAGGCAACGGCACAGGCGGCTTTACCAGTGCCGCCGATGTCCCCGTCGGGATTGGTCGTCCTTTTAGTTTGGCAATCGGAAATTTCAATGGCGACGGCAATCAAGATTTGGCGGTTGCCAATTTTGATGCCGGCACAGTGTCAATTCGTCTTGGCAACGGCTCCGGCGGTTTTACCGGCACAACTGATGTCAGTATTGGTGGTAACAGTGCTGTTAGCATAGCGATAGGAGATTTCAATAATGACGGCAGACAGGATTTTGCAGTTATAAACAGTCCGGCGCCGAACACGACACAAGTATCTATCGGCTACGGGAACGGCTCCGGCGGATTCAGCATTACTACCAATGTTCCCGTAAACAATGGTTTTGCCAGTGCAATAGCGATAGGAGATTTCAATAACGACGGCATACAAGATTTTGCAATTGCCAATGGCTCAATTCGCTTGGGCGGCTGTTTGCAGAATCCAACACCAACGCCAACTCCGACACCAACTCCGACTCCGACACCAACTCCGACACCGACAGCTACACCAACCCCGACACCAACTCCGACTCCGACACCAACTCCAACTCCAACGCCGACACCAACGGCAACGCCAACACCAACTCCGACACCGACAGCAACGCCAACTCCAACACCTACCCCAACTCCGACTCCTACACCAACTCCCACCCCGACAGCTACACCAACCCCGACACCAACTCCGACTCCGACTCCGACTCCGACTCCAACTCCAACGCCGACACCAACTCCAACTCCGGGTAATGTTTGCACTCCGGTGACAACCGTCACTGAAGGCGATCTGTTCCCCGGTGGCGTTGTGTCCTTTGGTGTGACGAGTGGTCCGGGTTCGGTCACGGTCGATCACGTTAATGCCGGAACAGGACTTCAATCCTTGACGGTGGTGAGTGCCACTAATGCCGTTGTCAACATCCCGCCGTTTACGCCGGGAACACAGATGCCGGTTGTAGTGACTTTTACACCGATCAATCCGGGATTGGCAGTTGATTTCACGCTTAGAGCGGCAAGCACCTTCCACGCGGCGAATATCAGGGCGAGGTGTGCTCAGGTTTGCACACCGACAACAACCGTGACCGAAGGCGATCTGTTCCCCGGCGGAATCGTTTCCTTTGGAATCACGAGTGGACCGGGGTCAGTAACGGTCGATCACGTTGATGCCGGAACAGGACTCCGATCATTAACAGTGGTTGGAACACCAGTCAATGCAATCGTAATGATCCCGGCGTTTACACCGGGCACATTTATGCCGGTAACGGTGACATTCATCCCGATCGATCCGAATCAGCCGGTAGATTTCACCTTGCGAGCGGCAAGCACGTTCCACGCGACGTTTATCAGGGCACGATGCGGCACTCCGCCACCTCAAGCACAACATCAGAAGTAAACCGGCTACTTTTGGTAAGGGATTTGTCTATTGAGATAACGCTTTTGGATACTTCTATAGACTGGATGAGTTAATTTAGTGGATCTCGAAGAAAACATTCGGGATCCGCTTTTACTAAAGGTCAGTATTTTCTAAAGTAAAGGATTCTTGTTATTCTTTTTTTAAAGTGCCGCCAAAGTTAAATTGTCAAAAACAATTTATCCACAGGCTTTCGTTAATTTAATAATTCGATTCCAGCTTTTTCGGGTTTGTTCGTGATCTTCGCCGAGCACATTTTTGAGTGTTCTGTAACTTTCCATTAGAAATCTTTCAGCTTCTCCAAATCTTTGTTGCTCCGTTAAACATTCACCTAGAATGCTTTTTGCCGATGCTGTGAGCCAATGTTCTTGAGGCAAAGTTTTTTGACGAAGAGAAAAACTTTCTTGCAAAAAATCTTCCGCCTTGTTTAATTCGCCTTGTTCCATCAAACACAAACCGACTAATTGTAAGGTGCTATTGATTAAAATATGTTCGTCGGAGAAAACTTTGCCCCGCGATGCTAAAATTTCATTTGCAAAATCAATTGCAGCGGAAAAATCTTTTTTTTTGTAGAGCAAATAAGCATAATTATACAGCGTCCACGCGACATCAGGATGTTGATTTCCCAAAAATTTTCGGCGCATTTGCAGTGCTTTGCGGAAAAGTTGCTCGGCTTCTGCCGGATTTCTATGTTCGACTGCCGAGGCTAAGGTTGTCATTGCCGATGCCACGTCGGGGTGATCATCTTTATAAATTTTTTTGAAAATTTTCAATGCTTCACGGTTCATATTTTCGGCTTCATCGAGTTTTCCCATTGTCCCGAGAACGACGGACAATTCTTTCAAACTATCCGCGACATCGGCGTGAATTTCGCCGAGAATTATGCGTCGGATGGCGATTTCTTCAGTATGAACTTCGACCGCTTTTTTATGTTCGCCTTTTAAAAGAAGCAAACCGCCGAGATTATGCAACATTTCGGCAAGCGTTAAATTTTGATTGCCAAGCAACCGTCGAATTGTTGAAATTGCTTCACCAAAAAGAGGTTCGGCTTTGGCGATTTCACCTTTTACCTGCAATAGTTTTCCGAGATTATTCAAACTTTTGGCAACATCTTCCGACTCGCGTGCAAACAAATCCAGACGAATTTCCAAAGCCTTTTGCAGATGTGTTTCGGACTTTTCAAATAGACCTAAACTCAGATATGTCAAACCGATTGTGGTTTGCAAATCAGCAATAATTTCAGGTTGTTCGGAAAGTTCGGTTTCGATGCGTTCCGCTGCAAATTCCAAAACTTCGACAATTTTTACATCTTTTCCTTTTACACGCGGATCGGCTGAACCAAGCATTTCCTGTAGAAAACGGTTCACCTTTTCAGCTTTTTCAAATTCCGACTGTGCATTATCACGTTGTTTGGCAGCAATTTGCGCCTGAAACTTTGCTTTACGCGATTGTCTAACGGTGGAAAAAATTCCCGTTACAACTGCGAAGGCTAAACTTGCGCCTGCTGCTACGCCGAATTTATTGCGATTGACGAATTTTGACGCGCGGTAAGCAAAACTATCTGTCTGCGCGAAAACAGGTAAGCCTTCGATGTAACGGCGAATATCTTCGGAAAACTGTTCGACCGATTTAAAGCGAAGCTCCGATTCTTCGCGCATTGCCGTTTGAAGAATTGCTTGTAAATCATTTTTCGGTCTTTGGTCTTTGAACTTTGAGCTTTTGGTTTTAGAATCTGAGATCTGAAATAATTCCGCCAGCACAACACCCAAACTGTAAATATCGGTTGCAGTCGAAATTTTTTCGCCTTTAATTTGTTCGGGCGAAGCATATTTCGGGGTCATTGCGCCAAGAGCCGTAGCGGTTGTCGGTTCGTTTCCATCGGTCGAAAGTATTTTGGCGATTCCGAAATCAAGCAGTTTCGGAATGCCGTCTTCTGTTACTAAAATGTTGGAAGGCTTGATGTCGCGGTGAATAACGAGATGCCGATGAGCGTATTCGACCGCCGCGCAGACTTGACGAAAAATTTCTAGTTTTGCATTTTCTTCAAGATTATTTGCCGTGCAATATTCCGTTATCGGCAAACCGGCGACATATTCCATCACGAAAAAAGGCAAACCGTCGTCGGTTGTTCCACCGTCGAGAAGTCGCGCAATATTGGTGTGTTCGAGTTCGGCGAGAATTTGCCGTTCCTGTCGAAATCTTTGTCGAATTTCCTTTGTATTTAATGCACTATGGACTATTTTGAGGGCGACTTTTTGACGGAATTCGTCATCCGCCCGCGAAGCTAGAAAAACCGCGCCCATCCCGCCTTTCCCGAGTTCGCCTTCGATGCGGTAATTTCCGACGCGTCGGTTTTCCCAGTTTTCCGTAAAAATGTCGGAAGCGAACACCACCGCTGGAACTTCGATAAATTCTTCGGCTTCATCGTGGGCAACAAGAAGTTTTTCGACCGCTTTGCGTAAATTTTCGTCGGGACAATTTATCGAAAGGAAATTATTACGTTGGATTGGCGAAAGTTCGTGCGTTTCTTGAAAAAGCCGTTTCGCCTGTTTGTATTCTTCCGCTTTCATCATTCCGCCTTCAGCCTTTCATAAAGCCACGCTTTTGCCATCGCCCATTCACGTTTAACAGTTGCGGGCGAAATCTGCAAAACTTCCGCCGTTTCTTCAATCGTCAAACCGCCGAAAAATCTGAGTTCGACAATACGGCTTTGTATTTCATCGAGTTTTGCTAAAACATTTAACGATTCGTCAATCGCTACCAAATCAATCTCGTTTCTATTTGGAAAACTGACGGATTTATCAAGCGTTATACGGGTTCGATTTCCGCCGTGTTTTTTGCTTGCGTGAGCGCGGGCGTGGTCAATCAAAATACGCCGCATCATATTTGCCGCGACACCGAAAAAATGGGCGCGGTTTTGCCATTCGGTTTCGCGTTGGTCAATCAATCTCAAATACGCTTCGTGAACTAATGCGGTTGGCTGTAACGTGTGGTCGGTGCGTTCCCGCGAGAAATATATGGCGGCGAGGCGGCGCAATTCGTCATAGACAAGCGGCAGTAATTTATCGGCGGCGCGTTTCTCGCCCGCGCTCAAATCCTGCAAAATCCGTGTCGTATTTTCTTCTGCCATTTGAACATCCCGTTTATTTTTGTGAATTATAACTTAATTCTTCGGATTACAAAAATTTTTTACCGATTTTGAGCTGATTTTTCTGCGAATCTCGCGTTACTGTCAAATAAAAATTTAAGGAGTTTCAAAAAAATATGAGAAGCGAAAAACGAAATTACATAATTATTCTTTTTCTAATGTTATCTGCCTTCGGGATGTCGGCACAAGCAACGACTTTGACGGTAACGACCGATGCGGATATGACCGTTGGTGTTAGCGGATGCGCGGACGGTTGCAGTTTGCGCGAAGCGGTCAGCACGGCGGCAAACGGCGACACGATAAATTTTGACGCGGCGTTTTTCAGCGTTCCCAAAACTATCTTTTTGACGGGCGGCGAAATCAGTATTCTTGGCAGCAACAAAACAATCAGCGGTCCCGGCGCGAATTTATTAACTGTCAGCGGCAATAACGCCAACCGCATTTTTCAAATTCAAGCCGCTTCGATTACATTGAGCGGAATGGCTTTGACGGGTGGAAATACGATTAGTATCGGCGGCGCGATTTATTTCAATGGCGGCAACGGACCTTACACGATTTCAAACTGCTACATCTACGGCAACACGGCGAACAGCGCGGGCAGCGCAATTTACAGCCAAAGCGGAACAAACGGGCTGACGATTACGAACACGACGATTTCCGACAACACTTCCAACAGCGTCGGAGGCACAGGTGCGATTTATAAACTCGCTAACGCGCTGACCATCACCAACTCGACTATCAGCGGAAATCACGCGCCGAACGGTAACAACAACGGCGGCGGAATCTACGCCGTAAATGCCAGCGTGACGATTACCGGCAGCACCATTACTAAAAACACCGTCGGCGGCGCGGGAAGCGCGGGCGGAATTTATAGCGGGAACATAAATTCCGTGACGGTTCACAACTCGATTGTCGCCGACAATCAAAGCGCGACCAACGCAGATATAGCGGCTTCTGCAAGCGGCACATTCGTTTCAAACGGCTACAACATCATCGGCAATCGCGGCACAATTACCGCTTTCAATCAAACCGGCGACCAAACGGGAACGGGCGCAATGCCGCTCGATCCGTTGCTTAACCCGCTTGCCGAAAACGGCGGTCAAACTCCGACTCATTCGTTCAGTTCCTCAATGAGTCCGGCGATTGACAAAGGCGAAAGTTCCGATTCGACCGACGACCAGCGCGGTCAAACCCGTCCGGTTGATAATCCTTCGATTGCTAATGCGGCAGGCGGCGACGGCGCGGACATCGGAGCATTTGAAGTCCAACCGACTTTGCAATTCAACCTGTCCAACTATTCGATTGGGGAGGCTGGAATACCGACTATTACCGTTACGCGCACTGGCGGCACGAACGGCGCAGATTCGGTGCAGTTTGCCACGAGCAGCGGCAGCGCAACCGGCGGCACAAGTTGCACGACCGGCGTTGATTTCATCAATACTTCGGGAACTCTCAGTTTTGCCAACGGCGTGGCGAGTCAAACTTTCAACGTCACGATTTGCGACGATGCTTTGGTTGAAGGCAACGAAACGCTCAATCTGACCTTATCAAGGCCCATCGGCGCAACCCTCGGCTCACCAAGCACGGCACTCTTGACCATCATAGACAACGACGTTGCACCAACCCCAACGCCAACTCCGACAGCTACGCCGACACCGACCGCAACGCCGACTCCAACACCAACGCCGACTCCAACACCAACGGCTACTCC
>JANMAA010000140.1:0-42239 GCA_031359215.1 Acidobacteriota bacterium | reverse complement strand
GGAGTTGGTGTCGGAGTCGGTGTTGGCGTAGGCGTAGGCGTTGGAGTCGGTGTCGGAGTCGGAGTTGGTGTCGGAGTCGGTGTTGGCGATGGAGCCGAGATTGTCACTACTCCATTTACTGCCACCGGGAAGAATAATTGCGGCAGATCGCTGGACGCATTGACATTCGAGAGTGTCAGCGGTGTGTTTCCAACCGGTGCATTTGCCGCTACATTGAATGTCACTGTGATCAATATCTGATTATTGCCGGCTCCGATCTCTCCGATGTTCGGATCACTGCTGTTCGGGTTGTTGTTCGGGAATGCACCGACCGAGCAGTTGAGTTGTCCGGTCGTCGCGTTACAAGCGCGGGTGGCGGCACCGGCATTACCTGCACCGATCACCGGATTTGAAAGAATGGTCGAATTATAGTTGAGAATAAAGCCGTATTCGGCTTCATCGCCGACGGCATCGACTCTGATATTGACCGTTACCGTGCCACCGGCAGTTGCCGTTGCGTTCTCTACCCGCACCGCCCGTGTAGTTCCTATGTTCGAGTAGGCTTCGACCGCTTGTCCGCCAGCCCAACAGAAAAATGTCAAAAATAGAGACGCGCATACAACCGCGCTGATTTTCTGCCATTTGTTGGTTTTGTTAATTTTGCCTGTTAGTGTTTGTAGTCCACTCTGACGTTTGGCAAAAGTTTTGGATCGGACTTTATCGAAAGCCGTTTGCAAATATTTTGGTTTTTTCATTTATTTCTTCTTCCTCAAGTTTAATTTTAGCCGCAGTTATACTCGGGCGGCGTGCTTAGACATACGCTACTGTTTCTTGGTTTTCTAGTTGCGAAAAAGGGGCAAGATTCGTGACGGGTTTGCTAAACTCGACACTTAAAATTCAAAAAGTCTTATGTAAACAAATCTTCTATTATTTCTTCAATCGTTAGAAAAACATCTGATAATTGAAAATACAGTTGCCTTGTTTTTACAATCAATAAAATTACTTTCCTTCGTTGTTAAAATTTTTAAGACTCTTACTTTTGAAAGATATTTCGTTTAATTTTCAAATTCGGATTCAAAATTTTTTTTTTAATATCAAATATTTGAGAAAAACTTCGGGCTAAATACAAAAAAACGCACAATGCAATTGCGCGTTTTTCTGTTAATCATTATGGTTATTACCAAAATTCTATAAATTATACACCGACCGTTTCGTTTTCTTCTTCCTCGATCAGATACGGCGTAACCGTCGGTTTATCCAAATCTTCCTGTAAAACTTTCGCAATTACCGGAAGTGATAAACTGCGCGTTTTCGCAATGTTCGGAACTTCCTTGCCTTTGGCGTAAACGGCGTGACGACCGTTTTCTTTATACCATTCGGAAAGCGAAGCGGTTTTGTTCATTTCTTCGACGATTTGCCGCCAGCCGACTCCGGTGTTGTAGGCGCAGAACGAAATCTCGCCGTCTTGTGTTCCATAAGGTATGACGCACATTTCGGTTCGGCGGAAATCGTAAGTGAATAAATCTTGAAACCACATTCCTTCGACACAGAGAACGCGCCAAACGTCTTCTTCGGTTTTGGTCTGCATTCGGTCGTTTCGGTCGGAATTTGAATTCGCCGAAGACGGTTTGAAAAGATTTAAGATTTGCGAGATCGGGAAACCGTCGGGCGCATTCGATGCGTCATAATTCCGCATAATCGCCATTCCGAGTTGCGCCATCGTCAATTTCTTGCCGCGCGCCGTGTCGGTGATCGTCGCCACGTCCTGCATAAATTGTTCGTAGTTGAAAAACTCGAACAGCGAACGCATTTCGTTCGTCTTTTTGTTGACGACGACGAGCGTAAAGATTCCGCAATTCGGATGACAATTACACGATGACCAACCCCACGGCGCGTCCGCGCCCTGCAGCATATCCATCACGGAAGTGAACGCCGAATACGACGAAAGCGGAAACCAATCGCGCAGCGGTTTGAGCGCGAGTTTATCATTCAACTGATCTTCGAGATCGTGCGTCATTCCCGCCAAAGTGTAGCGTTGCTCGATGCGGTCTTTATCGGCAATGTCTTCGTCGCGTCCGGTAAAACTCACCGGCTGAAACGCAATCGTCTGAACTTTATCAATATTTTCCGCCGCAAATTTCACGATGTCGCCGATTGCGTCGTTGTTGATCGTATTAACAATCGTCGTCACGAGCGTAACTTTGATGCCGACCGAGGCGAGATTTTCAATCGCTTTTAATTTCACGTCGAACAGATTTCCAACGCCGCGATGTTTATTTTTTTCTTCCGAAGTTCCGTCAAATTGCAGATAAACGCCGTGTTGTCCGGCTTCTTTGGCGGCTTTGCAAAATTCGATGTCTTCGGCGTAGCGAATGCCGTTCGTCGCGGCTAAAATGCGGTAAAATCCGATCTTTCGCGCGTAGGCGACAGATTCCAAAAAGTGCGGCGCAATCGTCGGTTCGCCGCCCGAAAATAAAATAATAATTTGGCGGCGCGGTTTGAACGAAACGGCGTTGTCGAGAATTTGCTTTGTGTCTTCAAACGTCGGTTCGTGAACGTAGCCGACCTGATTCGCGTCCATAAAACAAGGGTTGCACATCATATTGCAGCGGTTCGTCAGATCAACCGTGAGAACTGCGCCGCGCCCGAATTTAATGTCCGAAGTTCCGTGATGATGAACGTGTTTATCTTCCGCCGCTTTAAAGTCGCGCCCGTAAAACAAACCTTCGATGCGATTCAAAAAGTCCGCGTCCGTCGCCAGAACGTCAACGAATTCGCCGTGTGTCGCGCAGGTTTTCTTCATCAGAACCTGCCCGTTTTCTTCGACGATCTGCGCTTTGATTTCGCCCGGATGCGAATTCATCAAAATCTCGAGCGGAATGGATTTGTCGATCACGCCGTTTCGCACATTTTTAACGCACGTCGGGCAGAGCGAATCCGTTTCGCGCGGAAAACCGAGCGGCGGCGCAGTTCGTTCATACGATTTCAAAAGCGGTTCCGCCGCCCAACTCGGCGTAATAGAATCGCCTTCGGGCAAAGATTTATTAACGGCTTGAAACGCCTTCCAACCAATATCGGCAAGTTTCGACGCGGCTTTCGAGCCTGTCTTACCTTTCCCTTTCCCTTCGCCGCGTCTGAAATTATCACTGAACATAATGTTTTAATATAAAAATCTGAATATTTGTCTAAAAACTCAATTAGGTCGCCAACGGCGACAAACAATATAGCCTAGCGAGAATCGCTAGGTTTGCTAAAATCAAAGTGCCGACGCTGAAAGTGTCGAACAACCAACCAAACTTCATTGTTGCTCACCTTAAGCGAGCATTTGCGTTGTTTGTCGTTTCCTAACAATTCTCGCTAGGCGGCGAAGCGGTGCTGTTCGTCATCTTCGATGACACAGGCAAAATTATCGAGTTCTCAAATAGCTTCTAAATAAATTTGCGTCTTTTGATGCAATAAATCAAGGTAAAGGCTAACAAATTTCATCTTTGTTGCCAACTTTTACAGTTGAAAAGCTACCTGTTTCATTTTATCGGTGCTTCGATTTTGAGATTTTTCGGGTTGTATTCATACGAACTTATTTCCTGACGATAAAGTTTTACAGGTTCTAATAATCCTTCTTTTGATTCTTCGCGCAAAATGAATCCGGCTTTATTTACCCAAAACTTACTTTCCCAATAGGATAAACCTTCTTTGTCTTTGTCAGGTGAATAGATATTTTTGTAAGTGGTGTATCGTTGATAAAGTTTGGCATTTTGATTATTTATTATTGTATCTTCAACTGTAAATTTTGAACTTACTATATTCGATATTCCCGATATTCCTGTATTTAAACACCAACTTGAGGATTGTTTCCATTTGTCGTTACCTGTTCTGCAATAGAACTTTTCGCCGATTTGAATAAGTTCTTCTTTATTTTCGCCTTCGGCAGATTTTTCTATTTGCAAGTAATGTTTTTTGTTAGGCTTCATAAATTCATCTTTGATGTCTTTTGTTATGTATGATTTTCCGTCCTTAAAAAACTCTCGCCGGGAAACATTTCGGCTTGAAGATTCGAGTCTTTTTTCATTAGCAGCGCGGTAAGATTGATAATATTCCACTTCCGTAATTTGTTTCGTTTGGCTAAAAGCATTTATTGTTATGCCAATACAAATAATAATAAGCAGAATGTAATTTTTTTTTGATGTCATATATTTCAACTCTCTTAATTTTATTTAATTATTATTTATATCATTTTCGACGCATAATCTTATTTCTCCAACTGCTTTATCTTAATGTAACAAGATATTGATAACAACTTTTTTGTTTGGTAATCGAAAGAAAACCAATGTGGCAAGGCTTTTTCGTTAATTGATTATTGACTCACTTGCGCGATTTGAATTTAGTCTGATTTATCGGGCATTCCGCGTTTCGCGGCACTTAGCCACGTTGCTTTAGCGCGTGGTCAGGTGATCGAAATTTCACTGACAGGGCGTTTTAACGTCCTTTATTACGGCTTAAGCCAATTAAAAGCACGTTAAAACGCGCTCGATTTATCAATTTTTACTTTCAACCACGCATAAATGAACGTGGCTAAATGCCGCGAAACGCGGAAAGCCTCGTGAACGAAGCTAAAATCAGAAAGCGTGTAACGTGAGTTATTAAATTAAGGCGCATCGAAATTAAATATGACAACGGGGAAATTATGTTTTCGCTTTTGATATTTTAATTTTCTTGCGTGAAAATTAAATAAACTTGCGAGAAAATTTAATTTTCTTGCGTGGAAACTCAATAAACTTTGGATAAAACTCGATTTAGCAATAAGAAAATAAAATAAACCCGCAAGTTTTATTTATTTTCCCGTCGTTCAGATGTGATTTGATTTTATGATAATGTTCTTTGAAAATTAAATCTAACAAAAAAAAGCTATTGAATATTTATAAAGAATAGGAGGTGAATTATGCCCAAAAGACTGATTCCTATTCTTTCGGAAGAAGAAATTTCGCAACTAACCGAAACTTGCAAATGTGCTGAAAAGGCTTATTTGAGAGAAAGAGCCCGTGCGATTCTCAAATTAGCCAAGTCACTAACTAGCGAACAAATAGCTACGAGCGGATTACTTCGCCCGCGTGCCAGACAAACCGTTGCCATTTGGTATCATCGTTTTCAAAGCTATGGCATCAAAGGCTTGGAAATCAAAGCGGGGAGAGGTCGCAAGCCCGCTTTTTTCCCCTCAGTTGAATAAAGTTCAAGCGAGCGAACAATGACAACATCTGATTGCTCGACCGCCTGAGAACTTTGGTTACAAGAAAGTGCGGTGGACTTTAGCCGATTTAAGAGAATCTCTCAACTGGTTCAAAGGTTTGACTTTATCCGGCGTTTGGCGACATCTGCAACGCGCCGGATTAGGTCGCAAACAAGCTCGGCTGAAAGTTCATTCTCCCGATTTGCAATAGGTTGAAAAACTTACTGAAATAATGCGGGTCTTGGAGTTAGCGATTGTTTCCAACGGCAAAATGGTGGTTCTCTTTGGTGATGAATTTACTTTTTATCGCCAACCTACTTTAGCTGCCGATTACTCTCGCAAGGGTCAGACCACACAGCCCATCGGACAACTTTCACATCAAAGCAATACGAAAGGTCGCATCGGTGGAGCGGTCAATGCTCTGTCGGGACAAGTGCATTATGTGCAAGAAAGCAAATGCGGAATCAATCAATTATTGAAATCGTATGAAGTCTTGAAAGTTGCTTACCCGCAAGCAGAAGTCATTTATTTGTTTGAAGATAATTGGTCGGTTCATTTTCATCCGACGATTTTGAATGCTTTCCCGAAACAAGTTACTAAATTTGAACTGAAAATTTCAAGTTCTTGGAAAGAGGTCGTCGGTGATGAGTGGAAAAAAGAAAAACTCCCGATTCAGATTGTGCCATTGCCAACTTACGCCTCGTGGTGTAACCCGATAGAAAAGTTGTGGAGGTGGCTCAAACAAGAAATCTTGCATCTACATCGGCAAGCGGATAATTGGGAGAACTTGAAAGAGCAAACAAAGAATTTCTCAATCGGTTTTGCCCAAAATCAGCCGAACTGTTGTAATATATCGGTTTGACCGAAAACTCGAAACTCTATGGAAAGGTCATTTCAACTTTTCGAGAAAAACCAACTTAATTGTTAGATTTAATTTTCAAAGAACATAAGCAGCGTGGCTAAGTGCCGCGAAACGCGGAAAGCCGCTTGAAATCGGCTAAAGTCAGAACCGCGTAAGGTGATTTATTAAAACCGAAATGCTAAAAACTTTAACTATAATCGCTATTCTCCTGATTCTGTCGGCTGTTGATAACGCGCAGGAAAAACCGTCGGACACGACGACTAAAGAAACTGCGCCGAAGACGGTGAAAAAAGCCAATCAGCGTCCGTCTGTAGAAACAGTAAAAACCGATCCGTTTGAAAAAGCGTCCATTGAAACGATGGCAAAACAGTGTGTCAAATTTGAAACGGAAGCGGGCGTTATCGAGTTCGAGATGTTTCCCGAAAGTGCGCCTGAAACCGTTCGTAGTTTTCTGAATCTTGCGGCAACCGGCGCATTTGACACGACCACTTTTAGCCGCATCGTGCCTGATTTCGTCATTCAGGGCGGCGATCTTTCCACGAGCCGGAAAATAACGAATGAACTTGCTAAACGCGCTCGCCATACGATTCCCGATGAACCGAGTCAAATCAAACACGTTCGCGGAATTCTCTCGATGGCTCGTTCGGATGAACCTAATACTGCTTCGACTCATTTTTTTATTCTTTTGCGTGAAGCCGATTCGCTTGACGGCAAGTTCGCCGCTTTCGGGCGCGTAACCAAGGGAATGGAAGTCGTTGAAGCAATCAATAAAATGCCCGTCGAAGCCGAAAAGCCGACCAAACCCGTCCGCATTACACGCGCCACAGTTGCAGTCTGTTCGGCTCAATAATCAGTTTTACCAATTTCGCGGGCAAATCTTTTTATTCCTAAATACTCTTATTTTGTAAAAAACCCTGAATTAAAAGCGGTTGATCTCCGCGAATTTGTTTTTATCAAACTTGCGCCATCAGTAACGCTGACATTGTTTGCCGAGAGCGTTGTGCCGGTGGCGCGTTGAAATTCTGAGATGGCTTTGTTTAAATCCGTCTGCGATTGTAGTTCGCGTCCGCGAGCGGCGAGAAGTTCGGTTTGACGTTGCAGAACGAGATAAAATGTTGTCGTGCCGGCGCGAAATTGGCGTTGTTCGCTGGCGTAAAGTTGTTCGGCAGATTGGCGTGTTGCCAACGCGGAAGCTAATCGCGCTTCGGCGGAACGAAGTGCTTGCAGAGAATTTCTGACTTCGGCTTCGATGACTTGCTCTTGTTGCGCCCGTTGGTTTTTGATACGGTCGGCTTGCACCAAAGTTCTGCCGAGATTCGCTTTTGCTACGTTATTTCCCCACGGCAATGTTATCTGCACGCCGACTTGATACGTCGGATAATCCTGCGCGATCAAGTTTCCCAGCGAGTTAAAATAACCGCCAACCAAATTCGGCGGAACGGTGTTGGTCGTCGTGGTCGGCGGCAAAGGATCGAGTCCGGCAAGAATTGATAATTGATTAACTCTTTCTGTCAAAGCCGATGTCGTTCCCGTCGTCGGGCGCACCGTTTGTGTTCCCGCCAAACCTTGCGCCGTGTATGTTCCGACCAGATCAATCTGCGGTTTTGTCTGATCGCGGAAATAACGCTCGTCAATTTTGTTGATTTCGGCACTCGATTGCAGTTGCGCGATTTCAGGACGATTTTTCAAGGCTTCGGCTGTTGCAACGTCCAAACCGATGCGCGGTGCTTCAAGACTGACCTCGGAAACCGGTGTGATCGGACGCGACCATTCCGGCGCAGTTCGGTCGGCAAGCATCAGAGTTTTCAGCGTATTTTCAGCCCGCGTTACATCTTCTTGCGCCGTATAGACGCTTTGCTCAAAGGTCGTAATTTGCGAATTGGCGGCGATAATGTCAATCGGTGCGAGTGCACCTTTGGCAACCAATCTTTGATTGCTTTCAAGTTGCTGACGCGCCTGTTTGACGGCATCGATCTGAACTTGCAAGTTTCGCAGAGCATACGCCAAATTCCAATAAGCCTGTTCGACTTGTGCGATCGTTTCAATGGCACGTTGGCGAAATTGAGCGTCGGACAGACTCAGATTTTTCTTGGCGATTTCGATCTGACGGCGGTTATTGTCAAAACGTCTGCCGCGAATCAGCGGCTGAATATATTGAAAGGTCAAAACTGTCGGAAATTGCGGATTGAGCGTCGCATTCGTATTGCTCGTAGTTGTCCGCGACGAAGTGAAATTCCCCGAATAAGAACCGCCCGCGAACGGCGAAAACCCGCTGGCACCGGCTGTTGCGAAAAGACGTTTTTGCGTTACCGAACCGTTTGTTGCGCCGCCGATGGTCGAAGCCGTCGGCGTGGTCGCCCTTTCATAATAACTTTGCGAAGTAAGCAGCGGATCGTAAATTCCGCGTGCCGCCCGCAAATTAAATTCGGCAATCTGCACATCATTCCGTGTTGCATCAATATCATTGCTGTTTTGCAAAGCCATTTCGATAGCCTGTTCCAATGTCATCGGCAGTTGGTTGGTAATGTCAACACCGACGCGTTCGGCACTCGGAAGAGGGCGAATCGGAGCTTGAAAATCAGGTGCGATCGGCGGCGGATCATCAGGCAAAACTGCCGGGGCAATGCCGCCCGAAGTTCCGATATTTTGCGTTGGTGAAGTTGGAATTACAGTATTAGGACTCGCGTTTTGCAGATTCGCCGGTTGCGTTTGAGCCGGATTTGTCGGCTGATTCTGCTGTTGCGTTCGATTGTTGTTTTGCTGCTGAACTTCGTTTTGCTGCTGAGTTTGGGGTTGATTCGGTTGATTCGGCGGCGGAGTCGCTTGCGGCGTTTGCGCGGACGCGATAAAACACGAAACTACAATTACCAACATAACCGAAGAAACAGACTTCAATAATTTGAAATTTGTTTCTTCGCCCTTGCTCACGCGCAGGTTTCTGCAATTTTCTATCAATGTGTCGGCAAGATGTCTGCACTCTTGGTTAATTTCTTCTACTTGGTTCAGCATAACTATCACTACCACCACTACTTAAATTTGTTTCTTCAACTTCTTTTTCCTGTTGTTTTGAAGGGCTAAAAATTCCGGCAAATCTTTCATAAACGGGACGCAGTGTTCCGATCTTCAATTTATCGAATCTTTCGGAAAAACTACGCCCGATGTGTGATTCCTGTGCGTCGTCAAACAACGAATAAAAAACCGGAACAGCCAAAAGTGTCAAAAGCAAGCACATTGATTGTCCGCCGACGACCAAAATACCGATCGAGCGATTGGTCGCCGCACCCGCGCCGCTACCGACAATCAGCGGAATCATACCTGCGACAAGCGCGATAGTCGTCATCAAGATCGGTCGCAGACGATCACGATTTGCCTGAATAATCGCGTCATAGCGCGTCATTCCCGTTTCGCGCAAATGATTCGTGTGGTCAATTTGTAAGATGGCGTTTTTCTTGACGATACCGAACAATAATAAGATGCCGAGCGCGGAGAAAATATTCATCGTTTGTCCGGCAATTGCCGTCGAAAGAAGCGCGAACGGAATCGAAAGCGGCAGAGTCAGAAGAATCGTAATCGGATGAATGAAAGATTCGAATTGCGCCGCCAAAATCAGATACATAAAGACGAAAGAAAGTAAAAACGCATAAAGAAACGAATCGTATGCCCGGTTTAATTCTTTTGAAGTTCCGGTTACGCCGGTCAGATATTCGGGAGGAAGATTCAACTGCGCCGCATATGTTTGGAGTTTGGCAAGCGCATCGGATTCCGAAGTGTTCGGCGGAAGTCCGGCGGAAATCGTTACCTGTCTTTGGCGATTCAAACGGTTGATCGAAGACGGACTCGATCCTTCTTTGATAGTAACCAGTTTTTCCAAACTTATCGGCATTCCCGTCGCCGACGGAACCGTAAAATATCGCAAATTCGCCCGGTCGCGCCGGAAAGGTTCGTCCGCCTGCACAACTACGTCATATTGTTCCGTTCCCTCGCTAAATGTTGAAATCCGCTGTCCGGCGGTAAAAATATTCAAAGCCTGTGCAATGTCGCCGGCTTTTACTCCTAAATCCGCCGCCTTTTGCCGATCGATAATTACCTGCAATTCAGGCGAACCTTCCTGATTTGAAGTATCAGGATCGCGGAAAAGCGGGTCTTGTTCGAGTTTTTTGACCAAAATATCACCATATTGTTTGAGTTTTTCCTGATCCGGTCCGGCAATATAAAAACCGACACCCGAACCGCTGCGTCCTAATCCTAAACTTCCTGAAATCGAAGACGAACCGGCGACATTAATTTTATAATCGTCGCTGGAATATTTTTTCGTAATTCCGCGGGCTTTATTTATCAAAGCAGACTGCGAAAGTTTGCGTTCGGAAAGCGGTTTGAGCGTTACGAAAATCCTGCCGCCATTTCCGCCGCCGCCGCCGAATCCGGCTAAGACCAGCGTGCTGTTCACTTCGGGCATTTGTTCGCGCATATCGCGGGCAATGCGGTCGAGGATCGACTGCGTTGCCGAAAGCGATGTTCCCTGCGGACCGCGCAAATTGATGTCGAATGAAGATTCGTCTTCATCAGGCAAAAACGCCATTCCGACATAATTAAAAAGCGGATAAATCGAAGCGACAACCAACACGCAAATTAAGACGATCGCCCACCGAAAACGCATCGAAAGTTTTAATAAAAATGTGTAATAACCATCGACTTTACTGTAAAACCACGAATCCTTGCTTTCATTTTGTATTTCGGATTTCGGATTTTGGATTTCATCTGTTGCCAACATTCCGTCGCCGTGAATTTCGAGTTCTTCCGACTTTGGACTTTGGACTTTGGACTTTGGACTTTTTATCCAACGCGCCGCCAGCATTGGCGTGATCGTAAATGAAACGATCAGTGAAACGGCAATCGCCGCCGCACTTGTCAGACCGAAACTCGACATAAAACGCCCGACGATGCCGGTCATAAATCCGACCGGAATAAAAACGGCGAGAAGTGAAAGCGTCGTTGCCAAGACCGCCAGACCGATCTCGCGTGTTCCTTCAATCGCCGCCTGAAACGGACTCATTCCCTTTTCTTCAATGAATCGGTAAATATTTTCAAGCACGACAATCGCATCGTCGATCACGATTCCGACCATTAACGTCAGCGCAAGCATCGTCATCTGATTGAGCGAATATCCGAGAGCGGCGATGACAGCAAATGAAGCGATGATCGAAGTCGGAATTGCCAAAGCCGCGATAAATGTCGAGCGGACATTCCACAAAAACAGGAAAACGACAATGGCTGCCAAAAGTCCGCCGATGACCAGATGTTCTTCGATGGCGTGCAGTGAATTTTCGATAAATTCCGATTGATCCCGTGTTTTGACGACTTTAAAGTCAGCCGGCAGGTTTGGAATAATTTCAGCCATTCTCGTCTTGACGCTATTTATTACGGCAATCGTATTTGAACCGGACTGCTTTCTGATCGCCACCGACACAGACTGCGTTCCATTTAAAGAAGCCGCCGAAGTCGCATCCGCACCGCTGTCGTCAACTCTTCCAATATCTTTGATTTTGATTGGAAAACCGTTTTTGGTCGTGATAACGATGTCGTTAAACTCTTTTATACTGGTGAGTTTACTCATCGTTCTCAAGCCGAGAGTTTTTGCGCCTTCAATAAGGTTTCCACCGGGTAATTCGAGATTTTGCGAACGAATCGCGTTTGTAACGTCCGTTACCGACAAATTATAGGCGCGAAGCCGATCAGGATTGATAAAAATCTTGATCTGTCTTTGGCGCGAACCGAAAATTTGCACTTCGCCTACGCCGTCGGCAGATTCGATCCGATCCTGAATGAGTTTCTCGACCAAATCCGTTAATTCGATAGCCGTTCGCGGCGCACTGACCGAAAAAATCAAAATCGGACTGGAATCGGGATCAGATTTTCTGACAACCGGCGGATCGGCAGTTTCCGGCAATCGATTGATAACCGTCGAAATTTTTTGCTGTAATTCCTGATATGCCTGATCGGGATTTTTTTCGAGATTAAACGTGATGATGACATTTGAACTTCCGCGCGAAGAAGTCGAGCGCATTTCTTCGATGCCCGGAACAGTATTGACCGCACCTTCGATAATGTCGGTAACTTCCGTTTCCATCTCTTCGGGCGAAGCACCGGAATTATTGGTTGAAACCGAAATCGTCGGAACGTCAATTTTCGGAAAGCGGTCAACTCCAAGCGTAAAAAAACTAAACCCGCCGACAACCGTTAAAAATAAAACGATTACCGTTGCAAATACAGGACGCTTAACACAAATTTCAGCCAACCACTGCATAATCTCTTAAGTCCAAAGTCCAAAGTCCAAAGTCCAAAGTTATTTGAACTTATTTCCTTTGAAATTGGATTGTTGCAGATACTTTATCAATCCTGAAAGCATCCGACTCGTTTCTACCAATTTGGTTTTTAGTGATGACAAATTGTTCTTCATCAACATAATTTTGATCTAGCGCGACGTAAAGTTGAGCGCGAACTTCTCCGCACGAACCCTTTGCAATTGTCAAAAACTGAATAAACTCCTTATCGCCATTACGTTCAAAACCTTCAACTATATTTGACAGAATCGAAACCGATGCGCGACGAATTTGATTGACCAAAGCGAAATCTTTGCTGAAATTACCTGATGAACTTATTTGATAAATCATTTTTGTAATCTCACGCGCCATTTTCCAAGCCTCAATATCCTCAAACTTTTCGATTTTCGACATCTATTAATCTCCGCAAACCAAACTTTGGACTTTGGGCTTTGGACTTTGGACTTTGGACTAGAAGGCAACCTTCGCTCCTTCATAAAGTTGTTCTAAATTACTTACGGCAACCGTTTCATCGGCACTAACGCCTGATAAAATTTGGTAATATTCATCTTCTTCGGTTCCGAGTTGAACGACTCTGAGTTTTGCAACATTTTCCTGTATAACGAAAACCCGAAAACTCTGCGTTGCCTGATCGTTGTAAACTGCCGTCTTCGGAACAAATATTCCCGTGCTTCCGCCTTGGCGCACGATTTTTGCCGTCGCAAACATTCCCGTTCGCAATGCGTTGTTACTGTTTTCGATCTGCGCTTCGACCACGACCGAACGCGATGTCGGATCGATCGCCGGATTGACTGCCGTAACAGTTCCGCCGAAGGTGCGGTCTTTATACGCATCAACCTCAAGCGATACGGCGCGACCGACGTTGATGTATGGCACATCCGCTTCGGCAACCTGCATTTGAAGTTTGATCGGATTTGACCGCAGAATCGTTGCAACTGGCGTTGATGAAGTAACATATTCGCCGACTGCGGTCGGACGTGCGCTGATAAAACCCGAAAAAGGCGCACGAATAATCGTATCAGCGACGGCTTGTTCGGCAATCGTAACTTGTGTCCGCGAAGATTCAACCGAGGCTTCCGCCGATTTGATAAGTTGATTATTTTGTTTGGCGTTATTGATCGCCGCTTCGAGTTGTTGTTTGGCGGCGTTGACGCGGCTTCGCGCCGTTTCGCGGGCAGTGACGGCAACATCGCGGGTGGCGCGGTATTGCTCATATACTATCATCGCTACATCACCTGATTCAACCAATTCACGATAACGCTTTTCATTAACTTCCGCTTGACGCAAATTAACTTCCGCCTGACGCAATTCAGCTTGCGTCTGTTCGTAATTGGCATTAGCGACACGAACTTCGGGAATGTTTGAAGCATTAAAATTACCGTTCGGCGAAAGTCCCAAACGCGATTCGGCTTGGCGCACGGCGGATTCCGCCTGCTTGACATTTGCCTGTGATTCCGCCAGACGCAGCCGCGCATCTTTATCGTCAATTTTCGCAATCACACTTCCGCTACTTACAAATTCACCGACATTTGCATAGATGTTCACGACTTTTCCCGCAACCTTCGGCGCAATATCGGAAGTTTCATCCGCTACCAAACTTCCCGTGGTTTGAATAAACGCGGGAACATTACGCGCAATTGCTTTGTCAACCGTTACCGTTACCGGCGCATTCTTTTCACTTTGATTATTACTATTTTCTTGTTTCGTGCTTCCCGCTTCCGATCTATTGCAGGCGAAACTCAGCGCAACTATAAAAATAATGAGCAGTAATTTAAAGTTTATCGTGCGCCTGACTAAATAATAAAATTGCATAAAATCCCTAAGCCTTTAACTGCCTACAATTGTATTATAGTCGGATGAACAAATCTAAAATTCGTTGTGTAAAGTTTTGTAAATCGAACAAAACTTTACACGATTCGG
The DNA here is from genome assembly GCA_031359215.1 of Acidobacteriota bacterium. Classification (GTDB taxonomy): domain Bacteria; phylum Acidobacteriota; class Blastocatellia; order Pyrinomonadales; family Pyrinomonadaceae. The sequence continues at coordinate 27,913 of JANMAA010000140.1, read as the reverse complement.
TGGGAAGTTTTATGAACTTTTAACGGGTGCCAAATTACACTGAAATCGGCTCAATTAACATTTTGCCAAATGTAACTTCACCTTCAACGTCAAATTCCGGAATTCCGATAATTATTTGATTTTGCGGCACATCGTCGCGGAATGTTCCGTGCAGACGATCCCAAACGCTCAGACCGCTTGACCAGTTCGAGTCCATTTCAGCTTTGACGACGGAATGATGAATGCCGTGAAGTCTCGGTGTAACGATAATTTTTTGCAGTTTGTTTTCAAATTCTTCCGGCAAACGCACGTTTGAATGATGAAATAAAATGCTCAAGAATAATAATATCTGCCACGTTTTTAAGGCTTCGGGTGAAACACCGATCAGCAAAATCTGTCCGGCTCTCCAAAGCACCGAGATCGTGATTTCGCCAAAGTGAAAACGGATTGCCGTCGAAGCGGTCAAATCAAGATCGGCGTGATGAATTTTGTGAAACCGCCATAAAAACGGTGATCTATGAGTTAAAACGTGCCAACGATAAAGCGTATAATCGAGCAAAATTACTGCCAACAAGATTTCTAAAATCTTTGGAAGACGAACCAACTTCAGCAATCCGAATCTTCGTCTTTCGACAAACGCAGTCATTTTGTCGGTAATCGGAGTTTCAACCACTGTCACCGCCACACCCGCAACCGCCGCAATCGCTAAATTTCTCAACGTGCTGATTTCTTTTTGCTCGATTTGATTGCGTAACGGTCGCTTTTTTTCAAAAACATAAAGCAACACAAAAGTCCCGACCGTCAATATTCCGTTTAACCATCTCATATTTTTATATCGAATTTTCTCACAAAACAATCGAGTTTCCACACCGGAAAATTCAATTTATCTATAAGGCAGAAACACGCACGAAGTGAGTTTGAAATATAAAGGCACACTTACTCGCAAAAAAACAGTTGTTATCATCGCCTCTTTACAATAAAATAAAGCCGTCGGAGAAATACTATTATGCGTCGAACACTTTTATATTTATCAGTTGCGCTCTTGGCTTTCTGGATTGGTTCGCTTTTCGCGGTTAAATTATATTGGGTGAAAAGTATTAGTTCGATTAAAGATAATGTGCCGGTTGTTCAAGAAGGATATGGTTGTTCGATTCCACCTGTCAAAAGATTACGATTCTTCAAGCTCAAATGATAGAGACGAAATCTTATAATTTCACAAAAAAAGCCGTCCGCTTTATATCAAAGCCAACGGCTTTTTTGTTTGGCGAAATAATTTTTTTAGGTTGTGCCGCCGGTGGTTGGAGTTTTGCGGCGACCTACTTTATATTCTTCTTTTTTCTTCATTCCGAGTGATTGATATTCGTTTGAATTTTCGCCGAACTGCGCTTTGACCTGAGTTTTCATTGCGAGAATTGTGTTGTGAAACGCCCGTTCGTCGTCGGTTGCAATGTCTTTAGCGGCATCGAGTGCGCCTTGTTTCTGCACTTCGTCGGTTTGACTGACATTCATTTTCGAGTGCGAACCGTTAATATTTGCCATCGTAAATGCCGAATTGCTCGGCGCATAACCGCCGATTGCCTTCAAAGCGGCATACGCTTCGAGGTCTTCCTGTAAGACTTTTTTACTCAACCTTTTTGGTTTTGCATATATCTGATCTCCTTAAACTTTAATTTTTTCTAATTTAATGTGAGTCTAATCTAAACCGTCGGAGACGGCAACATATTTGTAGCCCATAATGCCGGTTATGGGAATGCAGTAAATTGAATTTTCAAGCGGTTGAATAACCGCGACATAAGATTTTATGCCGCCATCTTCAATGGCTTGGTCATTTACTTGCCATTTTCCCACGATTGGCATCGTGGGCTTCAAATATAACGTCGGTTTCACCGACTAAATATAAATTTCTTATGTCGAACTCACATTTATTTATGATTATGTTCTTTGAAAATTAAATCTAACAATCCGATGTTTTAGCTGAAAGCGCATCAAGAAAGTAACCGGACGTGAAACCTCTGGAACGGGCAAGAAATGATTCGCGCTCCGGCGGAGCGCAAGAACAATTCTGTCGCCCTTTCAGGGCTGGAGTCGGGATGGCATTTGACCGGACGTTCACGTCCGGCTACTTTCTTGATACCGCTCACGCGACTAAATTTTTATTGTTATCTTTAATTTTCAAAGAACATAATCGGGCTGAAAATCACTAATTGCGGAACGTAAATTAGTAAACTATTTTACAGCTTTTTGCTTTCGCCCTAATTCTTTCTCTGTTTCCAAAATCGTATGCGTCGTTTGAATCACGGTGTCGGGATTGAGCGAGATCGAATTGATTCCGCGTTCAACAAGAAACTTGGCAAATTCGGGATAATCCGACGGTGCTTGTCCGCAGATGCCGATCTTTTTGCCTTTGGCTTTTGCCGCATCAATCGCCATTGCGACCATTTTTTCGACTGCGCCGTTTCTTTCGTCAAACAGATGCGCCACCATCTCGGAATCGCGGTCTAAACCTAACGCCAACTGTGTCAAATCGTTTGAGCCGATGGAATATCCGTCAAAGACTTGCAGGAACTCGTCGGCAAACACGACATTGGCAGGAAGTTCGCACATCGCGTAGATTTCGAGATCGTTTTCGCCTTGCACAACGCCGTGTTCCGCCATCAGCGCGATGACCTTTTCGCCTTCTTCGACCGTACGGCAAAACGGGATCATCGCTTTGACATTTATCAAACCCATATCTTCGCGCACACGCTGCATTGCCAGACATTCGAGCCGAAAACCTGCTTTATAACGGTCATCGTAATAGCGCGACGCACCGCGAAAGCCGAGCATCGGATTTTCTTCATCGGGTTCGAATTCGTGTCCGCCGATCAATCGCGCGTATTCGTTCGACTTGAAATCCGACATTCGCACGATGACGGGTTTCGGATAAAATGCCGCCGCGATTTTAGCGATGCCTTCGGAAAGTTTTCGCACGAAAAATTCCTTCGGGTCTTCTTCGCCGATGCGTTTCGAGATTTCCTCAATATCGTCGCGCCGCCGCAGATCGGGATATTTGACGAGTGCCATCGGATGAATCCCGATGTGATTGTTGATAATAAATTCCAGACGCGCTAACCCAACGCCGTCGTTCGGATACATCGAAGCGGCAAACGCGCGGTCAGGGTCGCCGACATTCATCATTACTTGTGTTTTCGGACGCTCTTCGTCGGTGATAATTCGTCTTTCGATCTCAAAATCTATCTTGCCGTAATAGATATTGCCGCGCTCACCTTCGGCGCAGGAAACCGTAACATCCGTTCCTGACCGTAAAATTTCGGTGGCGTTTTCCGTGCCGACGATGCAGGGAAGTCCGAGTTCACGGCTGATGATCGCGCTGTGGCAGGTTCGTCCGCCTCTGTCCGTGACGATTGCCGAAGCGCGTTTCATAATCGGTTCCCACGCCGGGTCGGTCATTGATGTCACGAGAATATCACCGGCTTTGAAGTTGGTAATCTTGTCGGGATTGAGCAAAACGTGAACTTCGCCGTGTCCGATTTTTTCGCCGACGGCAACGCCCGTGACCAGCGGTGCGCCGTGATTGCTCGACAATTTATAAGTTTCGACAAAGTTCTGTTCTTTCTGCGTGTGAACGGTTTCGGGTCGCGCCTGCAAGATAAACAGTTCGCCCGTAATGCCGTCTTTCGCCCATTCGATGTCCATCGGCTGATGCTTTCCGGCGCGCGCCGAATAGTGATCTTCGATGGCGCAAGCCCACGTTGCAAGCTGCAAAACCTCAAATCCGGCAAGACAAAAACGATTGCGCTGCGACGCGACGACATCACGAACCTGCGTTCCGGTGCCGTCGTCGGCGAAAACCATTTTGACCTCTTTAACACCGAGCTTGCGCGTGATAATCGGGCGAAAACCTTTTTTCAGCGTCGGTTTGAAAACCACCCATTCGTCGGGCGTTGCCATTCCCTGCACGACCGCTTCGCCCAAACCCCACGCGCCGTTGATAACGACGGCTTCACGAAAACCGCTCTCGGTATCGAGCGTGAACATCACGCCCGAACAAGCGATGTCGGAGCGCACCATCGGCTGCACACCGATTGATAACGCCACCTCGAAATGGTCGAAGTTTCGCGCCGTGCGATAGGAAATCGCGCGATCTGTCCAGAGCGACGCGAAACATTCCTGACAGGCTTCGATCAGACGTTTTTCGCCCAACACATTGAGAATCGTGTCCTGTTGTCCGGCAAACGACGCATCGGGCAAATCTTCCGCCGTCGCCGACGAACGCACCGCAACTTCGCATTGCTTTTTACCGATCTTGTCGCACAACCGCCGATAACCGTCAATGATCGCCGCTTCGACATCCGCCGGCAAAGGCGTTTCGAGCATCAACCGCCGAGCTTCACTGCCCGCCGCGCTGAGTGCGTTCAAATCCTCAACGTCCAGACCTTTCAACAGCTTTTGCAGTTTCTTTTTCAACCCGTTGGTTTGCAAAAGCGAATGATAAGCCTCGCTCGTCGTCGAAAAACCGTCAACCGCCCGCACTCCTTTTGATGTCAACTCACGAAAAAGTTCGCCCAAACTCGCACATTTTCCGCCGACAATAGCCACATCGTCAGCACTCACTTCACTCAAATCCAAAACTAATGGTTTTGTCATAATGTTGGTTATTTTATAGGAAAAAAGTAGAAAATGAGAAATGAGAAATGTTTTTAATTAAAGATTTGAGAAGAAGGACAACTTTTGATACTTATTTCTCTGAGCATTTCTGAAACGCTTGAGATAATGTGGGGCGAAATCGCGTTTATGCCCGCCAACATTTAACGAACAACGCGATAAGAAAGTCGCTGTTTCGCCGTAACGTCCAATGGTAAAATGAAAGACAGGCTGCCGCTACCTTTGAAGCCCGTCCATCAGCGACATTTCCGGTTCGATTCAAACTTCTTCGTCAACCAACTCAAAACGCCAATCGGCGAGAATCAAGATAACCCGCCGCAGTGAGCAAAAATCAACTGCGGCGGACAGGTCACTCTCTGTGCTTGACTGCTTCTTTCATAGCTGAATTGTTCGGCGGCTGTTTATTAACGAAGCTAATCTCCCCAAAATTTAATGTAAGTATGAGTTTCACCGTCGGCTTTTTTAATGAATTCTATAATTTTCTCAAACTCCTTGCGCTTTTCTTCGTCTTGGCAAAGAGGGAGCGTTGATTTTAGTTCGTCCATTAACACGGGAATCTGATACTGATTAAAAGTTGTATCTCCCCAAGCATCAATAAACTGCAAGCATTTTGTTTCCCGTAAAGACGTTTCCTCATCAAGTAATGACATCATCTCAAAAATCAAGCCAAAATCCTGATGAGAAAGTTCGTCAATTATTTTGCCATTCTCATCTTCCCATCGAATCATAAATATAAATTTTCTTCCGCAATGTTTGAGAGACGACGAAAAGTAGAATTGTAGCGAACAATCAAAAATTTGTTAGCCGTAAGTCTCCGTTCGATTTCAAGCGTGCCGCCCAACAAATGAGATGACAGGTCGCGCTTTTGGCGATCCTGTCCATTGATTGGTTCGGTTTGCAGTTCGATGCTGCGAGCGAAAGACGGGAACGTCAACCGCGAAGGACTGTTACGCTCGCAAGCGATCCGCTTCAACTCGCGTTAAGCGCGTCGTTTGCGAGCGTAACATATATGTCAAGTGTTGGCGACCCGTCAGTCGCTCATCAGCCGCATCTAACTGTCAACCCGAACTATTGATTAACTCCAGCACCGTTGATAATACCCTTGATGTTGAGTGTTATCAAGGCATAACTTAAGAGTGTTATGCCAAACCATTCGGGGTAACACCCTATATGCAGAATTATTTATACTCGCCTTAAGACTTATAGTCAACGAAATTAGGGTTTATTATTCAATCATTTTTTGTGTTTATGACAGCGAATTTCAAAGGCTGTCACCTAGACAAATTAAGGTTACAGGATGGTTTTCTGTGAAATAAGAATGTCCGATTGTTTAGCATTTGGGTTTGGATGGCTTGCGGTCAGTTGGGGAAGGCTTGATGTTTTGTGAAATACCTTTGGTGCGTCGTGAAGTTGCTTTGCTGTTTTATGAAATACCAATGAAACCGCGCTTGGTAGAAAAGAAACATCGCTTGGATGGAAAGAAACCATATTTGGCAAAAAAGGAACATTGCTTGGTTAAAAAGGAATGTTTGTTGGCGGGAAAGGATTTTTTCGGCGCAGGAAGGCAATTTTTTAATTTTGCTTCGTCTGATGTTTGATTCTTCACTATCAAAGTGAAAATCTAATAAAAAATTAGGAGATTAAATATAATGGCAGATAAAAACACACGCCGAATGCGTCCGGCGGATTTGCAGGACGATCTGGATTCTTACGCGGGTTTGAAAAGTTTGACGGATTATGCGCCGGCAAATGCGAATTATGCGCTGGCAAAAGGCGCAACGATAAAATCGTCGATGGAGGCAAGTCAAACCAAAGAAGTGCAGGACAACGCGGTGGCGATGGCAAGCCGCGACCAATCGGTGATGGAGGAATGGGAGTTTCACGATTTTGTCCGCAATGCCAAAATTCAGGTCAAAGCCCAATACGGCGAAAGCTCCGACCAAGTGCAAACCGTCGGACTCAAAAAGAAAAGCGAATACAAAAGCCCGAAGAGAAAAAAACCGACACCGTAATATTTGAAGAAGAAAGATTTTTCGCGGCTTGGTTAATACCAAGCCGTTTTTTTATTTTACGAGCGCATTTCTGACGACGGCGAAAAACAGGCTGTCGGGCAAAAGTTTTCGCGCCAGCAAAAGTCCTTTGGTGTTGACAGGGTAGCGCATTTTCCACGAATCGTCGGTTACGGCGGTGTAGATCGTTTCGGCGACGACTGAACCGTCGGGCGCGTCGGCTCCGGCTTTTTGCATATTCGGCAAGGCTTTATCAATAAAATGGTCGTAAGCCGTTAAGCCTTCTGTTTGTGTCAAATCTTGTGAACGGTCGTAAAAATCGGTTTTGATCGGTCCGGGTTCGATGATCTTTATTTTGATGCCGAATTGTTTGACCTCGTATTGCAGAGATTCGCTAAAACCTTCGACCGCCCATTTGGTTGAATTATAAAGACTGTAAAGCGGAAATGTCGTCCGTCCGCCGACCGATGCGACATTGACGATTATGCCGCGTTTTTGTTCGCGGAAATACGGCAAAATCTCGCGGCAGACATTCATTAACCCGAAAACATTTGTCTGAAACTGCTTTTCGATCTGCTCCGGCGTTGCGGCTTCAAACGCACCGGCTAACGCGTAACCGGCATTATTGACAATCGCGTCAATGCGTCCGAATTTGTCGAGCGTTTCGGCAATCGCGCCTTTGATCGAATCAACATCCGTAACGTCCAAGCGAATACATTCGACATCAATGATCTTTTGCAAGTCGCCGGATTTTTCGGGCGAGCGCATTGTTGCCGCAACTTTCCAGCTTTTCGTTTGAAAAAGTTTAGCGGTTTCTTTCCCGATTCCGCTCGATGCGCCGGTGATTAAAATTACTTTATCCATAAAGTTAATTGTAAATGGTAAATGTTAAACGGTAAATGTTAAAATGTATCTATGAAATTCTTACACATCTCCGACGTGCATCTCGGCTGCACACGCTATCAACTGCCGGAAAGCCCGCGCGATTTTTTTGATGCGTGGATCGACGTTTTACGGAAATACGCGATTGACGAAAAGGTTGATTTTGTTCTGATGGGCGGCGATTTTTTTCATAAACGCAATGTGCCGCCGGAAACGATGAACTACGCTTTTGCCGGTTTGAGTTTATTAAAAGAAGCGGGAATTCCAATCGTTTCAATTGAGGGAAATCACGACCAAAAAGCGAATGACACCGATCATAGTTGGTTGAATTCTTTGGCGAAATGGAACTTGCTTCATCTGCTCGAGCCGCGAAATATTGAGGGAAAAATCGTTCTCGAAGCGTGGGATGCAGAATATAATAAAGGTGGATTTATTGACATCGGCAGCGCGCGGATTTTCGGTTCGAGTTGGTATGGCGCGTCGGCAAATTGGGCGATTCCGATGTTGACCGAAGCGATTAAAGCAAACCGGCGCGAAGGTGCGTTTCACATTTTATTGCTGCACACGGACGTTGAAGGTCATCAAACGCATCCGATTCCGGCACTTTCAATAGCAAATTTGAAAGAATTAAAATCCGTAACGAATTACGTCGGACTCGGACATACGCATAAATCTTACGAGATTGACAATTGGGCATTTAATCCGGGTTCGCTGGAAGTTACGAGCATTGACGAATATCGCGAAACACGCGGCGCGTTTCTTGTCGAGGTCGATGATGCTTTGCAAGTTTCCGCCACACATATTACGGATTATCGCCAACGTCCGTTTCAACGGCTGACGTTTGATGTTTCGGGTTACGCTGAAACAAAAGATATTACCGAAGGCGTATTGGAAAAGATCAAACGCGAGGCGCGGATTGCCGAAGACCATTCGCCGCAACCCATCATCGAAATAACTTTGCGCGGACATCTCGGTTTTCCTAATTCGCTTTTAGAAACAAATAAAATACGCGAAGAAGCGCAAAAAATGACCGATGCACTTCACGTTCGACTAAAAAATCATACTGCACCAATCGAATATGCGGTGGCGGCTGATGTCGGCGCGGATATTTCGCGTGAACAACTGGAACGCCGCGTGGTCGAGGATTTGATTATCCGGGACAACCGCTACAAAGTCCGCGCCGAAGATATGGCAACCGCTGTTATCGGTGCTAAACGGATGGCTTTGAGCGATGAAACGCCGGATAAAATAGTCGATTTTATTGAGTTAAGTATAGGTTGAAGTCTGAAATCCAAAACCCGAAGTTTAAACGTGAACTTGACTTTGGGCTGTGGACTTGGGACTTTGGACTTAAAGATTATGTCTGAAAATCTAGAAAAAGTTAGCGGCATCAAGCATCTGCCGCTGTTTCCGTTGCCGCTCGTATTGTTGCCGAATGAGTTGCTGCCGCTTCACATTTTTGAACCGCGCTATCAGCAATTGCTCAAAGATGTCGCGTTGGATACAAAAATGTTCGGCGTTACATACTTTAATCCGCAGGAACAATTTATAGAAAAACCGCTGACGGGAAGCATCGGTTGTGTCGCCGAAGTGCGCGAAGTTCAGGCAATGCCGGACGGACGCTCGAATATTTTGACCATCGGCTTAATTCGCTATAATTTGATCGATTATGTTGATGCGGGTGAACCTTATTTGGTCGGCGATGTCGAATTTTTTGAAGATGATGCGGAAGACGAACAACTCTTGAAGCCTTTGGCGGACGAAGTTTTTGTGCTTTTCAGACGCATTGCCAAAGCCGCGCATAAACTTAGCGGTGAACGCGGCACTTTTCCCGACATTCCGCAAGCCGCGCCGGAACAACTTTCCTTTCTCGTAACCGCCGCTTTTAATCTGGAACCCGATTTGAAATATCAACTTCTCGAAACTCGCTCGACCGTAAAAAGATTGGAACGGCTGCGCGAAATTCTGGTGCAAACCGTTGATAAAATGGAAGAAAGTGCCGAGATAAACAAAATTGCCCGGACAAACGGACACAGCAATAAAAAGGTTGACTTTTAATTATTCGGGAAAGGAAAAGTTATATTTTAGTTCTCACTTACTATTTCTAATTTCGCACTTCCCAAAACTTTTTTGAAAAACTCGATAACCCGTTGGTCATAAGCCGACGATTGCTCCAGCGAAGCCTTGGTCAGGCTTAAACCCGACGGATTCAAGTCGGCTTTTAATTCAACCTTTGTTTCGTCAGGAAAACATTTACTGATATTTACGGTCGAAGCCTGAAAACTCGGCGCATCCATTCCGCCAAGCAGTAAAACCTGCCGGTTATTGACGGATTTCGCCGTGTTGCACAGTGAATTTCTTTTGTAGCAACCGTCGTAGAAATAGAAATAAGTTCCGAGTTGAGCAAATTTTGAAGTAATAGAGCTGGCAAAAGGATAGCGTTTATCAACCGCTGAAGCTAAAATATCATTAGCATCCGCAGGCACGGAATCGAGCACCAGTGCCTTGATGTTTTCGTTGGATGCTGCTACCGAAAGCGCGACGAAAGCACCCATTTCGATACCGAAAACGCCGATGTCCTGACCGACCAAAACAGCTTGATTCTCATTTTTCAAACCGCGTAGATAATCGATTGCGGTAATCAAGTCTTCCGTTTCGCAGCCGCCGAAAGTGGTTTCCTTGACTAAATGACTTTGGGCGTGTCCGCGTTGGTCGGGCATTAAAATCGTAAAATCCGTTGCTTCATTGATTTTTACACCGAGGTCTAAAACGTGCGAACGGTCTGTTCCATAACGATGCAGCAAAATAATGGCGGGCGCATTTTCCGAGCCGCGCAAAAGCCATCCGCGAGCCGAAGTCCCGTCTTTGTTTGTCCATTTTTCATCCGTAACCTGCGCTCCCCGCGCACTCAAACGCCCGTATTTTTCCGGTGTTACCAAATATTCGGCACTGGGCGGTGTTGCCGTTTTATGAACCAGCCAAATAGAACCGGCGATTGTAGCTAAAACAAATAAAATAACTATCGGCAGCAGAAGCCGGGAAAAACTCTTAAAAAGACGAGTTGTTTTTGCCATAATTTTATGAAAAGAAATCAGTTCGCAGAATTTCAGGAAAGAAAATACAACTTAAAAATAGTTTCGTGTGTCTTAAATATAGTCCTTGAAAAAAGAACTTTCGGTAAGCTATCTAAAATGTTACCATATTGAGCAGCAATAAAGGAAGAGTTTTAAATAAAAAAATGAGAGTAAAACTATTTGCTTGTATCTTGATTATTTCCGCTTTTTGTCTGAATATTTTCGGGCAGACGCAAGCCAAAAATGAAACTAAGGTTAAACCCGTTAACACGTCAAGTGCAAAATTCTTTCCGCTTTCCGAATTGAAGGAAGGAATGCGGGGAACGGCGTGGACGGTTTTTCGCGGCAATCAGCCGGAAGAGTTTAATGTCGAAATTTTAGGCGTTGTTCCGGGCGCGATCGGTCCGAAACAGGATATGATCGTCGGACGAATCAGCGGCGGACAAGCGGACAGAACGAGCGTTTTTGCCGGAATGAGCGGTTCGCCCGTTTATATTGACGGCAAACTGGTCGGGGCAATTTCTTATAGTTTTCCTTTCTCGAAAGAACCGATTTGCGGTATAACACCGATCGAGCAAATGCTAGCGATCTTTGAAAAAAATCAAAATCTCCAGTCAAAACCGAAACAACCCCGCGCCGTTTCATTTGCCGACTTGTCATCCGCAACCTGGAAGCCGGATTTTCCGAAAAATGCGACGGTTACAGGTGCGCTTTTGACGGGCGTTAATCAAAATTCACCCTTGAATGCGATAGCCGGACAATCTTTTCAACCGATTGCAACCCCATTGACATTTAGCGGTTTTTCGCAGGAAACTCTCAATCTTTTTGCTCCGCAACTTGCTTCAGTCGGCTTGCTTCCGGTTTCAGTCGTTGGCGGTGCGGCGAAAATTACGCCATTAAAAGAATCGAATGATAAGACCTTGCTTGGCGGCACATCGGTTTCCATGCAGTTGACGCGCGGAGATTACTCCTTAGCGGCAAGCGGCACGGTAACATTTCGTGACGGCGAAAAAATTTACGCTTTCGGTCATCCGTTTCTCAATCTCGGCACGTCAGATTTGCCAATGTCGGAATCGCACGTCGTAACGGTTATTCCGAATCTAAATAATTCTTTCAAACTCGCCGTTCCCGATTCGCTGGTCGGCAGTATGACACAAGATCGTGCCACCGGCGTTTTTGGAAATCTCGGTCAAGCACCGAAGATGATTCCGGTTAAACTCAACATTCAAACCAGCCGCAATCAGCAAGAAACTTTAAATTTTGAAGTGGCGAAAGACACTTTTTTGACCCCGCTTTTATTAAATATTTCGATTTATAATGCAATTATCGCCAATGAGCGCGGTCTTGGCGATTCGACCATCGAGATTACCGGCGACATTAAACTCAAAGGTCAGGCACCAATAAAACTGGAGCGTCGGTTTGACGGGGCAAATGCCTCGCAATTTGCCGCGCTTTCGGTTGTTGTCCCTATCAACACGCTATTGCAGAGCCGTTTTGATGATGTCGAAATCAGCGGGGTAAATTTGAATGTAACTTCGCTGGACGGAAGTAACAGTGCGACTTTAGAACGAATCGCCCTTGACCGCACGGAAGTCAAAGCAGGAGATTTTTTTGAAGTGGAAGCCTTTGTCCGCACGGATACCGGCAAAGTATTTTCGGAAAAAATTCCCGTTCAAATTCCCGCCGACACACCTGCCGGAACATTATCGGTTACAGTTGCAGACGGCGGTTCACTGCAAGCAAATGACGCTTCAAAACAGTTTGTGCCGAAGGATTTGAACGAGCTTGTCAAAACCATCAACCAACTCAGAAAAGGTGACCGACTTTATGTGCAAACAAATCGTATAACCAACGGCGCGATTATCGGCGCAAATGAATTACCGAATTTGCCGCCTTCGATGCTGGCAACCTTGAACAATGACCGAACAGCAGGCGGTTTCAAGCCGACGGTTTTGACGGTTTTGACCGAAAAGGAACTTCCACCGGCTGAGTTCCTGATTTCCGGGCAACAAGTATTAACCATTCAGGTAATTCGTTAATGAAAAATTATTGATCGCTAAATGTCGTTTTGCCGATGAACAACTAGGGATTTAACCTTAATGATTTAAGATATGAACAATTTAGCAAGTTTTATAAAAGCCGCGAGTTTCGCCGCTAAAAAACATCGCGCACAAAAGCGTAAAGGCGCAGACGAAGAACCGTATATCAATCATCCGTTGGAAGTAGTAAATTTGTTGGCAAATGTAGGGAAAATTGAAGATTACAACATTCTTATCGCCGCTGTTTTGCACGACACAATCGAAGATACGGAAACTACCAAGGAAGAAATTACCGAACTTTTCGGCGCACGGGTTTGTGAAATGGTTTTGGAAGTTACCGACGACAAATCGCTGCCAAAAGACGTGCGTAAACAAAAACAGATTGAACACGCGCCTCATTTATCCGCCGGAGCAAAACAAATAAAGTTGAGCGATAAAATCAGCAATATTCGCGACGTTATGGAAAATCCGCCCGGCGGTTGGTCGGAAGACAGAAGACGCGAATACATTCAATGGGGAGAAAATGTGGTCGCCGGACTTCGCGGAGTGAATGAAAATCTGGAAAATTATTTTGATGAGGTTTTCGAAACCGCCAAACAAAAAATCAAGTAAATTTATTGTTTTAGATAGGACTTTCGCTTTTTGAAAAAATATGATTAAACAGAAGTTCAATGATAACTAAAAATCAGTATATTGAATATCTGTTAAATACGCCAATTAATTACACTTGTTCCAATTTAGCGGAACATTTGGAGAAAGTCAGTCACGATTCGGTGACGGATTTTTTACAAAATTCCAAGTTCACGCCAAAAGAATTGTGGGAATTAGTCAAGAATCGAATTGACGACTCGGAAGAAGCATGTTTACTGGTGGATGATTCAGTTCAAAACAAGGAATACTCGCACTCCATCGAAACGGTGAAGCTGCAATATAGCGGCAACGAACACGGCTTAGTCAAAGGTATCGGATTGGTTAATTTAGTGCATACGAATGGCGCGATGGGAGAATTTTATCCGGTCAATTATCGGATTTATAATCCCGATGCGGATGGAAAAACGAAGAATGATCATTTTGCCGAGATGTTTCGGCAAGCGAATTTGAGTCAAGAAATAAAAGCGCGAAATATCGCTTTTGACAGTTGGTATGCCAGCGTTGACAACTTAAAATTAGTGCATCGAAGCGGTTGGACATTTTACACAAACCTAAAAAGCAATCGCAAGATAAGCATAACAAAAGAAACAGGTTATCAGCATTTAGAGGAGATTGAGTGGAGTCAGGAAGAACTGATAAGCGGCAAATTGGTGAGAATCAAAGAAGTGCCGTTTTGGTTAAAACTATTCAAGGCGCGTTGACACAAACGGCAACATTGAATGGGTCATAACCAATAAATTAGCGGAAGATTTTACGCGTCTTCGGGCGATTCAAGCGACACAAGTCAGATGGCAGGTCGAAGAATTTCATCGCTCATTCAAACAACTGACGGGCAGTGAAAAATGTCAATGCCGAAAGGAGCGTTCGCAAAGAAATCATCTGGCGTGCTGTTATGCGGCGTGGGTGGCGATAAAAGTCAAAGCCCAAGAAATGAAAACAACAATGTATCAAGTGAGGAACAATTTATTCGCTGAATTTCTAAAATTACAACTCAAGAATTCACCAATTTCTGCTTTGTAATTTTAATTAAGCGAAAGTCCTATTAGAGTAAAAAAGCCCGTTTGTGTTTTCAAACGGGCTTTTTTACATTGTTACTATTTACCTTAAAAATCAAATCTTATGCCGAGTTGGAATTCACGGTTATAGCTTGAATTAAAAGTGAATGAAGGCGAACCCGAAACGAAGCCGCGCGGCGTGCCGAAATTTGTCGCCGCTGTTGACAGACGAATCGGTAAAGTCGCCGTGGCATTACTGAAAGCGTAAAGCGTATTATTGACCGACTGCACGTTTGAGCGGTTAAAAATGTTAAATCCTTCGGCAAAAAGCGACAGCCGACTGCGTTCGCCGAACCGAATAATTCTGCCGACGCGCAAATCGAGCTGATATGTTGCCGGAGTCGAAAATTGGTTTCTTAGCGTTCCCGGAACGCGGTCGGTTGAAGTAATCCCGTCAGCATTCGGGTCGCCCGAAACCAACGCCGAATACGCCAAACCGGATTGTGCGGTGAAAATTCCGGTAAAAACATAATCGCTCAACAGCGCACGAATAACTTTGTTTTCGCTGTATTCAAAAGTTCCTGTTTCATAAACCGGGCTGAAAATAAAGCGATGCCGGACATCCAAATCGGAGCGTCCGTATTCACCCGATAAATCGAATTGGTTCTGCGCGATTTTGGCATCGTCGCCGCCGCCGGGAACAACCGATGTTTGATCGGGCTTGTTGTCTTTTGCATTCGATAAGGTATAACTCGTATTAAATTGCCAGCGGTTTGAAAAACGCCGGTTAAGCTCAAACGATAACCCGTGATAAAGCGACCGTGCCGTGCTTTCAAACAGGCTGATACGCTGAAATATCGGGATCAAGCGCGGATTTGAGAATCTTTGGAAAGTAAAAGTTTCGCCGGTGGCAGTTGTTCCATTGTAAACCGCAATCGGCGTTGAAACCGGTGCGGACAAATTGGCGTTGCGAGTGCGCGTTAAGTCCTGACCTTTGAAAAGCGTGTATTGCACCGAAAACGTCGTGTTTTTGAATATCTCGCGTTCAAACTGCAATCGTGCCTGTTGCGTGAAAGGCTGTTGGTAGTTTTTATTAAATAAAAATAGATTGACAGGTGCCAGTGTCGCTCCGGTTGGCGGCGCGGTAAAAACATTCGGGTAAGTCGGACACAACGTCGGCGTAGCCGTGCAATTAATGTCAATAGCGATAACTTGAATACCGTTTTGCGAATGAGCAGTTCCGGTCAGAATCGCCGGTGTGCGGGCGTAAAAAAGCCCATAACCGCCGCGAATAACCGTTTTTTCGTTGAAAGCATAGGCAAAACCGATGCGCGGGGCGATATTGTTTTTATCTTTCGGCTGAAAACCGGTATCAAAACCGGCAGCTAACAATGCAGCATTCGGATTCTGAATCGGCGGTTTTGCAATCACCTGATAGTCATAACGCAAACCGAGATTGAGCGTTAATTTTGGTGTTACACGCCAATCGTCCTGCACGAAAAACCCATATTCCGAGCTATTGGGTTTTGTCGTGCCGCCGGTTGTTCCCGCACCTGCGAAACTCTGCCGGTAACGCGAAGGAGTTCCGGCGGCTAAATTTGCATAGCTCGTAAAAGTGTATGAACCGCCAAAAAGTCCCGGAAAGAAATTAAAAACGCGGTCAAATAACAAGTCCGCGCCGTATTTTATACTGTGATTGCCCGCAATATAACTTTGATTTTCAATAAACTGGTAGCGGTTGATAGTCGTTTCACGCGGGCTGAAATTGTTGCGTCCGAATGTAAAAGTTCCGTCATTAATGCCGCCGGCGTTTGCCGTCACGGAAACTTCCGGATCGTTTGAATTGGCTAATCCCGGTTCACGGTCGCGTGAGTATTGAAAACGAAATTCATTGAAAAATCTCGATGAGAGCGTCGAAGTCCAACTTGATGAGAGCGCGGAAGTTTTGACGTTGCTGTTGCCGGTGTGTTCGAGCGCACTCAAAGTGCCGGAGAATTCAAGATTTGTGCCGGTAAAATTCTGCTGGTTGAACCGCACCCAAACCTGATTTTTTTCGTTGATATTGAAATCGGTTTTAATCAAAAAAGTGTCCTGTTGACGGTTAATGTTGTAAGAAGCGACTTTTGGTCCAAGCAAAGATTGAATGCTTGCCGGGGCAAACGGCAGCGAACGCAGAACTACCGGATTTGGTAAATTTGAGCGTTGACCTTCATACGCGCTGAAGAAAAAGATTTTGTCTTTGCGAATCGGTCCGCCGAATGTGCCTCCGAATTGATTGATTTGTCCAGCCGGACGCGGACGGTTTGCCGCAACCAAGATCGGGTTGCGGGCATTGAGCGATTCGTCACGGAAATATTCAAATGCGCTGCCGGTAAATCTGTTTGTTCCCGATTTTGTAACGACGTTGATAACCGCACCGGCGGCGCGTCCGAATTCCGCCGAAAAGCCGTTTTGATTCACCTGAAATTCTTTTACAGTATCGATTGAAAACTGCGACGGTGCGCGTCCCGACCCGGTGCGTCCCGAAGATTGTCCGAAAAATGTGTTGTCGCTGCTTGTGCCGTCAATTTGCAAACTGTTGAGCGTTCCTTTTTGACCGCCAACGGCTAAATCGCCGCTTCGGGTCGGGTCGCGGACAATTCCGGGCGTTAAGGTTACAAAATCTAAAAAGTTTCGTCCGTTGGTCGGCAGATTGATAACGCGGCGTTCGTCCACTGTCGAAGAAATAGAAGAACGCGTCGTTTCCACGCCTTGTCCCGTCGCCTGCACATCAACGACATTGACTGTGCCGCCCGCCGTCAAAACAACTTCGAGCGTGTTTTTCGCACCAACCGTTACCTTGATATTTTCATAAGTTGTCGGCGCAAAACCTTTGGCTTCCGACGTTACAATTTTGTAATTGCCGGGCTGCAAAAAAGGCAAAACAAAGTTGCCTTCGTCATTTGTTTGGACGGTTTTTTCAAATCCCGTATCCTGATTGGTTGCCGTCACGGAAATACCCGGAACTGCCGCGCCCTGCTGGTCGATAACGCGCCCTTCGATATTCCCGGATGTTGCCTGCGATTGTGCAAATACACCGGCGACAAATAATAAAATTCCCGTCAAAAGCGGAAAAACTTTTCTCATATAAAAATCCTCTTTGTTATTAAAATATAATCGTAATCTCTAATGTTAGAATGAATTTAAATAAAGATGTTATGACAGTTTCCCGGACTGAGCAAGCGGAAATCGTTTACCGGTAAAAAAGTTAAGATTTAATTAACTTTCGCGCAAATTACGACAATTATTCCATTACGAATAAGCACGGTTTGATTTTCCAAAACGCGCTCTTTGTCCATCGGAATGACTTTCACATTTTTAGAGACGACGGTTTGCGCGGCGGCAATGATCGTGTGAAACAATATAAATGCGATCGAACAGATTCCCGGAAATATTTTGATAAAGGCAAATCCGTTTTGTTTGTGATCTTTATTTGATTCGTGCCGTCGGCATCGGCAATATATAGATCGTTTTGCGGAAAACTTCCGATGATTAAAACGAGTTTTTTTCCGTTCGGCGAAAAACGCGCAAGGAAACTTTTTACATTTTCCAAACGCTTCGGAGTTAAACCGTCCGCCGAATTCATCGTGTAAATTGCCTGTTCGCCGTCGCGGTTTGAACTGAAAATAACCAGCTTGCCGTCGGGCGAAAACGATGGGAAAGTGTTGTGTCCGATATTTCCGGTCAGCAACATTTGATTTGAACCGTCCGCGTTTATCGTCCAAATCTGATCTTTTTGGTCGCCTTTTTCAGCGTAAAAAACCAGTCTTTTGCTGTCCTGCGACCACTTCGGATTTAGATACGCAACATTGTCGTCGGTCGTCAGTCGTTTTATCTTCGTGTCGTCGGCGTTCATCACATAAATCTGATTTTTGCCGCCGTCGCGCGTTGATGTAAAAGCAATTTTCTTCCCGTCGGGCGAATAAGCCGGATGCGAATTTCGGCTCGCATCTTTCGTCAATCGAATCAGATTCGAGCCGTCTTTTTTGATCGTGAAAATGTCGGAAGTTTGTTTGTCCGCACTCGAACGGCTGAACAAAAAGCGTTTTCCGTCCTTTGACCACGAAGACCACGACGCATTATCCGCAACTTTTTTCGCGTCTGAACCGTCGGCTTTCATTATGTAGATTTCGTATTTTAATTGTTTGTCGTTCGGATCGGCTTTTCGATAGACACTGCAACTGAGATATTTTCCATCCGGTGACCACGACGCTTCCTCATAAAAAACCGTGCCTTGCGCGAAAATTCCGAAGCAGCGAACTAACAAAATAATCAAACTGAAAATCGCCTTTGTCATTTTTTTCTCCAATTATAAAAAAGTTTTCTAATTTTTTTTGGCGGTCATCGTCATCGTTCGTTTTTTCTCTTTTTCCGTGCAGGCGTTCGCGTCAATCGTCGAAGCGGCGTTGGCGATTTTCCAGACGGAATCCGTTTTAACAAGCTGGAACGAATTCAAACCGCAATGCGAAATTTTGCCGCCGACAAAAAAAACATATCTGCCCCAGACCATCGCAATGTCGCCGTCAACAAAGGTTTTCTGTTCATACATATCTTCCTTGATCTCTTCTTTGTTCTCGGCGAAATTTAGGGAAAACTTTTCGCCCGTCAAATTAACGATCACGGTTTTGCCGTCTTTGCGTTTGATAACGGCGGTCAGATTCGATTCCTTCGCCCAGAGTTCGGCAATTGCTGCCGGATTGTGCTTCGCCATTCCCGCAAACATTTTATTAACGACCGCCAGAGCGTCTTTCCCGCCGTCATTTTTTTGCGCGAATGCGGAAACCGAAATTGCCAATGTGAAAATAATTGTCAATGTAAATTTTTTCATGATTTTAAGTTTTTAATTTTTAATTGATGTTACGCAAAAATAAATTAAAGATATTTTTGCCACAGATGCACACAGATTGAAGAAGATATTTCTGGATATTTAATGATTTATCCGGCTGTTATCCGATTTAATCCGAGTGCATCTGTGGCAAAAAGTTTTTGCGTAGCATAAGTTTTTAAGTTTTAATTTTCTACTTCTGCGAATCACGGATGCGCGAAGAATGTCCGGCGAACAGTTGCCAGCTTCCGCCGCGTTTGACAAAGACATCCGTGAATCTGCTTTTCGTTGTAATGTCGCGGTCTTTGCCGCGCGAAACTGTTATTGTTAATCCCGTAACGACTGCCGTTTTCCCGTTAAGCGAAACTTTCATTTCGGAAACTTCATAAGAAATTAATTTAAATTCGCCATTCGGTTTGTCGAGACTCGCCACATAGTTTTTTATCTTTCGATAAACACCACCTAAAAAATGGAACAGTATAAATAATGCTTCACTTTTTTTGCATCCGGCAGATAAATCTTCAGATGTTGACTAATTTACGAAAGTAGTCAGATTTTAGTTTCAAATTTGGCTTAGTGAAAATAAAATCACTTAAAAGCAATTCTCAAAATAATTTCACCTGAAAAATAGGGATGATATGGAAAAAAATGATTAAGGTTTATTCGTTTTCAAACTCAAGTAATCTATCTTCAATTTGATTCAGTTCTTTACGCAGATTTTCTTCCATCGTCACGGAAACTTCGTGTTGTTCGGTTTCAACGGCTTGTTCTTCAATATCTTTGTCGAGTTCGATACGCTCATTTTGATTGACGAGATTGAGTTGTTTTTCAATTTCACCACGCCGTTTTTCTAACTGTTCTTTGGTTTGTTTGACTTCTTTCATAGCTCTCCCTTTTTCAAATAAAAACTTTACTAATCTTTTTACCACTTCTTAGAAAGCTTACTTTATAGGATTCCTATCTACACATAGAACATTAAATTAGGTAACACTATAAACTTCATATTCCAAAGTCCCGGCATCAGCCGTTAAAGCCGATTCTTTATAAATTTCGCCGGTGTCCTTGTAACCGGATGAAAAAGGATATTTCATTGGTTTAATATCAAGCCGCATGACGCGGACAAGCGAGCCATCATCGCCATAACCGTATAAGTAAACAAAATTGCCTGGGATTCTTTCATATTCGCCATTGCTATATTTTATGCGTCCTGCATTACCGTCGTTGAGCCTCCAATAGTTTTTTGATTCATACCAATGGTCGGTCAATGTCAAACCCGTAATCAGTTGATTTTTACTTGTAACCCAAATACCAGCTATCATTTATATCTCCAAAGTTAAAAGAAATGAAAAAACATTACTCGAAATTTTTACAAAGCAAAAATTTCAATCTGGATGAGGAAACTACAGTAAATTATTTGCTGTTTAGTGACGGAAAGGATTGTCAATTTTTGCTGTGATTATTTTCTGATTGGGCTAAAATTTATAGTCGCTTGAAAAAATATGTGTGCATTCTAAACCGTAACGGCTTCGCGGTATTCGCCCCAAACTTTTCGCAGACAATTACTGATTTCGCCGACGGTAACGTAATTTTCGACGCAATCGAGAATCTTTGGCAACATATTTTCGTCTGTTTTGGCAGATTCCTCTAATTGTTTCAAAGCGTTTTCGGCTTTTTCGTTATCACGTTTTTCGCGGAATGATTGCAGACGCTCAACTTGACCGCGTTCAACCGCTTCGTTCACTTTCATTATCGGGATCGTTTCATTTTCTTCGATCTGAAAACGATTGACACCGACGACAATTTCTTCCTCTCGTTCGATGGCTTTTTGAAATTGGAAGGCGGCTTCCTGAATCTCGCGTTGCGGATAACCGTTTTCAATCGCTTTCAGCATTCCGCCTTGCGCGTCAATTTTATTGATATATTCGATGGCTTTTTCTTCAATTTTATTGGTTAATTCTTCAATCGCATAACTTCCGGCAAACGGGTCAACCGTGTCGGCAATACCTGATTCGTGAGCAATAACTTGTTGCGTTCTAAGCGCAATTCGTGCCGCTTGTTCGGTTGGAAGCGACAAGGCTTCGTCCATTGAATTGGTGTGCAAAGATTGCGTTCCGCCGAGAACTGCGGCAAGTGCTTGAATAGTTGTTCGCACGATATTTACTTCCGGTTGTTGAGCCGTCAATGTCGAACCGGCGGTTTGTGTATGAAAGCGGAGCATCAAAGATTTTGGGTTTTTTGCACCAAATCTCTCCTTCATTATTCGCGCCCAAAGTCTTCTCGCGGCGCGAAACTTGGCAATTTCTTCGAGCAGATTATTATGCGAATTAAAGAAAAACGAAAATCGCGGCGCGAAATCGTCAACTTTTAATCCGGCTGAAATTGCGGCTTCGACATAGCAAATCGCGTCTGCCAAAGTGAACGCAACTTCCTGAACCGCCGTCGAACCGGCTTCGCGGATGTGATAGCCGGAAATCGAAATCGTATTCCAATTCGGGACTTCCGAGGCGCAGAAAGCAAATGTGTCGGTAATAAGACGAAGCGATGGTTCCGGTGGATAAATATAAGTTCCGCGAGCGATATATTCCTTCAAAATATCGTTTTGAATCGTGCCGTTGACTTTATCAAAGGGAACATTTTGCTTTCTTGCAACGGCAAGATAAAGACAAAGAAGCGTCGAAGCAGTGGCGTTTATCGTCATTGAAGTTGAAACTTTATCAAGCGGAATTCCGTCAAAAAGCATCATCATATCTTCTAAACTATCAATCGCCACCCCGACTTTGCCGACTTCTCCGGCGGAAAGCGAGTCATCGGAATCAAGTCCGATCTGCGTCGGCAAATCGAACGCGACGCTCAAGCCGGTCGTGCCTTGCGATAAAAGATATTTGTAACGCGCATTAGATTCTTCGGCGGTCGCAAATCCGGCATATTGGCGCATCGTCCAAAATCTTCCGCGATACATATTAGCGCGCACGCCGCGTGTATATGGAAATTGACCTGCCTCGCCGATGTCAGTTTCGTAATCGATTTTCGTATTTGCCGGGTTAAATTCGGTCGGCAATTCTATCCCCGAAGATGTTTCAAATTTTTCGCGTCTTTCCTTCATAAGTCAAAACATAAGTCCAAAGTCCAAAGTCCAAAGTTATTATCAAACTTAACTCAAAACACATATTTTGAAAACTTGAAACTTAGACCTTGGACTTTGGACTTTGGACTTGAAACTTTGAAGCGTGTCGCGTAGCATTTCAGAAGAGAAAATGGAACTCGACAAAAAAGCAAAAACGGCGGTCCGCGAACTTAGCGATGCCATAAATGCAGCGATTGAAAAAGACATTCGAGTCGCGGATGCCATCAAGCATTTGCGCGAAATCGGTTATGAACCGAATTTGACACTCAAACTGGAAATCGGTTTGCAGGAAATCTTAGGCGTGCTTGATGATCTGCCCGAGGAAATCGAATTGGAACTGACCGATGAAGATTTACACACCTTGCGCCGGATGAAAATACAAATCGAATAATTGTTAATTGTTAATAGTTCTCCATTTATAACAATTAACAATTAACAATTAACCTTGAACTACTTTAATTATTTTACCGAAATCGAAGAAACATTTATCCGTCGGCGCGGGCGAAATTTACTTTTGTCGCCGCTCGATTGGGCATTAATTGAATCTTGGCAAGAGCGCGAAATTCCGCTTCACATCATTTTGCGAGGCATCGAACGGGTTTTCGATACGGTTGACAAACAACCGGCGCGAACACGAACCGTCAAAAGTCTGCTTTATTGCAAAGAAGAAATCGAAGCGCAATATGCCGAATGGCTTGAATCGCAAGTCGGGAAAGAAGCCGGATTTGAGGCTCAAGAATCGAATAACGGTTCGGATTCCAAAAATAAAGAATCGAGTTTATTTCCAACGGAAGCGATTGCAACTCATCTCGAAAAAGTTTCCATAGAATTGAAATCCGCGAAAGTTAAATTCAAAGAACAGTTAGGCGAAACTCTGGAAAGAGTAGAATATCGGCTTGCCGAATTGCGCGAAAGTTTTTCCAATGCGGAAACTTTGGAAGAATCTCTGGAAAAGTTGGATTCTTTGGTTGATGAAAGTCTTTTGCAAGCCTTTTTAAATGATAATCTGAAAAGCGAAATCGAAAAAAATCTCGCTGCTTATCGAAACAAAATGGAAGCAGAAGTTTATCGGCGAACCTTCGATCTGATGATTCTCAAACGTCTGCGCGAACAAACGGAAATTCCGCGTTTAAGTTTGTTTTATTTGTGAGATGTGTTAAGAATTCAAGTCAAGAAGGTTTTAAAAAGGAGAAAAATATGGATTTTCAATCGGGTTCGGTTCGTCCTGTCGGCAGCATTGAAGAAGGCTGGAACATCATAAAAAATGATTATTGGACATTTTTTGCAATGACGCTGGTGGCTATTGTAATTTTAGTTGTCGCGGCTATGATTTTGGGATTTGTCAATAACATAATTACCATCGGGATTTCAGCCACTCTCGGCATAGCAACGGCAGATGCAGGTGATGCAGGGAAAATGTCGGCGGCAATTCTTCCGCAAGTAATTTCATTATTTATCAGTATTTTTACCAATATCATCGTGGCAACAATGTCAGGAATCCTGTTTTGCGGAATTTATACAGCATTGGCGCGTAAAAAAAGAGGTGAAGTAGCTGATTTCAGTGATTTATTCGCCGGTTTTCAAAAAATTATGCCTTGTTTCATTGTGGCACTCTTTGTGGCTCTTATTCAATCTGTAATAGCTTTCATTACTTTGTTTGGCGGTGCTGCCGTCGGAGTTTCCGCCTTAGGCATTGGTGTTCTCGCCAAAGACGGCAAGCTAAATCCGGCTGCCTTCGGTGGACTTTTTTTGGTAATTATCGTGTTGCTGGTCTTTACTTTAATAGCAAATCTGCTGGTTTCCGTTTTCACGGCATTCGTCTATCCGCTTATTTCAGAACATAATCTTTCGGGTGGACAAGCTTTGATGCTAAGTGTCAAAAGCGGCTTGGCAAATTTCGGCGGACTTCTTTTACTATATATCTTGCTTTTTTTAATGGCTTTAGTCGGAGCTTTAGTCTGCTTGGTCGGAGTGCTATTTGTAGCACCTATTATATCTGCCGCGATGTTTGCCGCTTATCAAAGTGTCTTTGGAAGAGTGCAAGATTTTTATCAACATACGCCGCCGCCGCCGCCGAATTTCGGTAATCAACCCGGATATTGAAATTTATTTTTGTGCATTAAGACTTAAAGAAGTCAGAATTTCATATTTTCTTTTGGAGAAATTAAGCGAAAAAAGTTCTAAGTTGAGAAAACTTATTGAGTAAATTATACAAAATCGGTGAGCTTCTCGAGGTTTCCATCGAAAAAATCGTCCCTAACGGCTTTGGATTGGCTTTTGCCGAAAACTTAACCGTTTTTGTCGCGCTTGCTGTCAAAGGTGACAGACTTCGCGTTCAGATAAATCAATTAAAAGGAAAAACTGCCTTTGCCGAAATTGTGCAAATTATCGAGCCGTCGGCAACAAGAGTCGAGCCGAAGTGCGAATACTTCGGGCGTTGTGGTGGTTGTAATTTTCAACAGATGGATTACGAAACGCAACTCGAAGCAAAAGTCGCTATTATTCGGGATTGCTTGTCGAGGCTCGGGAAAATTGATTATAAAGAAGAAATTCCGATAATTGCCAGCCCTCAATCTTACAATTATCGCGCCCGTGCCGCTTGGCATATCGATACGCGCCGGAAACGGATCGGATATTTCCAGAGAAATTCACATCGGATAATCGATGTCGAAAGCTGTCCGATTCTCACCGAAAAATTGCAAGAAACACTTACCGATTTACGTCAGGAAATCGAATGGGAAAGCTATTGGGCGGAAATGGTCGAAATCGAAGCGGCAAACAGTGACGAAGATGTTTCGATTTATTCCAGTGAAATTGTTGAACCTACGCAAGAAATTAGTTTTCATCTAAACGGCACCCGTTATTTTTACAACGCAAATACTTTTTTTCAAGGCAATCCGTTTTTGATCGAATCTTTAATAGAAACCGCTATTAAAGGTGTGAAAGGCGTAACCGCACTCGATTTATATTGCGGAGTCGGACTTTTTACATTACCGTTGGCGGAAAATTTTACAAAGGTCATCGGTGTCGAGGGAAATGACAAAGCAGTGGATTTTGCGCGAAAAAATGCCGAAAATGGAAGAATCGAATACGCCCTAATTTTTTCGGAAAATGTTAATGATTGGCTATCGGATAATGTAAGCGATTTACAGGAAATCGATTTTGTTTTACTTGATCCGCCGCGCTCTGGGACAGAAAAAGAAACAATTGAAAACCTGATCAAAATAAAGCCGAAACAAATATCTTACGTTTCCTGCGAACCCGCAACATTGGCAAGAGATTTACGCATTTTATCGGAAAGCTATCTAATTGAATCAATCACAGCACTGGATTTATTTCCGCAAACTCATCACGTCGAAACTGTTGTTCGATTAAAGCGCATCTAATTTTAGTGAAAAATATTTCCTTGATTTTTATGAAACTGCAAAAGATTTTTCGATCATTTTTATGCTTTCTACTGTTGGAACAATCAACTTTTATATTCGCTTTTGAAACCGACCAGTATAATTTACCACCGGAACCGCTTGCCGACATCGGCGATGAAGTTTCGCAATATACGGCGGATAATTTAAGAAAAGCAGTTAAAAAAATAAACGACGAAATCGTCCGCCGAGAAAATTGCCTGATAAATAAAACAGAAAAATCGCAGTGTGAATCGCCGGATAAAGAACGTGCTAAACTCGCGTTTCTGCGTTCGGACGAAGCGGTTGCACGGGAATTCTATAAACTCGTCGGAACGGGAATCCCACCGTTCACGGCTGCGGGAAGTTGGATGGAATCACATAAGTTTACCGAACAACCGGCGCGCTATAAAACGAGTTTTCAGGACTCAATATTCTTTGTTATTCCGACTGATTATATCGGGATCAGTTCGACCGTCAATCTATATGGTTCGCAATTCGGCACGGACAAAATCGCGCATATTTTTCAGCAGGGATATTCTTATTACAAAATTTATAATCGCGCACTGGCAAAAGGTGTAACGCCGGAAGAAGCCGAAAAAAAAGCAATTGAATGGGGAAAATTTACGGAACATACATATTACGGAATGATAATTTCAAATGTTTTTTCAAACGCCGATTTGTGCGCTAATTTCGCCGGACTAAAATTTTATCAAGGATTGACACGCGAAATCAAAATCGGAGATAAAACAAAATCTGCCGTTTTAATTCTCAAAAATGGCGGTTGGGTATTTAATGAAAGTGCCGATTGGTTTGATATTCTTCTCAAACCCTTTATTTCCGACCATTTTAACGAAGCACTAAATCCGTCTATTTTTTTCAAATATCTCGGACTCCGCAGTTATGTGCGCCGAACAGTCAAAAAACAAAGCTGCCGGCAGTGGTTTGATAAATTTCCAAATCTAAGTCAAACGGAATTGGAGAAAACATCAAAATCATTGACGCAATGGTTTGGCGAAGATTATGGCTTTTTCGACAGCAAAAACTTTATAACCATTGCAAACACTTGTTTTGATAAATAAGCAAATTATTTTCCCAAAACTTTTTACAACTCTCCGTCGTTTTTAACATCAGAGATTTAGATTTGAATTATTCGAAAAACCTAACTAAACTTTTAAATTATGCCAAAACAAAATTCAACCGCCGCGATAGCCGAACGATACAGCGTTCGCTGCCGTTATTGCGGTCAGAAAAATTCCGTTAAAGAAGATTATGTTAACGGCGAAGCAAAATGCGGACGTTGCCGTTTGCCGCTTTCCAATGCGCCGCACAAAAAGTTTGCCGATCTGAGCAAACACGAATATGTTCATCCGGCGGACAGCAAAGCACTTGCCGCATTGCGGGCGATTCCGGGAATTGATACGGCGTTGAAACAACTGCTGAAAGTTACCGGCGAATCGGCGATTCGCGTAATGTTTATGGCGAGTGCGGTTAAAGTTACGCCGAAACAATGCCCGGATTTACACGCCAAACTGCAAATCGCCTGCACGACACTCGGCGTTGATATGCCGGACTTTTTTATACAACAAAATCCGATAGTTAATGCTTTTACGGGCGGAGTTGAAAAACCGGTTATCGTGATGCACTCAGGTTTGCTCGAACGCCTGACCGACGAAGAAGTTCTGGCGGTCGTGGCTCACGAAGTCGGACATATTCACGCCGAACATGTTTTGTATTTGACGGCGGCGAGATTGATCGAAGCCCTGGCAAATGTTTCGATTGCCCGAATTATTCCGGGTGCGGAAATCGTTAAGTTTTTGATCTCCGCCGGAATTAGCAGTGCGCTTCTCGCGTGGGCGCGACGTGCCGAACTTTCTTGCGACCGAGCCGCGTTGCTCGTTACGCAAGACCCGCACGTTATCGGGCGAACGATGATGAAACTTGCAGGCGGAACTTTTTCATCAAAGATCGATTACGAATTATTTCTCGAGCAAGCCCGCGATTTCCAGAAAAATTATGACGAAAACAAACTCGACAAATTTTGGGCAGATATTCTCAATGCCGGACGTTCGCACCCGTTTCCGATCTGGCGCGTATCGGAAATTTTGGAATGGGTTGAAAGCGGTCAATACACTGACCTAATGAAGAAATAAAAACGAAGGCAGCCGCAAAAAAGCACAGAAAACGCAAAAATAAAATCTTATTTTTTGTGTTTTCTGTGCTTTTTTGC
>JANMAA010000127.1:0-3712 GCA_031359215.1 Acidobacteriota bacterium | reverse complement strand
AAAAATTCGTCAATCGCAATCCATTCGCCGACCGGACAAAGTTCAAAAGCATTTATCACGAATTCACGGCGAGGTTTGATGCCCGTCAAATTCGATTTTCCTTTGTATTTTTGCCCTTTGATCTCGTCAACCCGATTAAATTCGTCCAAAAGCGTATTTTTTTGCCAACTTTGCCACAGATTTTTGATGATTTCGTGAGCAGGTTTAGCCAAATTTTTACGACCTTCGTTCGAGACTGCGAGTTTTTTAGCGGAAACTTGGATCAGTTTTGAGGCTTGGAAAATCATCGCCCACGCAAAACCCTTGATTGCACCAATGTTCGGATAGCGCTCTTTGTCCTCTTTTAATTCGTAAAAATCGCCGTTATGCAAAACCGCTTCAATTTCATTTATCGAACCCGCAGTCGGTTGAAAAGTTTTGTCACTGACGGCAATTTTTTTGTCTTCGATCAGCCGTAAGACGGCAAAAACGTCTTGCAAAGCGTTATTTGCTGTTTCTGCAACAGTTAGCGGAAAGTCTTTGAGCGTGGTTTGGCGATAACTCGGAATTCCGATGGTAACTATTTCGGGTAATTCGGCAACAGTTTTGACTTGAAACCCTTTCGGCTTCGGCACAAAAGATTTGAGTTTAGCCGCTAAATCGGCAGGAACGAAACTGTCAACTTCATCGGAAAAAATAAACAAACACAGAAATGACGGTATGAAATCGTAATCAACCTTCTTGCCGAAATTCGGCTTCTGTCCGTATTTTGCCTTAAAGCGTCCTTCGTCAAATTCAAATTCTTTGT
Source organism: Acidobacteriota bacterium (assembly GCA_031359215.1). Classification (GTDB taxonomy): domain Bacteria; phylum Acidobacteriota; class Blastocatellia; order Pyrinomonadales; family Pyrinomonadaceae. The sequence continues at coordinate 2,925 of JANMAA010000127.1, read as the reverse complement.
GATAAACGGCTTCGGCAGCTGCTTTTTGCTGCATAATATCAAGCTGATTCCAAATTCCGTTCAATTTTCCCGAATCTTCAAATAACGGTAACATTTCGAAAACTGCATCAATCTTTTTACGGGATTTCGGATTCAAATTCAATTGTTTTGCCAATGATTTGACCCGATTGAAATCAGAATCTTCCAATGCTTGTTTGAATTTTGCCCGGGCTTCTTTGTTTTTTCGTTTCCAATTCATCTTCAAAAAGTATCAATCGAAGATTCGACCAATTCGCCGTCTGCTTTTAAAGCCGTAAAGATAAATTCGTCTGTTTCATCAAACATTTCCGAATCAAGAATCACTTCGGAACTCAAATCCTGATAAATTTTGACACAGAAAAGCCTCAATCCACTTTCGATTTTCTTAACTGCAAATTCTTTTTGCCGCGATCTCTGAAATCGCAAATCCTCTGCGTTTTCAATAATATAGCGGATTGATTCCAATTTAATTTGACTCAAATCCGCCAAGATTCTTTTGTAAGTCGAATGAGTTCCGCGAACTGCCATAAAATCAGCGGGCGAATCTGCGTAAATTAAAACTTCATATTCCCCGTGAAGGTCGTTTTCAACTCGTGCAAACCAATACTGCTCAAAATCAATGTCATCTTCCCAACCCATCTCGCCATAAATACTGTCTTTTAATTTTGGTTGTTTATACTCGAATTCCATAAATTGACTAAATATTAGAATTATTTGTTTTTTTGAAAAAATCCTCCGGCAGAGACTCGCCGTAAGTGCGAAAATACAGACGTTTTTTGATCTCTTGTTCTGTCAAATCTTTCGGGAGCGAATTCAAAAATGCTTGGCGGGCGGACATAAACATTTCGCAAGCCAACGCGATGCGCTCGTTCGGTGTTTTTTTCATCATTAATTCAAACTGAATTTTTTCGATTTCGGGCGAAGTATCTTTCAATTTTCCACCTCATTCAAACATTCGTAATATGCCGTTTCAATCCCCAAATTATCAAGCCATTTTTCAGTGTAGATTTCATCAAACCCCGATTGTATCAGATTTTTTATATCTCTCAACTGCATTTCCGAATGGGTATCTTTCGCCCACCAAAGTTTGGACAGAATCAAATCTTCCTTGCTGATAATCCAAATTTCTTTGCCGTAATAATCGGTTTTTTCACGCCTGTCAAAAGAACTTTGCTGAAAATCGTTTGATTTTTTCGGCACACAATCAATCTTAAAAGCCGTTTCGATGTGAATGACATTAAACATCCGCTTCGTTTCAAAAGCACTCCTGACGGCATTGTGAGGAACATAATATTCCGGTTCAAGCGCATTTATAAATTTATCTTTGTCGTCAGAATCGAATTCGAGAACGATGTCAATATCCGCCGTCTGCCGAAAAGCCGCATAACGCATCATCGCCATCGCACCTGTCAGCATATATTTAATGCCGAGCGGCTCAATCCGCCCGACAAAATCGTGCAAAACTCTGGTCGGCACATAATCTTTGAATTCCATTTTTATCGATTAAATAATTAAAACTCTTAAACTTACCTGACAATGACGCAATACAAAGTTTTCCGCCGGGTTCAATTCGAGGATGATAATGTCTTTGTATTTAATTTTAACTTTAAGCCATCAATGTCGTTAAGTTAGACAACATTGATTTGTAAAACTCTCTTGTTTCTTCATCGTCTATAATGAGTTTTCTTACGGCACTTTCGTATTGGTCTCTTGATAATCCAAGTCCAGTAGCTATTCCATTCAGAACAGGAGTTTCACGAATTGGATAACGTGCTATCAAACCATTGAGATTATTTTCAGCAACAAACTTATCAAACAATGCCTTTTCTTTTTCCAGAATTTCTTTAAGATTAATTTTTACTTCAAATTCATCTTTTTGAGCAATGTCATTGTGTTTAGGCAAAGAACTCATTGCTTGATTTCTTATTTGTTTTTCGCAAAGCCGAGAGCAAAGCCTTTCTTTATGAGGTTGAATGTTTCCGACAATTCCAGAGATTGCATTGTTATAAAGTTGATCTTCGCTTTCACCTGTAACTTCAGAATACTTATTTGCGACTCTTCTTATAATTTTTAAGTTGTAATATAAAGATTCAACGGAGTAGCATTCTAAAGCAGCTATTCCTTTCTCTAACAAATTTTGAATTTGTTCTGGAGTTCTATCATCGGCATCAATTAGCCCGTAAGCATTAATCCAATGTAGACTTTCAGTTCCTCTAATTCCTTCGACCGCTTTTTCAACTTGAGTAAAACTTCCTTGTGGCAAAACCGTTATATTCGGAAAAATCAGTTGATAGATTTGTCTGTCCAAACTTTCGTTTTTTCCTTCAACAAAAAGAATTTCTCTTTTTGAACCGAGTATTTCACGTTTAATTTCACTTGGAATTTCATCAGATTCAGAGATTAAATCAGCGTCCCAATTCAAAATGCTCTTTCCACTCCATTGACAACTTCTAAGCAATAAAACACTTACTTCCGTATGATCTATTGGCAAGAAAACATCGTGAGTTGAGATTACGAAAACGCAATCTTTTCGCTTTTGGAACAACGATGACAATAGTGGTGAAATTATTGAACGGTGAAGATGTCTTTCAGGCTCATCCAGTATAATCAAACTATTTGGCTCGGTTGTAAGAACGTCCGAACAAATTAAAAGTGCGTTTCTTTCACCGTCGGAAAGCTCTGCAATACTATATAATTCGCTTCCATTTTTTGAAGCAAAGAGTTGTTCGTCCTTTCCAAGTGTGATTTTTATTGGAATATTTGAAATCTAAGCACACGACAGTAGGAGAATAAATCTTTCCAACTCTTTTTCTTTCTTTGGTTTATGGTAATTGAACAAAAGATTTTGGAATGCGTCCAACCCGATTCGGAATAAACTTCTGGCGTATCTTTTGTTCTTTTTTAGTT
>JANMAA010000102.1:0-14584 GCA_031359215.1 Acidobacteriota bacterium | reverse complement strand
GAGTTTTTCGAGTCTTCTGGCTAAAATTACGGCTTGACCTTTGTCGGCATCGTTGACGGAAATGAAGGCTTTGCCGGACATCGGCAGAGTTAAAAACGCGCCTTCCATCGCTTTGCCGTAGGCTTCGCCGAAGGTGTCGCCGACGCCCATCACTTCACCTGTCGAGTGCATTTCGGGTCCGAGAATCGGGTCAACGCCGGCGAATTTTTTGAACGGGAAAACGGGCGATTTGACGAAAATTTTCGGGACGGAAAGGACTTCGGGCAAGTTAAAATCGGATAATTTTTTGTCGCCTGCCATAATCAACGACGCGATTTTGGCGAGCGGAATGCCCGTGGCTTTGGCGACGAACGGAACTGTGCGCGAGGCTCTGGGATTGACTTCGATGACGTAAACGCGGTCGTCTTTGATGGCTAATTGTAAGTTCATCAAGCCGACGACTTTTAAGGCTTTTGCTAAATTAATCGTGTAATGTTTGATGGTTTCGAGGTGTTCGGCGGCAATTTTTTGCGCGGGCAAAACGCTGCTTGAGTCGCCCGAATGGATTCCGGCTTCTTCGATGTGTTCCTGGATTCCGCAGATGACGACCGCCGAATCGTCGGCGAGCGCGTCAACGTCAATTTCGACGGCGCGTTCGAGAAATTTATCAATCAAAATCGGCTTTTCGGGCGAAGCGTCAACTGCCGAACGCATATATTCGTCGAGCGTCTGTTCGTCATAGACAATCGCCATTGCGCGTCCGCCCAAGACAAACGACGGGCGCACGATCACCGGATAACCGAGTTTTTCGGCGATCACTTTTGCCTCTTCGCTTGAAATCGCCGTGCCGTTTTCAGGCTGCGGAATTTTCAATTCTTGGAGTAATGCGCTGAACCTTTTGCGGTCTTCCGCCAAGCCGATTGAATCGCTCGACGTGCCGATAATCGGAACGCCCGCGTTGTGCAAACGGTCGGCTAAATTCAAAGGAGTTTGCCCGCCGAATTGGACGATCACGCCTTCGGGTTTCTCGACTTCGACGATGTTCATCACGTCTTCAAACGTCAGCGGCTCGAAATATAAACGGTCGGAAGTATCGTAATCGGTCGAAACGGTTTCCGGGTTGCAGTTGACCATAATCGTCTCGAAATCAGCATCGCGCAAAGCAAACGAAGCGTGACAGCAGCAATAATCAAACTCGATTCCCTGCCCGATTCTGTTGGGTCCCGAACCCAAAATCATAATCTTTCGCCTGCTCGTCGGCTCGGCTTCGTTTTCTTCTTCGTATGTCGAATAGAGATACGGCGTGTGCGATTCAAACTCCGCGCCGCAGGTGTCAACGCGCTTATAAACGGGCGTAATATCGAGATTTTTGCGGCGTTCGCGGACTTCGTTTTCGGTTGATTTCGTCAGAAACGCGATGCGCCGATCAGACAGCGCGTATTCCTTCGCCGTCCGCAAAACTTCGCTCGGCACATCATTCAAACTTCGCGTTTCGATGCGTTTTTGCAAAAGCATCACTTCCTGCAACTGTTCGAGAAACCACGGATCAATTTTCGTCAAACGATGAATTTCCGCAATCGAATAACCGTTTTGCAGCGCGTAAGTTAGATACGAAAATCGCTGTGAATTCGGACGCGCCAACTTGCGCTGTAAAACGTGATCGGGAATTCCTTCCAAACGCAGAGGTTTGACGGCTTCGAGCGAGCGCAAACCTTTGAAAAGTGATTCTTTGAACGTGCGCCCAATCGCCATCACTTCGCCGACCGATTTCATCTGTGTTCCGAGAACGTCTTCCGCGCCGGGAAATTTCTCGAACGCCCATTTCGGAATTTTCGTGACGACGTAATCAATCGTCGGCTCAAAACTCGCGGGAGTCATTTTCGTAATATCGTTCGGGATTTCGTCCAAAGTGTAGCCGACGGCGAGTTTGGCGGCGATTTTCGCAATCGGAAATCCGGTCGCTTTCGAGGCAAGCGCGGACGAACGCGAAACACGCGGATTCATCTCAATTATCCGAACGTCGCCGTTTTCGGGATTGACCGCAAACTGGATATTTGAACCGCCGGTTTCCACGCCGACCTTGCGAATACAGGCGATAGACATATCGCGCAGGCGTTGATATTCGACATCGGTCAAGGTTTGCGCGGGCGCGACCGTGATCGAATCGCCGGTGTGAACGCCCATCGGATCGAAGTTTTCAATCGAACAAATAATCACGACGTTATCGTTCAAATCGCGCATCACTTCGAGTTCATATTCCTTCCAGCCGAGGATTGATTCTTCGATTAAAACCTGCGAAATCGGCGATGCGCTTAAACCGCCTTTGACGATTCCTTCAAATTCTTCCGGGTTAAAAGCCACGCCGCCGCCCGTGCCGCCCAATGTAAATGCGGGACGAATAATCGCCGGATAACCCGTCGTTTCAACGATTTTCTGCGCCTCTTCCCAGGTGTGCGCGAAACCGCCTTTCGCCGACGGAATCCCGATTTCGTCCATCGCTTTTTTAAACAATTCGCGGTCTTCGCCAACCTTAATCGAATCAACATTCGCGCCGATCAATTTCACTCCGAATTTGTCTAAAATTCCCTTTTCATACAATTCGACCGACAAATTAAGCGCAGTCTGCGCCCCAACCGTCGGAAGCAGCGCGTCGGGACGCTCCTTCTCGATAATCGCCGTCACCGTCTCCAGCGTCAGCGGCTCGACGTAAGTTTTATCTGCAATCTCCGGGTCAGTCATAATCGTCGCCGGATTTGAATTGACGAGAATTACCTCGAAACCTTCGTCCTTCAAAGCGCGGCAAGCCTGAGTTCCCGAATAGTCAAACTCGCAAGCCTGACCGATGATGATCGGACCAGAGCCGATGATTAAAATTTTGTGTATATCTGTTCGTTTTGGCATTAATGTTTTATAGAATTAAAATTCAGGACATTATATCAAATGAAATTTTATTGAAACCAACCTTAAAGATAAAAAAAAAGTGCAAGTTGGATTTCCAGCACTTTTTTATTGAGATTTATTCTTATTGAGTCAATATCTCGCATCATAATGGACTCGTCCCATAGTCGGAGGAGAAACTTCGCCGCATCGGTGAACAAATGTCGCGTAAAGAAGCAAAATACTTTTTCCGTCCGATCCATAGATAATATCGTTGATGGTAAAGCTGCCAGCCACCGTATTGCAACCGCCCGTTCCGCTAAAATCCAAACCCGGTTTGGTCGGTGATTGAAAAGGATAGCGTTGTGCTCCCGAATATGTTCCGGGTTGTAGCCGTTCGCTGTGCGGTGCAATAAAAGTTACGTCGCACGAATCAGGTCCGCCGTTGACTCTGATCGTTACCGAACCCGAATATGCTCCCGAATTTCCTATCGAAGCAGTGAAATCACCTTCAGTCGAAGTAACCACTTTACTTATCACACTTCCTCTCGCATCGTAGGGCGAACGATTAAATGATATATACATTTTGTCTTTACGCGGCGGCGGCATAGAGGCAATAGGAGGTTTGGCAGGTAAAGGGGTTGAATATGGTGTTAACGGATAAGGCGCGGGATTATTTATAGGTGAAGTTGTTGTTGTAATTGGATTTGAAGAGGGAACTTGCTTATTGTCAATTATCAAATTTGCCATTTTATCGGCATTGTCGGCATTTACCTGATATTCCGACATACTAATCCGGGCTTTTTCATAGTTGAGATTATTCGGTTCGATTGCACCTAAAAGTTGGTTGGCACGCTTATAGGCATTGCCGATTTGTTCCCAATCGGCTTTTGTTTTCGCTCTTTTTTGTTTCTCGGCAGCTTCCGAAGCTATTTTGTCGGCTTCTTCAATAATATCAACCGATGGTATTTGGGAAGCATTATTTTGTATCGGATTTTCAGCAATTTCATCACTGCCATTAGATGCGGAATTATAAATCAAAACAAAACCGCCGATAAAAAATAATCCGAAAACAACAACCGTAATAAAAGCAGTGAAAGCAATGTCATTATTTCTTAATATACCCCCGAAACTTTTTGGAGACTCGGAGTTACCTTGGTTTTGCCGCGCGGGAAATTGAATATCCGGTTGAGTTTTAATCTGACTCGACGGATGAAACGATTGGCGGGTTGGCGGAAGATTTAAATTACTTTTCTGTATTCGGCTTTGCGGTTGTATTATTGTTGGCGGAATAAACTGCGATGAATTTTGTCCGGCAGGAATTTGAAATTGATTAATGGGTGGACTGAACTTCTGTGAATTAACCGGAGTAGAATTTATAACCTGAGGTGGCGATTGGCTGGTTTTCAGGCGGATACCGCAATTGGTCGTTATCAAAGTCAGTGCGAAATATGATTCTGTCGCAGAATTATAACGCTGACGAAAATCATAACGGGTGATTTTAGAAATAAAATTAATAACTTCCGGGTGTAATCTGACTTTATGCTGCCAAACAAATTCGCCGGTTACTTCATTTTGATTTAATTTTAGCGGACTAAATCCGGTTAAAGCCTGTATCGACACTAAACCGGCTGAATAAATATCGCTCGCAAACCGGGGTTTTCCGATAGTTTGCTCGCCCGGAGCGTAGCCGTTAGTGCCGATGGCAATAGTTGATTTGAATGTCGGATTTTGATTAAAAGGATTGACGCTGACTTGTTTGACTGCGCCGAAATCTATCAGAAAAAGTTTTCCGTCCGTTGCGCGATGAATAAGATTTGAGGGCTTGATGTCGCGGTGAATCACATTTTGCCGGTGAACGTAAGAAAGTGTTTCAAGCAATTCGCCTAAAAACTGCACTGCCTCGACCTCCGTATATTTTTTCCCTGATTCAAATTCCTGAGCCAGCGTCGCGCCTTCTATATATTCCTGAACAAGTACGAATTCGCCGTTATCTTCAAAATGCGCCAACAGATTTGGAATATTCGGGTGATTGCCGAGGCGATATAAAACTTCCGCTTCCTGTTCAAAAAGACGATGCGCGAGGTTAAATGATTCTTCGTCACTAAAATGCGATTTCAGTCGCTTGACCACGCACAATGGCTTAGTCGGCAAATGCAAATCTTCCGCTAAAAAAGTTTGCCCAAAACCGCCTTCGCCTAGCTGTTTCGTGATTTTGTAACGTCCGCTTAAAATTTGTTCTGACATAAAGGGTGGAAAGAGTTTCGGGTCTTTATGAAAATTGCCGCCAAACGACGGCATTTTATATTTTAGCAGAAGCCAAGCTAATTTTATAGAACTTTATCTCAGTGCTAACTCTCTATCTTGCAAGTAATTAACCTTGTCCCGTATTTCGGCAGCCAATTCAAATTTCATATTTTTGGCGGCTTCACGCATTTCGAGTTTTAGATTTTCGATAGTTTCCTTTAATTGTTTCGGTGAATATTCCTCAAAAGCGTCAAGGTCAAGCGGGACTTTGAAATAATCCGCTTCATAAGCCGTTACTAGGGTTGCATCAATTGATTTTACAATGGTTGTCGGGGTAATTCCGTTGTCTTCATTATATTTTTCTTGGATTGCCCGTCGCCGCGCTGTTTCGTCAATGGCATATTTCATTGACCTGGTGATTTTATCGGCATAAAGAATCGCTTTGCCGTCGGAGTTTCTCGCGGCACGTCCGATTGTTTGGATCAAACTTCTTTCCGAACGCAAAAATCCTTCCTTGTCGGCATCGAGAATTGCGACGAGTGAAACTTCCGGTAAGTCCAAACCTTCGCGCAAAAGATTAATACCGACTAAAACATCAAACTCGCCGCGCCGCAAGTTTCGTAGAATTTTAATTCTTTCCAGCGTTACAATGTCCGAGTGCAAATAATTGACCTTGACACCGACTTCGGCAAAATATTCGGTCAGACTTTCCGACATTTTCTTGGTTAGTGTAGTCACCAAAACCCGCTCATCGCGTTCCGCACGTTGGCGGCATTCTTCGAGTAAATCATCAATTTGTCCGCGCACCGGACGCACTTCGACAATCGGATCAAGCAATCCCGTCGGGCGAATGACTTGTTCGACGACTTCACCGCCGGTTTTTTCCAATTCAAAATTTCCGGGCGTGGCTGACACATAAATTGTTTGACCGCGCCGTTCTTCAAATTCTTCAAAATTTAGCGGACGGTTATCCATTGCCGACGGCAAGCGAAAACCGTATTCGACCAGATTGCCTTTGCGCGAACGGTCGCCTTTATACATCGCACCGATTTGCGAAACCGTCTGATGCGATTCATCAATTATTATGAGCGTGTCTTTGTGCAGATAATCGAGCAGCGTCGGCGGCGGCGCACCCGGCGGTTTGCCGGTCAAATGACGTGAATAATTTTCGATGCCGCGGCAGAATCCCATTTCTTTTATCATTTCAAGATCATACATCGTCCTCTGGTGAAGCCTTTGAGATTCAACAATTTTACCCTGCTTTATCAATTCTTCTTCCCACCACACGAGTTCTTCCTTGATGGTTTTTACGGCGCGTTTGATAGTCGGTTTGGACATTATGTAGTGTGTTTTAGGATAGATCGGCAAGCGCGATTCGTGTTTAAACAAAACTTCGCCGAGAAGCGGATCGATTGTATAAACTGCATCAATCTCATCACCCCAAAACTCAAACCGGTAAGCATTTTCTTGATAAGAAGGGAAAAGTTCGACGACATCACCGCGCACGCGAAATTTGCCGCGATCAAATTCGATGTTCGAACGTTCGTATTGTAATTCGACTAATCTTTTGATAAGTTCTTCACGTTTTATTTTTTGTCCCGGCTCGACGAATTCCATCATTCCGTAATAAGCGTCCGGGTCGCCGAGACCGTAAATACACGAAACCGACGCAACTACTATGACATCGCGTCTTTCAAAGAGTGAGCGCGTTGCGGCTTGCCGTAGGCGATCAATTTCCTCGTTGATGGTCGCTTCTTTTTCGATGTAAAGGTCGGCAGCAGGAACGTATGCTTCCGGCTGATAATAATCATAATAAGAAACAAAATATTCGACGGCGTTTTCAGGAAAAAAAGTTTTGAATTCCTGATAAAGCTGTGCCGCCAAAGTTTTGTTATGCGCTAAAACCAATGCCGGACGCTGAACGCGCTCGATCACGTTCGCCATCGAAAAAGTTTTGCCGCTTCCTGTAATTCCAAGTAAAACCTGATCTTTCGTGCCGTTGTTCAGTTCATTAACGATTTGGTCAATGGCTTGCGGTTGGTCGCCCTTCGGCGTGTTTTCAGAAATGAGACGAAATTGCATACTTAGATTTTACGACATATATCACAAACAAAAAAGTGCAATACTGCTCAATTAAACAGCTATTGCACTAAAATCGTAAAAACTGATGAACTCTTTTGAAATTTTTGAAAAATTATTTGCTGAGAAATTATTTGAAAACTAAAAATAACGACCGAATCATTAAACTGTTACAAATCCGATTTCTTCAATTGTCTTATCTACTTCTTCCTGAAATTCCAACGGAAGACTGTTTTTTTCGAGCATTAAATAAAGTCCTTCTAATGCTTTTTTATTTTTGGTTACTTTAATCACTTTCAAAATAGCTTTTCGGACATTGGTGTCAGAGTGATTTTCCAAAGCATTGAAAACTTCTTTGGTTTCTCCCGTTTTGATAAGCAAAGCTACTAAAGCAACAGCTTCAAAAGCTATTTTCTTATCGTGATGAACAAGTCTGACCAATGATCTTTCAACCAGATCGCCTTCAATTGCCGCCCGCGATGCCTGTATCATTCTGCCTTCTTCATCAGTTTCGGCAATTCTTAACCATGCGTCTGCGCGGTCAAAACTCAGACGAAATAATCCTCTTGCCGCTGCCGCCCTAACTTCACGAGTCGGATCGGCACAGGCTAACAAAATTGTTTCAAAAACCGATTCATGGTCAAAATCCGACAAAATTGTTACCGCTCTCGACCGCAGATTAGACGACAAATCATAAAGCGCAATTTCCGCCAATGCTTCAACCGAATTACGGGTTTTGAACGCATTCAAAATGCGTAAAGCGATTTCCCGGACGGCTTCGTCTTCTTCCATTTCATCTTGCGTTTGTTCAATTGCGCTCATCAAAGCAGGATCGTTGGATATTGGTAAAACTGCAAACGGACGGGCAATATCGAGTTTTTGGAGTGAGAAAATCGGCAACTTCATTGCAAATTGCTCACTCATATTGGAAGGAATAGCTTGAGGTGCCAAGATACCGTTACCATTACTCTTTGGAACTTTTCCGTTATTTGACAAGTCATTTTCTATCGGCTTCTTGGCAAGGATTTTCTTTTTTCTTTTGCCGACAAGACTCTGATTTTTTCTCAACCATTCTAATTCTTTATCGGCATCTAGCGAATTTCTCTCTCCGCTAACTTCACCCTTGGCTGTCTTCTTACTTTCGGCAGCTAACCGTTTCTCATTTTGTTTATGTTTTACTGTCCAAATGATTGCACCGATCAAACCGACAAACAGGATAAAAAGTAAAATATATTGCCAGGTAAAATCTTCGGTTCGCGCCGGTTCCGGCGAAGGAACCGCAACTTTCGGCATCTGGGCTGAAATTTTCCAAATTGCAAAAATAATGAGTGACACTAAATTTACCAACGAAAAAATAACTTTTTGAACTTTTAAATTATTCATAACCAATATATTAATTTGATGTAACTCTAAGATTTACTGTGAGTTAACATAAGATAAGAGAAGGATGATTTTGCTAAATTCTTTGTTCTTTTAAAAAAGAGTTGATTTTTGTGAATAATTCACATTCAGTATTATGCACTTTTTAAATTCGGATGTCATCTTTTTTTTAAACATTAACAAAAATATTTAAACTTTTCTTTTTATCCGATTTCTTAAAATAATTTCGCGGAAAAGATACAGATTAACCTAAAAAAAGCTATGTTCTTTTTCAGAACATAGCTTTTTTTATAAAATTTCAGCGAAATGTTATTCACAACCCGGATGTCCGCAGTCGCAACTTATTTCGACTATATCTTGGTCATTCGCGTCCTCACAATGTTCGCTACAAAAATCTTCGTCTCCACTTGTCATACATACACACGCTTCATGAGCGCATTTGTTATCATCTTCCATATCCTTTAAAATCTCCCTTGACAGTATAAATATGTTGTTGTTTGCCAACAATAATTATTATAAACAAATTGATCTCGATGAACAATAAAAAATTGCTAAAACTAAAAAATAATCAATTAAGGTTGACATACAAGGCGAAATCCGAGAAAAGGATTTTGTGTTTCAGCCTCTACTGACTGACGACGAGTAAGCATCCATTTAGAATCCTTTAGTCTGTTTTTGGATTCGCCCCAAGAACTTCCGCGGATGACAAAAAATGCACTATCCTTGTTTTTAAGTTCTTTTTGAGAATTTGGATAAGGAGTATATTTTGAAGAAGTCCACTCGATTACGTTTCCCAACATATCCTTTACTCCGTTAAGAGTTTCATCTTTTGATGATCCAACTTCGGACGCTTTTTTGTTGTCCGAAGCTAAGATAGCTTTATTGACTATCCAATCATCACCCCAAGGATACGTGGTTGATTTTGCACCGTTGCGGGCAGCAAATTCCCATTCTTCTTCGGTCGGCACATGACAATTTCTTTTATCTCGGCTTGAAACCCAAGCGGCGTAGGCTTTAGCATCATCAAGCGAAACATTTGTAACGGGAAATATTTCTTCTCCTTCAGGCGGCTTTCCGTTATTCCAGTTTGATGGTGCTTGGTGCTTTTCGGCTTGTATAAATTCGGCATACCCTGTGTTGCTGACCTCAGTTTTGTCAATTAAGAAAGAATTTACTGAAACGGTGTGCGCCGGATATTGAGATCCCCAAACAGGATCGTCAACGGAAACATCACTTTTGCCCATCTGAAAAGAACCACCTTCGATTAGAATCATTTCATTTTTAGCTTCTTCTATCGTTTTAATCGGGGTTTCTGTCGGTTCAGCAGTTTTATTGACATTTGCAACTTCGGAATGTCTGGTCGCAAAATAATACGCTCCGACACCGCCGAAAGCGACGACAAAAAAAGCTACCAAAGCACCGGCAATCATCAACGGCATCGAGTTTTTGCGTTTTTTTATCGGTGAAGTGTGAATCAAACCACCAATGTTTTCGTTTGATTGCTGATGTATTTGGGTTGTATCTTTCGGCGTATTGAAATCGGCTTGAAACAGCGGAATTGTTTGATTTTTGAGATTGGCATCCGACATTCCTGAATTTGATATTGCTTTGTTTCCTGATAACGAATCATTCGGCGCAATATTAGTTTCACGACTCGATTGAGAGCGATGAAAGTCTTGTAAATTCAGGGTCTGGTCAGCAGTGCTTTTACTCGTGTGAATTTGGTCGTGAGTGGTTTTGCTCGTATGAATTTTGATTTCTTCGAGATGACGGTGAACTTGGAGGATTTCATCCGCCAATCGTCGCGCTTCTGCTTCGGCACGCAGTTTGGCGGCTTCGGCTTCCTCACGTTTTTTGACTTCAAATTCAGCCAGCCGTCGCGCTTCGTCAACTTGCAGTTGCGCCGCAAGAGCTTCCTGTTCAAAACGGCTGGCTTGTTCCTGAATTTGTTTCTGAGCTTCGGCTTCGGCTAATCTGCGGCGTTCAACTTCGGATTCGGCAATTGCGTGAAGTTCAATTTCGATTTTTTGCCGTTTCGCTTCGGCGGCTTGGCGCAATCCGGCTTCATATTGGGCTTGTTGTTTCGCCTCTTCGTATTTTTTCTTGGCATCGGCAACTTGTTCGGTGAGTTGTGCGGCAGCTACTTCGGAACGACGACGGACACTTTCGGCAAGTTCTCTTTGATGAACTTCTTTTTCGGCTTTTTGCCGCTCTTTTTCAGCAACTTGCTGTGCTTCCAAAGCGGCTTGAGCGAGGTAATTGGCACGTTCTTCGGCTTCTTTCCGCGCTTCGGCTTCTTTTGCAAGCCGTTCTGCTTCTGCTTTTTGGCGATTTTGTTGTTCAACCGCCAATTTGTTTTCCATCTCGGCTTCGATGCGTTGACGAACTTCGGCTTCGATGCGTTGTTTTGCTTCTAAGGCTTTTTGCTGGGCATTTTCTGCGACTTTTTGGGCATCGGCGAGTTCTTGCACGAGTTTATCGGCTTGACTTACTTGGGCTTTTGCTACTTCGGCGCGATCCTGAGCTTGCAGAAATTCTTGCGCCAATTGCTCGTCAGCTAGAAGATTAGCTTTAGTTTTTGAGTCGAAATAAGTGAACAATCTATCTCTCTGAGTTTGGGTTAGAGGAGCAGTTTGTCCATCTGCAATTGATGCCGAATCATCTTTGATATTTTGTGACAATGATTGAGCCAGCGGTTGTAGATAAGCCGTTTCAATACTTAAGGATGCGGAACTTTCAGATTCTCTCAGAGCCTTTTCAAAATCCCGATACATTTCTTCGACCGAATTGTAACGCGCCGCCCGGTCTTTTTCCAATGCCTTATTAACAACGGCTTCGATCTTTGGAGAAACTGCAATGCCAAGCGAGGCAAAAGCAGGAGGCAATGCCGTAAAATGTTGATACATTACCGAGGGAATCGACTCGGCTTGAAAGGGAAGATTTCCCGTCAGCATTTGATAAAGTATGATGCCCAAGCCGTAAATGTCGGTGCGGTGATCGACTTGATCGTTTTCCCATTGTTCCGGCGACATATAAGGCGGTGAACCGATAAAACTGGTCGTTTTAGCCTGAATAAGCGAACCGAAAGAATCGGCGGTCTTGATTTTCGCCAAACCGAAATCTAAAACTTTGACGGCTTTTCTCAGCGGCAAGCCTTTTTCGACCATAATATTCTGAGGTTTCAGGTCGCGGTGGACGATACCTTTGCTATGTGCTTCCGCTACACCTAATGCTATTGGCTGAAAAAGTTCAAAGGCTTTGGAAGTTGTCAATTGTTGGTTTGGCACGAGGAAATTCGATAACGGAATTCCGTCAACAAACTCCATCACCAAATACGGCATAATTTCATCCTCAACCCCAAAATCCGTCACACGTATAACATTAGGATGATTTATTGACGCAGCTAAAATCGCTTCCTGTTTGAAACGTATCAACAATTCGTCGTCATCTTCGACGATACTTGGCAGAATTAGTTTTATGGCGTGTAAAGATTTGAGAAATTTGTGTTTAGCCTTGTAAACAATGCCCATACCGCCTTTGCCCAATCGTTGCTCCAGAATATAGCGACCGCTGATAATGATATTGGTCGATAGAGTAGTAACCAGTGGTTTATCGTCGTGCGGACAAAAATTGTAGCTGTCGTCATAGCAGTTACGACATATAGAACACTCTTTCATAATATCATTAAACCACCAGCCTTTGAGAATAATTCGGGACTTACGATCTGCGGGGAAATAGCCGGGTTAGTTTAGGTTATTTCCAAGTCTTAAACACTTTTACCTTTTTAACTGACAATTTCTATCCTGAGTCTGCTGTTTGTAAGCATTTAATTTTAGCGCAGAAATAGACAAATTTCAACTAATTTTTAGGGCAAGAGTTGGCACAAACCTGAAATAGTCCGATTTCCGAATTTGCACTATCACGCCCGACTATTCCGACTGCGCCTTTCCGAAATGTATTATAGCGGTCAATCATATTGCCGACTTCCAGTCTGTCGCCGTTTTGACTGTCATCAATATAAATTTTAAAAATAGTAAATTTGCCTTTATCTTTGTCCTTTTCTTCGTCCTTTTCTTCCCCCTTTATAGTTACCCGAAATGATTTTTTGGCTTGGACGGTTTTAGAAAAATTATCAAGCGGATTGGAAAAAAGCAGTGTCGGTTTACCGTCTATGACGACAAACCCGGTGGCAATCAAAGGTTCGGAGGCTTTAGTTCCGGCAATTTGCACAAGATAATAATTTTGCGTATCTAATGCCCGCAATGCAAAACCGATAGTTTTGCCGTCTGTCAGAATCACATCACTTATCAACTCAAAATTGGTGTAATACTTGTATCGATCGTCTCGCGGCAATGCAATTCCTGGCAATCCCGACGTTTTCATTCTCCGATCTTGTAATTTCCAGCCACTAGGCAAAACCCACTCCTGATTAACCCAAGCTGAGGCAAATGTATCGGTGCTGATTCTTTTTGCTAAATCGATGCTATAACTTTGTGCTTCATCCGACTCCTGATTTTTCTCGCCCGGAATCTCGGTCGGAACATTTATCGCCGTCAATATCGGCTGATATTCGACGGCTGAAGGACGAATATCAATATTATAATAGCCTTGTTGCAGATCATTTATAACCGCTTTTTTATTTTTAATTCTGACAATACAATAGCCGGCGGTTTCAGTTGTTTTCAAAGAACCATCGGCATTTGTTCCTTCTAAACGGGCAGGCGCAAAGCGAACTTCACCCTCGTCGATATTGGTATCAATACTAAGCTTATACAAATAAGGTTCTAGTTCTAAACTGATGCCGATTGTTTTTTGAGGAAAAATCGTTACGTCCGTTTCCTGAGTTTTATAACCGACAAGCGAAGCCGTTACGATATATTTACCGGGTTTAAGATTTTCAAATTCAACTGTTTTATCTTCCGGCTTATTTTTTGAAACATTTTTGGTCATTGGTTTGAGCCCGCTGACTGAACTTTTAAGTGAAACTATTGCCCCTGATTCACTTGAAACTACTAGGTTGCTGGTTTTTACATTAACAACCTGTGTCTCTCGCTTAACCACTTGCTGAATTACGGTTACTTTTTGGATCTTGACTTGTGGACGAGGCGGTTTTTTCGTAAATGTTGTTCCTGTTGCGGGTTTGGCAACATTCTTAATCGGCACACGAACACCGAGGTCTTGCGCCTTAACTAATTCGGCGATTGCACCAAATAAAAAACTGCAACTAAAAATAATAGTCAAAAATTTAAACGATTTAAGCATAAATTTATGGACGAAATAATTTGCCGGAAACTAAATAATAGCATATCGATTTGCCGCTCACAATAAATTTTATCAAGTCAAATAAAGTGTCGGTAAGATTTGAAAATTTATATCAATCCTCACCGACACACCGATTAAACTGCATTTCCTAATTTGCCTAGAAAATATATTTCAAAGCAAATTGAATCCGCCTTCCCGGAGTTACTGTATCAACGGCTTTGCCAAAACTCGGAGCTTCGAGAAAACGCACCGGAATTCCAAAATTAGCGCGATTGATAAAATTAAAAATATCAGTGCGGAATTGCAGAGTTTGCCCCTCTCTTATGACAAATCGCTTGACAAACGACAAATCCAAATCCAGCAGACTTCCTGCCCGAAAACTATTACGCGGAACTACTCCATCCTGACCGAATGGTGCTAATAAAGTCGTAGTATCAACATTAGCTAAAAGTAATGGCTGTCTTCCGTTGCCTGTTTCGGTTATAAACCGTGTGCTATTCAAGCGGTCTGTTAAATTTCCATCTTGATTAATATCGAAAATCGTATTTACGGTGAACGGTTGTCCGGTGTTGAATTTGCCTGTCCCGGCTATTTGCCAATCGCCAAACAAATATCGAAATGCACTGTTATGATTTAATAATTCAGGAAAATCATAAACAGGGTTATACGTATAATTAATGAGTCATCCGCAGAAAATGGAATATGCTGACTATAAATATCAAGAAATAGGAGGATACCGCCTGATCGAAAAAATAGGATC
>JANMAA010000062.1:0-11201 GCA_031359215.1 Acidobacteriota bacterium | reverse complement strand
TTCGAGAATGCGCGTGTCGTCCCAGTCAACGGCGACATCGCGGATAAATTGAAAAGCGTCGAGGTGTTTTTCGTAGTTTTCGGGTAAATCCGCCGCCATTTGCAGCGGCGAATACATCGTCACATAGAGCGCAAGCTGTTTACAGAGCGTCGTATGAACCTGATTCGTTTTCTTGGTGTCATACTTGCTCATCTTAGTTTCAAAAATTCCCGGCGTGTAATCCATCGGTCCGCCCATCAGCCGCGTGAACGGCAAAATCGTTTCGTGTTCCGGCGGATTTCCTTCGCTCCAGGCGTTGTATTCGTTGCCGCGCGCGGCTTCGGCAGCGAGCCAGTTCGGATATGTGCGGTGCAGTCCGGTGAGGCGCACGGATTCGTGCGAATCAACCGAAATCTTATATTCGTCGGCTTTTTTGACGACGTTTAAGTAGTGATTGACGAGCGTTTGGCTGTCGTGATGTTCGCCGCGCGGGATGATTTTGCCGACGTAGCCGGTTTTTACCGCGTCGTAACCGTTCGCCTTCATAAAGCGAAACGCGGAATCCATTCGCCGTTCGTAATTGCTTGTCGAAGCCGAAGTTTCGTGGTGCATTATCAATTTCACGCCTTTCGACGCGGCGTATTTGTGCAGTTCGGCGACATCGAAATCGGGATACGGCGTGACGAAATCGAAGACGTTTTCCTTCCAGTTTCCATACCAATCTTCCCAGCCGATGTTCCAGCCTTCGACCAACACGCCCTGAATATTATTGGCGGCGGCGAAATCAATATAGCGTTTGACGTTCGCCGTATTCGCAGCGTGTTTGCCGTTCGGTTTGACCGATTTCCAGTCGAGTTCGTCAATCTTGACGTTGCTCAAATCGGCGTAATTCCAAGTTCCCGTGTTGATGTGCATTTCCCACCAAACGCCGACGAATTTCTGCGGTTTGATATAGCTTGTGTCGGTATATTTCGTCGGTTCGTTCAAGTTCAAAATCAGCTTCGACGCGAGAATGTCCGTCGCTTTATCCGAAACAATCACCGTTCGCCACGGCGTTTGTGCGGGCGTTTGCAAAAACGCCGCACTGCCGACCGCGTTCGGCGCAAGATGCGAAACCAGACTGAATTTTTCGCGATCAACCGTCAGATACATCGCCGGATAATCAACCAGCGCGGCTTCGTGAATATTGATGTATAGTCCTTCGCCCGTCTTCATCATCAAAGGCGTTTGCACCGCATTTTCGGCAAACGGAATTTTGTCGCCGTTCGGATTGAAATACAGAGATTTCGATGCGGCGACTTCGCTCAGTTTCGTCGTGTTGTAAGCATATTCCTGCGAATCGTAATCGCCCGGAATCCAAAAAGTTTTGTGATCGCCGGTCAGATTAAATTCGGTTCTTTCGTCGTTGACGGTAAAATATTTCAAATCGTTCTGCACGGGAAATTCGTAACGAAAACCGAGTCCGTAATCAAAAAGGCGAAACCTCACAACGATTTTTCTGGTTAATTTTTCGCCTTTTTGTTCAAGCGTAACGGCTAATTCCCGGTAATTATTCCGAATCGTTTTGACTTCGCCCCAAACCGGGTTCCACGTTTCATTAAACTCCGACTTTTTCGTATCAGCAATCGTAAAACCGCCGCGCAGATCGGGCTGATCTTTAATTTCAAAACCTAGTCTGCTCGGTTTGATAACATCAGAACGCTTATAAATCAGCGAATAAATCGGCTCGCCTTTGTCATTTAGTTTAAAGTTCAATGACAAATTCCCATTCGGCGACTGCAAAGACTGTGCGGAAATCGAGACCGCAAATAATAAAATTACAAAGATTAACTTTTTCATAAATTTATAAGAAATTATCCACGAAGGACAAGAAGGATGCACGAAGTAAGACAAATTATTGACCTGTAAAACTTCGTGTTCTTCGTGGATAATTTCATATCTTTTTTCAATTTCAGATTCAGTTTTTAGGATATTCAAAAATTTTGAACGACGGCATCGCACCTGTATTTGAAGCGACGAATGCGCCGACTCGATTAGCAAAATTGTTGATTTTATCCAATTCCCAACCGCGCAAAATACCGTGCGCCATCGCCGCTGTGAATGAATCGCCTGCGCCGATAGTATCAGCAATTATGATTTTTACGCCGCTGTTTTCGTCGCTCATATTTTCCGTCACGAGCAAACTTCCATTCGCGCCGCGCGTCAGACAAATCAATTTTAAGCCGAATTTTTCGCGTAAGTTATTAACCGATTCAATTTCGTTTACGCCCGTGATTTCGCAGATTTTGCAAATCAACGGCAGTTCTTCGTGATTGAGTTTGACGACGTTTGCCGCGCTTAAAGATTCGCGCAAAATTTCATCGGAAAAATATTTTTGGCGCAGATTGACATCGAAAATCCGCAGACAAGTTTCTTGGGTTTCCGCAACAAACTGACGAATTGCTTGTCTCGAAACTTCATTTCTCTGCGCGAGCGAGCCGAAACAAACCGCGTCACAATTTTTCGCAATTTTACGCCAATCGTCCGTAAAATCTAAAAAATCCCACGCGGCATTTTCGACTATTTCGTAACTCGGCTGACCGTTTTCGAGTTTGACGTTAACGATGCCTGTCAGTTTTTCCGCGTCAATTTCAATATGTTCTGTCGAGAGATTTTTCGCCTGCAATTCATCAAGAATCTCTCTGCCGAATTCGTCATCTCCGACGCGGCTCAAAACGATGCCGCGATTGCCGAGCGCGTTTGAAATGTAAGCAAAATTCGCCGGTGCGCCGCCGAGCTGTTTGCCGTCAGGCAAAACGTCCCACAAAACTTCGCCAAGTCCGACGATTGTAAATTTAACTTCGGTCATTCCTTTTTTCCGACTGGAGCGCAGGTAACTCACTTGCGCTCCAGTCATTTATTCCATTTTCATTCCGTCCATTTTCGCTTTTGTCGGAAAGGTGAATGTTTTCAACTTCAAAACACGCGGCGCGGTGTCAGTTTCTTTAATTTGATAAACCTGATCGAATTTCATATTCGCAAATTTTTGAGTTTTTCCCAAAACCTGCCACGTTATTTCGATTGATTTAACCGCATTTGCGTCGCCCAAACCGATGTGTTGACGAAACGGCGAATCGCCGAAACTGCCCCCCGCGCTTACCGTTCGATAGATTGCGCGTTCGCCGTTCTTGGTCGAAACCGTAATTTTAATGCGCGTGCCGATTGCCGAACGATTCGATTTTACGCCTTGCAAATCAAGCGCAATCCAGTGATTTTTGTTTCCCGGGTTGGCGAATAAAACGCTCCGGTAAGTGTCGCCCGGATACGCGCCGCCGATGTCTTCAAAAATTTCCTGTGCGCCGTCATTGTTCAGATCGCCGAATGCAACGCCGTGACCTTTTTGCAAGTGTCCGAAACCGCCTGCCGTCGTTACGTCCTGAAAAACTTTGCCGCCGTCGTTGCGAAACATTTTATTCGGCAAAAGCGCGGCAAAATCGGGCGTTCCCGTGCCGAAATAGCAATCGAGCCAACCGTCGTTGTCCAAATCGCCGAAGTTTGCGCCCATTGCCAAAATCACGCGGTCGAGCTTCATTTCCTTTATTACGTCCGAAAAAGTTCCGTCCGCGTTGTTATGAAAAAGTCTCGGCGTTTCGGCTTTCGTCGTTTGTCCCGCCATAAATGCGCCGACATCGCTGTCGGTTTCGTCGTAATAGCCCGCCGCCAAAATATCTTCCCAACCGTCGTTGTCGTAATCCCAAAACCACGTCGCAAAACTGTGAATCGGTTCGCCTACTTTCGCCGCGTCGGTCACATCGGTAAATTTCCAGTCCGTCCAATCTTTGCCGCCATCGTTGCGAAACAGTCGATTTTTCGCGCCTTTGATCGAAACGTATAAATCCGGTTTGCCGTCGTTATTGAAATCTCCGGCGGTCGCGCCTTTGACGAATCCGAGTTCGTCAAACCCGAACTTCGCGCCGATTTCGGTAAAAGTTCCGTCGCCGTTATTATGAAAAAGCTGCGACGGATGTTTGCCCAAAACGCTCGATTCGTGACCGACAAATATGTCTAAAAACCCGTCCGCATCGTAATCGAACCAAACCGCCGTCTGCGTTGGATGCAGCGACATCAAACCCGAATTTTCTGTCACGTCGTCGAAAGTTCCGTTGCCGTTATTTTTGATTAAAGACAGCGGATATTTGCCATTTTCGCCCCACCAACCGCCGCGCAAAACTAATAAATCGGTAAAGCCGTCGTTGTTAAAATCGGCGTGAATGACGTTCAAACCGCCGATCTCGCCCGTTAAACCGGCTTCGTTCGTGCGTTCCGAAAAAGTTCCGTCGGCGTTATTGTGAAAAAATTTTAATTGGTCGAGCGGATTTTGTCCCGAAATCACGATGTCGAAATAACCGTCCGCGTCGAAATCGTCCATCACCGCGCCGCCCGCGTGATTCGTGATCGCCAGCCCGACGTTCGGCGCGACATCGTTAAAACGCGGCATTTGATAATCGGAAGCAAACCGTTCGGGCGCGATCAAAAAATCCTTCGGCACATTTTGCGGATAACCGCCGAGCGTCATTTGCGCGACATTTAACAGCCAGCGCGAACGCCAATCGTTTGGATTATCGGTCAATATCGCCGAAAATTCCGCGACTGCGCCGAGCGAACCGCGTTTTATTTGGTGAACGCCGCCCGCGCGAATCGGAAAAATGCACGATCCGGCATTATGATTGATCCGGCAATTTTCGACTTCGCCCAAACGCAAGTTTGAAATCGCCGCGAGCTCACGAATTTGTTTGTCAAAAAACGGCGCAAGCGTGATACCTTTGGCTTTGACAATTTCCCGCAATTTTTCGATCTCATCAATCGCCGCCGCACTTTCGCCCGACCGCAAAAGTTCCGTCGCAAGTCCGACGCGCACCTGCAATTCCGACCGAATATCCAGATTCTGCGTCAAAATCTTGCGGTAATATTCTGCGCGTTCGGCTGATTTATTCGGATCAATCCTAGAATCTTGCGCCGCGTAAATGTCCCGCAACCGCTTTTCCATCCGCTTCGTCGCCGATGATTGATAATTTTTTGCTTCGACTTTATCCCGTGCGCTGACGAACAAGCAAATCTCGGAAATCAGCCAGAGGACTAATAGCAAACGAAGTATCCCGACATTTTTGGGAAAGATGTGATTTTCTTTAATAATTTTAGTCATTCTGCCGAATACATAATAAATTATTAATCGCGTTTCAGATTGTTTTTTAACTAATATCAATTTGCAGAGATCTTCGGCAAACTCATATTAATCAAAAATTCTACTGGAAAATTTAAGGTTAAAAAAAGGAGAACTCCGGTTTGGAAATTCTCCTTTTCGATCAAATACACGCATTTGAGATTATACAAAGCGTGGTTAAAACGGTCAATTAAAATGCAAATCTAACAGCGAATTGCACATTTCTTTGAACGGCATTTCCATTGGTATTTCCAATCTTGCCGAAATTACCACTTCCGACAAAAGATTCGGGCTGACCGAGATTGACAGTGTTGAATAGATTCTGGATTTCCATTCGGAATTCCAGGTTCTTATTTTCGTCAATGGCAAAGCGTTTGATTAACGAGGCATCAGTCTGCCAAAAGCCCGGACCGCGCAAAGCATTACGCTTTAAGTTACCAAAAGTGCCACGCGTAGGAGAAGAAAACGGAGAATTGGTAATGTAAACTACCTGTCCGCTTGCGTCACGACTATTGCCGAAAGTAACATCACCGCTGACGTTTGGACGATTCGGTCCGGTATCGTTAGGTGTGTCGATTCCGACATTGAACGGCACACCACTTTGAACCGTAGTTGTCGAACTGATTTGGAATCCACCGATAAAAGCATTCGCCAGACGCGATGCGCCACCGAAGTATTTTTTATTGCGTCCAAAAGGTAGTTCATACGTTTCCGCCAAAACAAAGACTCTGGTGCGATCAAAGTCGTTCGGACCTCGATTGACACTGCGATCAATAAAGAAATAATCGCCGCTGTTATCAAGGGCGCGTTGAATCGAGTAATGCGTCAGTAATGACAAACCATTAGTAAAACGCTTGGTAAGTTTGATTTGCAAACCATCGTATCTAGTGTCGGCGCAGTTACAGAAATAGTCAAGTCCCTGAGCCAAGCCGAATTTTTGGAAGAAAGGTTTGCGCTGATCTCTAGTTAGAGTGCCGATCCCAACCAATGTCGGCTGATTGACATCTGCGGCTGGACCATTACCGATAAAAGCATGCGTTCCCTTGTTGCCGACATAGGCGATTTCCAATGAAAAATCTCTAGTCAACTGTCGCTGTAAAGTCACGTTATACGCATCAATTTGTGGCAGAATCTGCTTGTCATTTAAGGCACGGGCAAAAACCCCATTCGGCAGATAGAATGTGCCGCTTGCAGGAAGTGACGTATTAGGAACCCCACCTCTGTTTGGTGCCGCGTTCAAACCGAAATAGTTAGTGAACGCAGGCGGACCTGTCGCCAGATTGAACGCTCTTTGAATATTTCTCTCCGGTATATCCTGAACACCCAACACCGGTAAGTTTTGGGTCACCGAATGACCGAAGACCGAACCGAAAACGCCCGTATCATAGCTGCGTCCATAGCCTGCGCGAATAACGGTCTTTTCATTGATTTGATACGATATGCCAAGACGCGGAGCAAAATTAACTTTGTTTTTGACGTTGCCGGCTAGGTTAGTGCCGCCAACACCGGCGACGCTGATTTGTCCCGTTTCCAGCGAAAAGAAACCGCCATTACCAGCCGCATTTAGCGTTTGCGGATTGATAACATCGGCACGCAGTCCATAAGCTAAAGTCAATTTGGGCGTTATTTTCCATGTGTCTTGGACATAGTAGTAATGTCTCCACTGTCGTTCTTCGGCAGTGGTTGTAGTACTTACATACCGCCTGAACGATGTAACATCACCCAACAAAAAAGTGGCGAGTCCGAGTCCGTCTTGAAATGTAGTAGTGTTGCCCGGAGTCGTCAAACCGCCAGTGCGGGTGCCGTCAATAGTAAGCTGTCCTGAACGATGGGCATCGCTCGGAACACGCAGATTAAAGGCACGTCGCACATCAACACCAAATTTAATGGTGTGATTGCCGGTAACCTTCGTTAGATTAGAAACGATTTGATACTGCTTTTCAGTTTCAATTAGCGGACAATTACAACGGGAGATGTCAAGAGCAGTTCCGAAATTGACTGATCCGGTAGCACCTTGAATAAAAATACCCGGCAATCCCGACGTAAAATTATCATCGAAATTTAATCCGGGAATGCCCAAATCAGAAGCAGCTCTAGTGCCAAAATCGTTAGGCACAACATTAACTCCATATTTGAAATATCCGAAACGCAAATCTAAAATCGTCGTTGGCGACAATGTATAGTCGAATCCGGTGGCTAGGCTTTGGTTGCGAACTTTGGAAGAACCGCCTAAAGTAACGAACTGAGGTCCGCCTCCGGCTCCAAAGGCTTGTCCTCCGTCCAGGTTATAGCGGGCATAACTGTATCGGGTGAATACATTTAAGTTTTGTCCTAAACGTGCATCACCGCGAATGTCAAAAGTGTCATTATTGAATGTTTCATTACCCGATGCCGCATAGTTATTGGTCGTGCCATTATTTGATCCGGGCAGATTCGGCAAGGGAATAAGTCTCAGCAGTGCAAGAGCCTGTGGAGATATGCGTGCGGTCGGAATAATATTCCCAGCAAATTGGGTTGAAGATGTTACGGTGCCGCTACCATCAACGACGCTTAAATTAGGGTCGAAAATATTTCTTCCATATTGGCTGAAATTACCCGTCCGCGCCAACGCTGTCGGAACAGATAATAATTGAGTTCCGCCAACCCTGCTGCGGACTCCCTGATAATCACCGAAAATAAAGAATTTATCTTTGATGATAGGTCCGCCAAGCGAACCACCAAATTGATTACGCAAAGTTGCCGGTAGAAATCTTTGCGTAATTGGATCAACTCGTGAATTCGAAAACGGATTACGCGCCTGAAGCGCATCACTTCGACGATAATCAAATACACTGCCGTGCAGTGAATTCGTGCCTGACTTGGTTTGAACCGAAGCAATTCCCGCTATGGCTTGACCAAATTCAGCGTCGTAATTCTGTGACGTGATTTTGGTTTCACCGATTGCTTCAAAATTCGGGTTGATGACGATAATGCCCAAGATAGGATCACGATTGTCGGTGCCGTCTAATTGAAATCCGGTGCCGCTGAACGTCTGCCCGTTGACACTCGTTTGGGTCGAACCTTGCGGATTTTCGCTCGCCGCGTGTCCCCATTGTTGCTGAACGGTTCCCGGTGTCAACAAAATGAGTTTAGTAAAGTTGCGATCAAGAATCGGCAAATCATTAATTTGCCTGGTTTCGAATGTAACCGCTACGTCGGCTCGGTCAGTTTTTAATAACTGTGAATCCGCCTGAACCGTAACAACCTCGGTAACTTGCCCTGTTTCAAGTTTAATATCGTTTTTAGTCTGAGTATCCAAACTTACTGTTACATCACTTGAAACACCTGATTTAAAACCTTCTTTCTCAATTTTAACAGTGTAACTACCCGGTAGAAGCCGGTCTTTTTGATAATATCCATCGGAATTAGTTGTTACTGTATCGACAGTTTTCCGATCATTACTCGTAATTGTTACGGTAGCTCCCGGAACAACTGCCCCTGTGCTATCCGTAATAACCCCAGACACGCTGCCATAAACGGCTTGAGCGTGTGTTTGTTGTGTTAACAATGTTAGCGTCAATGCAAACATTGTTAATAACATAAGTAAACGATTTTTACTCATTTCAAAACCTCCTAATTAACTTTTAAAATTTAACTAACCTTTTAATACCCAGAACATTTTTAGTAAGTTGAAATCCGGTAAATACGAATTTTGAGATTTCCCGAAACGGTTTTTCAAACATGGCATCATATCTAAGTTTGAATAAACCATTAACTTCTATAATTTTTAATAAATTATAGAAGCCTCCTACTTAAAACTGTCCGAAGAATTGATAATCTTTAGCTTTTTGGAAAAATATTCCGTCTGGTATCGAAAAAAGGTGTGAATAGTTAGTTTGTTTTCCAAACAAACTAACTATTTTTACCAATTTTACTAAAATAAAATTTACTGAAATAGAAGTAAACTTATCTAATATGATGTTAAATACAACAAAATTAGCAATATGTATAAAAGAACCTATCGTCTAACTATTTGGTTAAGCTATTATTAATGCAATATTTGAAGTATTACAAAGATGAGTAACACCAACGATTTATATGTTTACTACATATTTAAACATCGCGTATATTTCAAAATTGTGCCATGAATAATAGTAATGAAAGATCAATTTTAATTTAACCAAAAACACATATTGAAAAAACAGGGGGTTCAGAATTTTTCAGGCAATTTTGAATCCAGAGTTACTAAAATTTAATCGATTTAATTCTTTTCGAAAATAATAATATACTTTTTTGATAAACTTCTACAATTCTAATATCGTATTTCTTATTAGTTTTGAACCCCAAACTGTTCACCGAACAGGTAATAATATCCGGGTTAGAAATGTTAAATACCAACAATACTATCATTTACAGATTAAGAAAATCCGACATTAAATTTCTTCTTGCTTGTTAATAATCTGCAAGATGTTTTCTAATAGATTTTAAGCCTGTTGACAAAAATCGTATTTTTAAATAGCGGGCATCGAAAACCACGAAGAAATCTACTAACATAAATCAGGTTAGTAATCATTTATTTTGAAAAAAATTCATTTTTTTGGAAATTTTAATTTCAAAAAGATACAAAGAATAATTTTTCAAAACTCATTCAAAAACATTATTTCTATATGAAGTTTGTATATTTATTGATTATTTGTGGTCTTTATTTATTGACGGCGATATTTACATTAGCCCAAAAGCAAAATGAAAATATAATAGATACTTCGAACCCACAACAAATCATCATAAACGCCCAAAATTTGCTCAAGGCTGGTGATTCAGTGGGTGCATTGAAGATTTTGGAACCGGCATTGCTTAAAAATCCGCAAAACGAGAATCTCAGATTTTGGTTGGGAAAATCCTATTATTTACAAGCTAACTATCAAAAAGTAATTGAAAATCTAACCGGTATTGACACAAAATTTCAGAAAAACACTAGCGAACAAGCTCAAACGGTGCAGATGCTTGGGCTTTCGCACTATATTCTCGGTCAGTTGTCAAAAACAATTCCATATTTTGAAAAATTGACGCAATGGCAACCGGAAAATGGAGAGATTGCTTACGCGCTTGGCATTAGTTACATACAAACGAGACAGCCGGAAAAATCGCGCGAAACATTTGCGAAGTTGTTCAAAGTTCCCGCAAATTCGGCTTCGGCATATTTATTAAATGCAAAAATGCACGTTCGGCAACAATTTGAAGAAACGGCAGAAATCGAACTTACAAAGGCATTGGAACTCGATCCGAAACTTCCCGACGTGCGATTTGTGTTAGGTGAGTTGGCAATTTATCGGGCAGAAATTGACAAAGGAATCGAGTTTTTGAAACAAGAAATTGCGCTTAACCCGGCTAATTCAATGGCTTATTATCGTTTGGGTGAAGGTCTTTCGAGGCAATTAAAATGGGACGAAGCAATTCCGCCTTTGCAACGCTCAGTTTGGTTAAATCCTTTTTTTAGCGGACCTTATATCGTTTTGGGAAAAGTTTATTTGAAAAAAGGCGACTTGGGAAACGCCGAAAATCTGTTGCGTCGTTCGACGACGATTGACCCGAATAATTTTGGCGCACATTATCTTTTAGCCCAAGTTTTACAACAAAGCGGCAGAACGGAAGATGCTAAAAACGAATTTGCACTTGCCGAAAAACTTCGGGCTAATGGAGAGAAAGAACCTTAGAAATCGGTCAAACCAATTTTATATCGAAACATTTTTTACTTTTTACAATGAAAAAACTGTTATTTGTTTTTTTTACAATATTTACCGCGCAAATCTTCGCGCAGACAAACGACGAAAATAAACCGTTTCCCGTGACGTTTACGGACATCGCTGCAAATGCCGGATTGAAAGACACGATAATTTACGGCGGTGTTAATTCAAAAAAATACATCATCGAAACAAACGGTTGCGGAGTCGCGTTTTTTTTTTATTTTAAACACGGGAGGTTGGTGGTTTTTTTTGGTAACGGGTGACGGGGTGTAGGGTTTTGGATATGAAAAAAAAAGCCT
>JANMAA010000053.1:0-23616 GCA_031359215.1 Acidobacteriota bacterium | reverse complement strand
TCTCAAAATTTTAACTGCCGAACAAACAGCGCAATTAGAAAAACTTAAACAACAACATCCGCCGATGCCGCCGCCCGATGGATTTCGTCCCAACAAGTAAATACAAATATGAAACGGGAAACGCAAGTTTTTTGTAGTTTTGCATTTCCCGCCTATTTTTTTGAGGTTTTAATAAGCAATTTGATGCAATTGCTTAGATTGATCTTTAAAATGCAGTAAAATTTACTGGTTTTATGTATTTACCGTCATAAGGTAATTTTTCCAATTATGTTTTTCTATCAAAAGCATAATTATACACACTTTTTATTACACTAATTGCGATGTCCACAAAAGATGAATTTTTGCCTTTTTACCTGACAGGTAAAACCGTTTCAAAACCAAAAGTAAAAGAAAGCCGTAATGCAGATTACGATTTAGCACAAAAAGCGGCGGCAGGCGATGTTAACGCGTTTGAACAGATTTACTGGAAACACCATCGGCGGGTTTTCGGGGTTTGTTTTCAGATGTCTAAAAATGTTACCGAAGCCGAAGACCTCACACAACAGGTTTTTCTTCAGCTATTTAGAAAAATCGGTAGTTTTCGAGGCGATTCAGCATTCTCGACCTGGCTGCACAGAATGACCGTAAATCTGACATTAATGTATTTTCGTTTAATGAATGCACGCAAAGAAGAAACGACTGAAACCGGTGAACTGCCGGAAAGTGGTTTCACGGGCAATAAAAGATTTAACGAGTCGAATCAAATTACTAACCGATTGGAATTAAATGAAGCAATCGATCAATTGCCGGAAGGTTATCGTAAAGTTCTAATCCTTCACGATATTCAGGGTTTTGAACACGAAGAAATTGCGAAAATACTCGGTTGCGCTTCGGGAACTTCAAAATCACAGCTTCATAAAGCACGTCGAAAACTTCGCCGGTTGCTTACAATCGGAAGTAGTTTTTCAACGCAAAATTTTGAGTGTGATTAGCTTTGAAAAACACAAAAAGCAGGGAATCATACGTGCCTTTTGTCAAAAGATTTATTTTTAGGCAGCTGAGCAAAAGTTATGCAATATTTTATTTCGCTTTTAGAGTTCACGCCTTCAGCGTGTGTCCACCAGCGAAGCGCGGCGGACAGGCAAACTGAATTTTGGACTCTGAATAGGTGTAAAAAAAAGATGATTTCACGAATTCGTTTAATCATTAAAATCTACTAAACCTCCGCCCAACGGCGCAATAAATTGTGATAAACGCCCGTAAATTGAATGACCGACGGATGTTCGGGCGCGGATTCGTTTAATCCTTGAATTGCCAAATCCATATCAAACAAAATCGTGCGTTTGCCGTCGTCTCGCACCATACTTTGAATCCAAAAAAATGATGAGATCCGCGCACCATTTGTAACGGGACGAACATTATGAAGGCTCGTCGCCGGATACAAAATCAGATGTTCGGCAGGAAGTTTTATATTGTGCACGCCATAAGTATCTTCGATGACGAGTTCGCCGCCTTCGTAATCTTTCGGGTTTGTCAGAAACAGCGTCGCCGATAAATCCGTGCGGATTCGGTGCGTCGTTCCTTTTATTTGTCTTATCGCGTTGTCAACGTGATTTCCAAACGAATGTCCGCCTTCGTAACGATTAAAAAGCGGCGGAAAAACCTTTAATGGCAATGCAGCCGACATAAAAAGCAAATTGCGTTCGAGCGATTCTAAGATCATTTTGCCCATTTGCAACGCAAGCGGATTATTTTCCGGCAACTGTAAATTGTTTTTCGCCCGCGCCGACTGATGTCCGGCGGTTACTTTGCCGTCAATCCATTCGGCTTTTTCTATTTGTTGCCGACATTTTAACACTTGTTCGGTCGTCAAAACGTCGGGAATTTGTAATAACATTTTGCTTTTGTTTAAAAGTTCAAATTCGTCGAAATCAAAATTGAACGCGCCGCACCGGGAACGACTTGTCCGCCGGTGATACGGTCGAAATAGTATTTATCGGTCAGATTATTCATATTCATACGCACATCAATGTGTTTGTTTATCCGATACGAAGCAGTTGCATCAATCAGCCAATAACCGTCCACAATCCGCGTGTTTATCGTGTTTCCGTAACGCCGGTCAACAAATCTCGCGCCGCCGCCGATGCTCAGACGAAACGGAAATTGATACGTCGTCCATAAATTCAGCGAGTTTTTCGGCGTATTAATCAAACGCTTACCGACTTCGGAAATTCTCACGCCATTGACGACTGTCGGTGCAACATTCGATTTGATGATTTCGCTATCAAGCAAAGTATAACCTGCCAAAATACTCCAATTTCGCGTAAAGTTTCCCGTCGCGCTCAGTTCGATACCGTCAACGCGCTGTTTTCCGGCTAAAATAATCGGTTCTTCGCCGGGCAAACCGGGCGTTCGCGCATTGTTTTTATTAACTCGAAAAACTGCACCGGACAGCAATAAACGATTTTTGAACAAATCCCACTTTGTTCCGGCTTCGAGCGTGTAAGTTTTTTCCGGCGCAACTGCCGCACTCGCCACGCTGTATGACAAACCTTCGAGCGACGGATTGAGCGACGTGCCGTAAGAAACGTAAAAACTTGAAATTTGAATCGGTTTATAAACTGCGCCGAAACGGTAGCTTAATAAATTATCAGTTCGCGCAATCGGCGTTAATGTTGTCGCCGTCGCACTCACGCCGCCCGCGTCAAATCGGTCAAACCGCAAACCGCCGCTGACTTCAAATTTCGGATGAAACTTTATCGTGTCAAATAAATAGGTCGATTGCGTATTCGCCGTTATATCTCCGACAAACGGCGTAAAAATAATCGTTCCTGTATATACGTCATTCGGATTCGGGTTGAGCAAAGTCGTCGTGGCGTTCGGCGCAGAACGTAATTTGCGAATGTTTTTTTCGCGGATAAACTCGACTCCGGTAACCAATGCGTGTTCAAACTTTCCGGTTAAAAATCGTGCCGTCAAATCGGTTTGATTGTCATAAGTTTCGTCTTCCGTGAACCACGCCCGCAGTTCACGGGTGATGGCGGTTGAACTGACGCTGGCAAAACGCGGAGGTGTCGCAATCGAATCGCGGGTTGAAAATCCGTAGCGAAATTGGTTTCGGACATTTAATTTATCGTTAAAAGCGTGATTGAAAACGATTGTTCCCAAATCTGCCTTCAATTTTTCTTTGTCGCGGTCAATAAATCCGTAAAAAGTATCATGCGGAACAGGCGCGGGACGGTCCCGGAAGTTAGCCAAAACATTATTGGTCGCCGGAACCCAAGGAATGCCATAATCGGAAATATTATCTTGACTTAGGTGAAAATAACTCAAGGTCAAATAACTTTTTGAACCGATTCCCAGCGTCAATGTCGGTGCAATTCCCCATCGATTGTTTTCAATAATATTGCGTCCGGCAAAATTTGAATCGTGAGCCATAAAATTTAATCGAAAAGCCGTGCGGTCGCCCCAACCCAAACGATCCAAAGGCAAATTTATGTCGCCGGTTACACGTTTTGTTTTATCGCTTCCGAAATTTACGGAAAAATCATAAAAAGGTTTAAAATCCGGCGTTTTGCTGATCAAATTTATCGTTCCACCCGTCGAACCGCGTCCCGTATAAGATGATGACGGACCTTTGACGATTTCTACTTGTTCGAGATTAAACGGGTCGCGTGTCTGCGGACCCAAATCGCGTGAACCGTCGATGTAAATATCATTTCGCGCACTAAAACCACGCAAAGTCAGATTATCGCCCGCCGGAGTTCCACCCTCGCCCGCTGCAACGGTCAATCCCGGCACATTTCGCAAAACATCTCTTAAAGTCGTCGCGCCTTGTTCTTCGATGGTTTCTTTATCAATAACAGTAATGGTTTGCGGAATATTTCTCAGCGGTTCAGTATATTTTGGTGAAATAAGTGTCGAATTTTCATTTGCAACTTCAACCGTTTCCGCCGGACCTTGTAATTTCAACGAAACTTCCTTTGGCGCAGTAAAAATATATGTTACGCCTGTATTTTGCAAAATTTGTTTGAGTGCCTGCTCTTCGGTGTAATCGCCTTTCACGCCCAAAGTTGCAACGCCTTTGATGTCGTCAGGAATTTCTACGCGCCAACCTGTAACTTTTTCAAATACCGCAAGAACTTCACCTAATTTTCCCGCCGGAATTTCAAAACGCCTCAAATCTTCGTTCCCGTTGCCTTTTTTCAGCGAAATACTCGATGTTTCTTTGGCATAACCGATATTTATGGCGCGACTGTTGCCGACCGTGAAGGCTACCAATACGCCAACCGCTGTTATGGAAAGTATCCAATAACGCGATGGTCTTTTCGTCGATTTGTTTCTTTGCTTCGTTCTGACCTTGAATTTATTTTTCATCATTTTCACCCGTAATTTTTAGTTTCAAAATTACATTTTAGGCGCGATGGTTTTGAGTATTCAGAATTATTTTCATTACTCAAATCACATCACGCGGAAATGCGTAACTCTAAACAATTATTGATTTGCAGACGAATTTGTCTTTTAATTTTGAAATTAAAATGACTATTCTTGGTGTGAACATTCAAGGCGTGCTACGATTAAATCGGCACGCCATTCGCCATACAAATCTAAAGTTCCGCGTTTGGATTGTGCTGCTTTGAGCCTTTCGCGTTGCCGCGCGGAAGGCTTCTTATTTTACCCAACTTGAAATTGAAAACCATTTTCAATAAGAGAATATTAGCCGTTCGCTTTTAGCTTGTCAAGAATGATTTTTAAGAATTTCAGAGCATAAACAACGATATTAAATATTTACAAGCTTGACTACCATTTATTTTAAGTTAAAACTATCGTCAATTTTATTAACATGAAAAAAACGCTTCGGGCTGATTTGATTATAAATACGAACATTTTCTATTATTCAAACAACAGCAAATATTTATGTCTCAAAAAATCGAAACTTGGAAAATAAAAAACTCTGAAAATGTTGCCGATTGCAAAATTTTCAAGGTCAGACGTGATTATTCGGTGCGTCAAAGTGATGGGGCGGAATTCCCTTTTTATTGCATCGAAAATCCTGATTGGGTAAATATTATTGCAATCACAAACTCTAACGAAGTAGTATTGATTGAGCAATTTCGGCACGGGATTGAAGAAATAACTTTAGAAATTCCGGGTGGAATGGTAGATGACGACGAAAAGCCTGAAACCGCTGCCGGTCGGGAATTATTGGAAGAAACAGGTTTTTCTTCTTCAAAAGTCGTATTATTGGGAAAATCGCGCTCCAATCCGGCAATTCAAAACAATTGGGTTTATCATTATTTGGCAACGGATTGCGAAAAAACACACGAACCGGAATTTGATTCGACCGAAAGTGTGGCAACAAAATTAATTTCATTAAATGAAGTTGAAAATTTAATTTCTTCCGGCAGAATTACACATTCGCTTGTGATTGCCGCGTTTTATTGGTTTGGGCATTATCGAGAAAAATGAAAATTTCGCGTCTAATAATTTTTCTTTTGATTGGGATTTTGATTAGTCAATCAATCTTTTATTATCCGAATTTACCGGAAATTATCTTTTCCCATTTTAATAGTTTCGGTAAACCTGACAGTTCGATGTCAAAATCGAATTTCTTTATCTTTGAATTTGTAATTTTATTGCTCATCGTTGCCGAATTTGCGTTATTGCCGAAATTAATCGAAAAGATGCCCAATGCTTTGATAAACTTACCCGCCAAAGTTTACTGGTTAACATCGGAAAGACGCAATGAAACATTTGCGACTATCCGGCAATTTTTTGATTGGTTGAGTACCGGTTTACTTATTTTATTTATCGCCGTCAATCAACTCGTTTTTCAGGCAAATATCAAACATATCAATCTTCCGACGACACCGATGTGGACGATTCTCGGTCTTTTTTTGATTTTCGTAGTTATTTGGCTTACTTTTTTTGTGTTTCGTTTTAGAATAAAGAAAGATGAAAATTGAATTATTAAAACTCGCCCACGCCCGTTCAGGCGACAAAGGCGACACGGCAAATGTCGGCGTTATTGCGCTCAAAGATGAAATCTATCCGATTTTAGTCCGCGAAGTTACAGAAGAAAAAGTAAAAAATCATTTCGGCGAAATGGTCAAAGGTGAAGTGGAACGATTTGAACTGCCCAATCTCGGAGCATTGAATTTTTTGCTTCACGAATCTTTGGGCGGCGGCGGAACTTTAAGTTTAATGACCGACGCACAAGGCAAAACCTTCTCGACCGCGTTGCTCAGAATGAACATCGAACTTTCCGACGAAGAAGCAGAAAATTTAGGATTGAAATAGAATTCAGGTTCTACATTTTTGCCCTCATTTAGTAAAACTGCGGATAGCATCGCCAGTTGCAAAATACACAAGCGTTTTATTTTGTGAGATTCCTCCGCTGGCGTATCCAAAATCAAGTCTGGAAACCTCTCCGCCATTTTTTGAAATTTTGCATAAAGCGTCTTTATACATACTTTCTTCGTCAAAAAAATAAACATTTGTTTCATCAACAATTACAGGTTCCAAGGAATATGTTTTTACAAGTGTTTGCGGTTCGCCGCCTTATTTTGAAACTGTCCGTAATGCCCAGCGCGAGTTTCCGGCACTGCGAAAACCAAAATAAAGATTTCCCGCATCTTGCGCCAATTCGTCAACCCCTTCTTTATCAGGTGAAGGTCTTTGGATACGGCTAAATCTCCACGCAAAGTGCGAAACAGTTGATTCCGCCGGTTGACGCACAGATTTGGTCGTATGCCTTTGCGCCCGACAACGAATTTATCTATTACATAATTCATTACAACACTGACCACTCCAAAAAGCGGTTTATACAAAACTCCGCTCTTTGGAGGAACGCCGGTTCGCGTTTTTGAAAAAGCCAATGGTGCATTCGACGGAACAAAATTTGCTTGTATTCGTGGTAAACAAATGACTGATATAGTTATGATTAAAGCAGATAATAGTTTAAGTAATAGATAATCCGGGTTGTAGAAAACATTCTTACTTTTTCTTTTGCCGGTAAAATATGCTAATTTTTCCTCTTTACTTCAAATGCAAGATTTTCGCCGTTTATTAAAATATCTCCGCCCGTATATCAGCATTTTTGTCTTGGCAACTATTGCGATGGTTTTTGCGGCTTTGTTTGAAACTGCCACCGGCGCTTTGATCGTGCCGATTTTCGGACAGGCATTTAATTCCGCCGCTAATACTCCGACACTCTTCGGATTACAAAACTATATTCCCGTAAATGATTGGTTCGGAGCTTGGGGCGCAATATCGTTGATGCTGTTGGTATTTACAGTTGGCGGAGGCATTGCCGAATATTTTTCATCTTATTTGATGGCGAAGATCGGGCAATCTGCCGTTTTACAACTTCGTCAGGAACTTTATGAACATCTGTTAAAACAATCCGCCGGATTTTTTCAGCAACATCGGACAAACTTTCTTGTTTCACGGTTAGTTGTCAGCGCAGCCGCGATTGAAATGGCTGTTTCGGCTAATTTGCGCGATGTTTTGCGTGAAAGTGTAATGTTGGTCTGTTTTCTCGCTGCCGGTTTTTATTACAATTGGCGATTGATGCTCGGTTCTTTGATCGTTGCACCAATCATCGGCGGTCTTACTTCTAAATTTAGCAAATCCCTGAGAAAATTATCCGAAGAAACATTTGAAGGCAATAAACTCCTTACCGATACGGCGCAAGAATCCCTTTCAAATCATACAATAGTAAAAGCATATATTGCCGAGGAACGTGAAAAATCGCGCTTCACCAAAGTTGCCAAAATCATTGCGCGGGCTAATTTGCGGTCAAGCAGAATCTCGGCACTTTCTCCGCCGATAATTACAACAATCGGGATGATCGCGGTCGTTACGCTTTTATTTTTCGGTTTGCGCGAGATAAACGCCGGAAATATGGAAGCTCCGCAATTTTTTACTTTTTTATTTTTTCTTTTCCGAAGTTATGATCCGATGAGAAAGATTTCGCGCCAGCACAATGAAATCTCGAAAGCCTTCGCCGCTGCCAAAGATGTTTGGAATGTGCTCGATGAAAAAGTGGAAATGACCGAAAAACCGAACGCCGTCGAACTCCAACCTTTGCAAAACAAAATCGAACTCAAAAATGTGTCATTCAATTATTTGAACGATGAAAAAAACGTGATCCGTGATTTTAATTTGCAAATCCCGAAAGGCTCGATGGTTGCTCTCGTCGGCGAAAGCGGCGGCGGCAAATCCAGTTTGATAAAACTGGTTCAAAGATTGTATGACGTTTCGGAAGGAGAGATTTTGTGGGACGGAATTGACTTGCGCGACACAAAAATTTTGAGCCTGAAAAAACAAATTGCCCTCGTAACGCAAGAAACAGTTCTGTTTAATGACACGATTCTTTACAATATTTCTTATGGAAAACCCGACGCTGCACACGCAGAAATTCGGGAAGCAGCGCGAATCGCTTTTGCCGATGAATTTATTCAGGAAATGCCGAAAGGCTACGATACATTGGTTGGCGAACGCGGAATTTTTCTGTCCGGCGGACAACGGCAGCGAATTGCTATCGCCCGCGCAGTTTTGGTTAATGCCCCGGTTTTGATTCTCGACGAGGCAACTTCCGCACTCGATGCCGAAAGCGAAAGGCTCGTTCAAAAAGCATTGGCAAATCTGATGCAAAACAAAACTTCAATTGTCATCGCTCATCGACTTTCAACCGTCCGCAAAGCTGATAAAATAGTCGTTATGGAACGCGGTAAGATAATTGAAACAGGGACACACAACGAACTTTTAGAACATAATGGAATTTACAAGCGGCTGTATGAATTGCAGTTTGCTGATGAAGAATTTGAAGAACGACAAAAAATATGAAATCAATGACAGGATTCGGGCGCGGCGCGGTTTCGGGTGAAAACTTTGCCGTTTCGGTTGAAATCAAAACCGTCAATAATCGTTATTTAGACTTGAACTTGCGGCTCGCCAACGAATTGCAATCGCTTGAAGCAAATCTCAAGCGGATAATTTCGACGCGGCTTTCGCGTGGTCGGATTGATGTTTTTATCAATTTTGAAAAGACAAGCGAAGTAGTTTATGAATTAAATCGTCCGCTGATTGCCGGTTATTTGTCGGCGTTGAAACAAATACAGACACAATTTGCGCTGACCGGCGAACCCGATATGAATTATATTGCGCGTCTGCCGAACGCATTACAAACAAAATCTGAAGATTTGCCTGATGATTTTGTGCAAGGCGTAGAAGATGCGTGTTCTGCGGCATTAGCCGAACTCGAAAAAATGCGTGAGGTTGAAGGGCAATCGATGAAAGATGAATTAAATTTTCGGCTTTCAACCATCGAAAACCTTTTGCCATCCATCGAAGCGGAGAGCGAAAATGTCGCCGAAGAATATCGCCAGAGATTGTCAAAAAGAATCGAGAAATTGCTATCAAAAAGCGAGTCCGAAATCGAGATCGACCAAGCCAGACTCGCTCAGGAAGTTGCTTATTTAGCTGACCGAAGCGATATTTCCGAAGAAATTACGCGGCTCAAAAGCCACATCGAACAGTTCCGCGCAATTATGAATGAAGAAAAAGAAGTCGGCAAACGGCTTGATTTTCTGACTCAGGAACTTAATCGTGAAGCCAATACGATTGCCTCAAAAACAAATAACTTAACCGTAAAAGAATCGGCTTTGACAATAAAAAGCGATATTGAAAAAATCCGCGAACAAGTTCAAAATGTTGAATAACAGTTGACAGATAGTTGGCAGATAGTTGACAGACTTAAAACATACCAAAGTTTCGGATTATTAACTTTCTGTCAACTTCCTGCCAACTCTGTTAACTTCCTGTCAACTTTAACAGAAGAAATGAAAGGAAATTTAATCATAATTAGTTCGCCGTCGGGCGGCGGTAAAGGCACATTGATTAAAGAATTATTAAAAATCGTGCCAAATATCGGTTATTCGGTTTCGTTCACGACGCGTGAAATGCGTGTTGGCGAAGAGAATGGTCGTGATTATTTTTTTGTCAGCCACACTGAATTTGAAAAATTGATCGAAGATGGTGAATTTCTTGAATATGCGAAAGTTCACGGAAATTTTTACGGCACATCGCTAAACCGGATTAGAACTGAAACCGATTTGGGTCACGATATTATTTTGGAAATTGATGTGCAAGGCGCGGCAAATGTCCGCACTCTTGTTCCCGAAGTCGTTAGTATCTTTATTTTGCCGCCCTCATATCAAGTTTTGGAAAGACGTTTAACCGATCGCGCTACCGAAAAAAAGGAAGATTTAAACCTGCGTCTTTCAAATTCATTGAGCGAGGTTAAACGCTTTGACGAATTTGAATATGTCGTGATAAATGACGAGATTTCCCGCGCAACAGCCGATTTGCAATGTATAATTTTAGCCGAAAGGTTAAAACGCATTAGACAAACAGTAGCAATTCAAGATACCTTAGATAGTTTCGATGTATCTTTTATAAATACTATTGGAGAGTGAAATTTTTATGGTTGAACAAACCGAACAACTTGTCGAAGAATCTGTTGAAAAAGTAGAAAGAAGCCACGAGGTTGATTCTAAATACCGCAAAATAATTTTAGCGGCACAACGCAGCAAACAAATCCAACGCGGCGCAACGCCACGCATCGATATGGATCCGCGCAAAAGTAAATCAACCCGTATTGCTATGAAAGAACTCGAAGAGGGCAAGATTAACTTTGAAGTAATTACTGACAAGTAATACCTATAAGTAAAAAATAAAAGATAATATTTAGCGTCTTACCTATTATTTTTGGACTTATTCCATTCCACAAATTTATTAGCTACTTCACGGGCTTCAACTTCAAAGGGGATTTCTAAATAGGCTTCTTGTCGTGATTGAATGTCCCATTTTTGTTTTTTTTTTAGATTTCTCAAAAAATTTGCCGCGTATTTATAAAAAAATTTTACAAATCCCTCGCGTTTGTATTGGATTACATGAGTAATTTCGTGAGCAATGAGCTTTTCAGGAAGGGTTAAAAGATTTTTCTTATTGGTATTTAGCAATGTTGGCAAAATAAAAACACTATTTCCGAAGGTTATGCCGTGAACTTTCAACACGATTGTAAAAACTTGTGTTAATTTCCCAACATATAATTGAATCCGGGGCAACCGAAAATCTTCATCGTTCAAATACTCACGAAAAAATAACTCTAGTTTTTGATGAGAATCTACTGCAAGTTTCATTGAGTTTATTATACAAAAATAGCGGAAAACCGTTACCTTTGTGGTTAAAGTTTTCCGCCTATCGAGTTATTAACCTTTGTTAATTTTGTCGCCTGTATCTTTAAGAGCATCACCTACGGCATCCACAGCTTCGCCGA
This sequence comes from Acidobacteriota bacterium, assembly GCA_031359215.1. GTDB lineage: Bacteria > Acidobacteriota > Blastocatellia > Pyrinomonadales > Pyrinomonadaceae. The sequence continues at coordinate 12,293 of JANMAA010000053.1, read as the reverse complement.
CTCCGCGTTTGAGTTTTCCCCAAGTTTCCTGTGTTTCACCTTCGGCGTGTTGAACTTCGCCCTCAGCTTCTAAATCACGATTGCCGGTTGTTTCACCGACTTTATCTTTTACCCAACCTTTTGCTTTCTCGTATTTTCCCTCAACTTCGTCTCTATTTGGTATTGACATAATTTTTTCTCCTTTTTTCAAAATAATGAATCGTTTCGATACGATTTGATTCATAATTCAAACAGATGCAATTTTCTTGCCAATCACAAATTTTTACATTCCTTTATAATTCGGTCCGCCGCCGCCTTCAGGCGTAACCCAATTGATAATTTGATACGGGTCGGCGATGTCGCAGGTTTTACAGTGAACACAGTTAGAAAAATTTACTTTCAATTCTTTGCGTCCGGTTTTATCGCTCAGTTCCATTTCATAGACCGCTGCCGGACAAAATCGTTGACACGGATTGCCGTATTCTTCGGCGCACCGCGTCGCGCAAATTTCGGTATCGAGAATATGCAAGTGCGACGGCTGATCTTCATCGTGCGCGACGGCAGCGTGAAAAACGTCTGTTACCTTGTCGAATGTAATTTCTTTGTCGAATTTCAGGTTTTTATACCGACCATCGTTTTTTCCGTCAGAATTTTCCGCATAATCTTCAAGCATTTCCATTCGCTCGTGTCCCGCAACGTGATGTTCTCGCGGCATAAAACCCCACGCAAGTCCGCCGGTCATAAACTGCAATCCGCCATTGACGAGTGCCGACCAGCGACCGGATTGAAACGATGCGTGGAAATTGCGAACCGCCCAAAGTTCATCATAAATCCAACTCATATTCACTTTTTCTTCAAAACGACGCAACACATTTGACGAAAAATCTCCGTGGTCAAACGCCATAATAATCGTTTCCGCCGCGAGCATTCCCGATTTCATCGCCGTATGAATTCCTTTGATGCGCTGACCATTTAGAAATGAAGCGCAATCTCCGACGAGCATAACGCCGTCCGCAAAAAGTTTCGGCATCGTCCACCAACCGCCCGCATTTATTGTCTTTGCGCCATATTTGAGCATTTTCCCGCCCTGCAAAACTTTGGCGATTTCGGGATGAGTTTTGAATTTTTGAAATTCGGCGTGCGGATCAATATTCGGGTCTTTGTAATCCAAACCCGTCACATATCCGATTGACACAATGTTATTTTTCAAACCGTAAATCCAACCGCCGCCGTAAGTATCGGTGTCAGAAGGAAATCCAAGCGTGTGAACGACCAAACCCTCGTCAAAATTCCCTGGCGGAACTTCCCAAAGTTCCTTCACGCCAAGCGAAAAAACCTGCGCTTCTTTGCCTTCGTTTAACCCGAGTCGTTGCGTCAATTGCTTTGCCAAAGAACCGCGCGAACCCTCGCCCAAAACCGTAACTTTTGCCAACAAATCAACGCCGGCTTCAAAATTTCCCTTTTGTTTGCCGTCTTTATCAATGCCTTTGTCGCCCGTGCGAACGCCGATAACGCGGTCGTTTTCGTCATAAAGAACTTCGGATGCCGGAAATTCGGGGAAAATATTGATTCCGGCTTCCTCGCATTTCTCGGCTAACCATTCGCAAACTTTGCTTAACGATACAATATATTTGCCTTTATTTTTCAAAGGCGGCGGCGTAATCGGTGCTTTAATCTTTTTATTTTCAGTTAGATACCACGCCGCATCAGCCGTTACAGCCGAATCAACCGGACAACCTTGTTCGAGAAAATCGGGCATTAATTCCCGCATCGCAATCGGGTCCATCACCGCGCCGGACAAAATATGCGCGCCGACGAACGAACCTTTTTCAACGATTCCGATTTCTAAGTCGTCAATAATTTTGCCCTGTCTATATCCTTTTTCAATATATTCATTGTGTTCTTTGATCTGATTTTTCAGATGCAAAGCCGCCGCTAAATTTGCCGGACCTGCTCCGACAAAAACTACGTCCATTTCGAGTTGTTCGCGTTCAATCATATTTTTTTCCTTCAAAAATGAATGGTTTTCAGTAATTAAAGTATATCAATTTTTCGATGCTTGTCTAAAACTTGTCAAAAAAAGTTTCCAAATATTCACCAAAATGCTGTATTTTATTTTTAATGAATCAAAATCAACCGAACCTTGTTCCGTTTTATCTAATAACGATAGGCAGTGGAATTTTGGCGATTCCGGGTGCACTGGGAACTTATTTTTTAATCTTCGTAGCGTTTGATTCCCTTACAAAAAAGTTCGACACCTTGGCTTTATTCTTACCTGTTGCCATTGTCGGTTATCTTCTGCTTTTGGGCTATTTTTGGACTGCGTGGAACAAAAAATTTGTAAAGTGATTTTGGATTATTTCGATGATTTTTAACCTATTTTTAACTTTAGCCACCGGATTTATTATTGCAACAAATGCTGCCGGATTTGTGTTTGGCTTTGATAATTTTAATCCTGTAATCGGCTTTTATCTTCTCTTTCCGATTTGGACGCTTTTCGTTACCATTGCTTCAGCTAAATATGCTTTTTTTAATCCGACAAACAAAGATTTGCATCTTCCCTAACATTTTTTTCTTAGAATTTGGCACAGATGTTAGAATCTACTTAAAATGTTTTCTGTATCAAAAAAAAATCTTCTTCGCCTAATTTTATTAGTTTTTCTTTTTTTATCGCTTGCCTGTTCAGCCAAACGTCAACCAAGTCCAAAATTAAATAATGAGATGCCAAGCAAAATTCTTTGGGCGTGGGAACGTCCCGAAGATTTGCGTTTTCTCGATTCGGCAGAATTCGGGGTTGCATTTTTGGCGCAAACGCTTAATTTGCAACAAGATGAGGTTATTTTCCGCCCGCGTCGACAACCTTTGGAAGTTTCGCCTGAAACATATCTGATTGCGGTGACACGCATCGAAACCATAAAAGAAGCAGCAAAACGTCCGATGCTTTCCGTTGAGCAAAAAACCAAAATTATTTCGTTAATAAAAAAGACGTTGGAATTGCCGAATGTAAAAGCAATTCAGATCGATTTCGATGTTGTTGTTTCCGAAAGAAATTTTTATCGAAATTTGGTCAATGATTTGAAAAAAGAATTGCCCGAAAATATGCCTTTGACGATAACTTCGCTGGCTTCTTGGTGCGTTAGCGACAGTTGGTTTAATGATTTTCCGATTGATGAAGCCGTGCCGATGGCGTTTGTGATGGGCGCGGATTCTGAAAGAGTTCGTGATTTTTTGGCGAAGGAAAATGACTGGCGCGAACCGCTTTGTCGCGGCAGTTACGGCGTTTCGATTGATGAACCGTTGAAGGTGAAATTTAAACCGAACCGCCGATTTTACTATTTTAAGTCGAAGGCTTGGGATAAAACCGATTTGGAAAAAATAAATTAACAGATATGAATAATGTAATCCGTTTTGTAGTTTCAATCTTCTTGGTTTTTACGTTTCTGTTCATTAACTTACCGTCTGCAATGGCTTGCGGACCTTTTATAACTTCGCCCTATTTTAGTTTGGAAAAACATCCTGATTTTCCGCTTCTTGAGTTTACAAACGGCAAAACAGGCATTGTTCCCGATTCGTTCGAGGAAATGTCATTATTTGTTTTTTATCGGCAATTGAACAATTTGACGCTGACAAAAGAAGAGCAAAATCAGATTGTCAACGCGATGGAAAATCAAATCTTTTATCGTTCTGGAATCAATGAGCCAGCCGCAACCGACACTATATCGCCATCCAATTTGCCTGATTCGCTGCAAAATTGGTTTAAGGCACGAGCCAAAATTGATGATAAAAAACAGAATATCGAGACGGAAAAGCGCGTTGCCGCCGGCTACAATTATTTTTACAATTGTTTGCCTGATGCTTTTAATAATGCCACGAAAGTTTTAGAAGCACGCGTTGCTAAATACGGAAATAATGAAAATGTAAAAGAATGGCTGAAAGGTCAGGATGCAGTTTTTTCAAATTGCGAAGAGGTGCGGAATCTACTTGAACAATTAGGTGCAAATTTTCCCGACTGGCTTCGTCAAGACCGCAATTATCAGATTGCCGCAACTCAATTTTATAAAGGTGATATGGTCGGTGCGCGAGAAAATTTTGAAAAAATTGCGGCTGACGAAAATTCTGTTTGGAAAGAAACGGCTAAATTCGTAACTGCGCGAACTTTTATTCGTCAGGCAAGTTTTATACAGGACGTTGAAGATGAAACGGCGAAAGCAACTGTTCAAAAAGATAGAATCGAGCTTTTACAACAAGCCGCCGACAAACTGCAAACTATTTTAGCCGACAATTCGATGAACGAATTTCACGAATCCGCACATCGTCTGCTCGGTTTGGTAAAATATCGTATGATTCCCGCCGAACGTCAAAAAGAATTAGCCGATCTGCTCGTTCGCCCGACTGAAGATTCAAATATTTATAATGATTTGACCGATTATATCTGGCTTTTAGAAAATACTGCCGGCAATGCAGCGGATCAGGGAAGAGAATTTGAGCGCGTTGAAGCCGAAAAAGCCAACAAAGAATATGACTACAATTACCAACTAAAACTTCGTGATATTCCTAACGATAAACGCCAACAAGATTTGACCGATTGGCTTTTCACCTATCAAGCCGCCGACGGTTTTCAGCACGCTTTTGAAAAATGGAAGGAAACCGGCAAACTGCAATGGTTTGTTGCCGCTATTATTAAAACCGATGCAAAATCGGAAAAAATGGTGGAAATTCTGACTGAAGCGGATAAAATCAAACCAACTTCCATAGCTTTTGCAACGATTCGCTATCATCAAATCCGCCTGTTACTTGAAAACGGAAAGCGTGCCGAAGCCAAACAAAAACTAGATGAAATAATCAACAATAATTTTAAAAATCTACCGCTTTCAACCCAAAACAAATTTTTCGCACAAAGAATGATACTTGCCGAAAATCTCGGCGATTTTCTTAAATATGCCCAACGCAAGGTCGTGATTTTTGATTACGATGAAAGTGGGCGTGAAGAAGGGACGAACTCAAACGACGATCCGTTTTTAAGAACTTGGGAAAAGCAAACGATGTTCGATGATGATACCGTTGCATTTTTGAACGAAAAAGTTCCACTTTCAATCTTGAGAGAGGCGGCATTAAATCAGCAATTACCGGAACATTTGAAAAAGTTTTTGGTTGTCGCGGTTTGGACCCGTGCTTTCGTTTTAGGAAATCAGGCAATCGAAAAAGAATTTACGCCGCTGATTTTGCGTTATGCCAAAGAATTTACGCCGCAGTTTTCTAAATATGCCAACGCTCCAAATTCAACTAATCGTGAAGCCGCCGCGATGGTTGCGGTTTTGAGTTATCCGGTCATTCAACCTTACGTTCCGGTCGGTTTCGGACGCGAATCAACCACGGAATCGGATTTGCCGACGGTAATTGACAGTATTCGCGGTAATTGGTGGTGCGTCGAAGATGAAGCTGCCAAAGATTATTCAAAATACGATAATTATAACTTCAATTATCCGAATGTTTATCCTGATTTTCTGTCTGAAACCGAGCAAAAAGCCGCTACCCGCGAACATAAAGCGTTAATTTCGACCGGAAATTCCGCGACGATGCTGGCGCGTCGGGCGGTTGAATTCGCCAACCAAAATCCCAAACATCCGCAAACACCCGAAATTCTACATCTGGCGGTTCGCTCGACGCGTTACGGCTGCACGGACGAGGCGACTAAGATTTACTCGAAACAGGCTTTTGATATTCTGCACAAACGCTATCAAAACTCTCCTTGGACAAAGAAAACACCATATTGGTTTGGTATGTAATCCATTAATTTACAGTATGAAAAAATTATTTCGTTTCTTAACATCAACTGTTTTAATTCCGGCATTTTTCGTCAATGTTTTGCCGTGCGGTCCTTCTTATATTTCGCCGGTTTTTGAATATAAATATGCGCCGGACAATCCATACGAAAATTTTGCGGCGGGAAAGATCGGCATTTTAAAGCCGAGTTATCGACGCATTGTTTTGATTGCGTCGTATCGTTATTTGAACGGCGGAAGTTTTAATGCCGAAGAACAAAAAGCACTTGTCGATGTTTGGAATGCTGAGTTTAATAATAAAAGTTACGATGATAATGAAGTTGGCGACGCTGTAAAAAAATGGGTTGAAAAACGCAAAGAAGTTGCTGAAAAAGACGAAAAATTGCCCGACATTTATACCGAACGCGAATATGGCGGATATGATTTTTTCCCTAATTGCACAAAAAGTTCGTTTGAAACCGCTGCCGATACGCTTTCCAATCGGATGAGTTCTTACGGTTCGGATTCAAAAGACGTGAAAAATTGGGCAAGAGGGCAAGATCGGGTTTTTGAAAATTGTGCGAGCGGAATAACTTCGCCCGAACCGCCGAATGAAGGAATGCCCGAATGGTTGCAAAAAGACCGCGCTTATCAAATGGCGGCGGCGGCATTTTATTCGCTCGATTATGAGGAAGCAAAACGTCGTTTCGCGGAAATCGCGCAGGATTCTCAATCGCCGTGGCAGGAAACGGCGGAATATCTCGTCGGCAGAACGCTTATTCGACAAGCTAGTTTGTCAAAAGACGAAGCGAAAACAAATCTGCTTTATATCGAAGCCGAGCAAAATCTTTCGCTGGTCGTTTCAAAAGGCGGAAAGTTTTCGGATTCGGCAAACGGGTTGCTCGGATTGGTAAAATATCGCCTTCATCCGAAGGAACGAGTCGGCGAATTAGCGCGAAATCTAACTGTTTCCGGCAGTCGCCATTTTCGACAGGATTTGATCGATTACAATTGGCTGCTTGATAAATTTGAAAAAGAAACGCTCAAGGCTCAAGAACAAATTAAACATGATGCTTCAAATAAACAAAAAGAGGAGGAAATGAAAGAAATTCAGCGAAATCTGAATTCAAATATCTCAAATTCAGCTAATTCATTAACTAAAACTATCTCAAGTAACTTGAATACAAATTCATACATTGAGCCTCCACACGACGAAGGTGATTTGACGATCACGCTTTATATCGAAGAACCCCCGCAAAGTGTGACGTTTTATCTAAAACCTGATGCCACCGACGAACAGGCAATCGCCGAAGCCGAAAAAGCAATCGGCAGACCGTTGAGCGACAAATTGAAAGATTATGTTCGTGAACAACGTCGTTCGGCTTATACGGGACGCTTCGCGGGCAACAGTCCGAATGAATACGAAGGCGGATATTACGGCGAGGGAAAACTTTCGCGTTCGATTTTGCCGGACTTTTTGCGGAATGACGATTTGACCGATTGGCTCTACGTTTATCAAATGCAAAACACGGAAGCGTATCTCTATTCGCTGTCGAGATTTCGTCAAAGCGGTTCGGATTTATGGCTTGCGACGGCAATTTCGAAAGCCGATAAAAATTCGTCGGAGTTAATATATCTATTCGATTCGGCAAATAAAACTTCCCGATATTCGCCCGCTTTTCCAACCATAGCATTTAATCAGGCACGGATTTTGATTGAACAAGGCAAGACTTCGGAAGCGCGGAAATTTCTTGACGAGATTCTGAATTCGACCGTAGAAATGCCGCTTTCTTCGCGTAATCAATTTCAAATATTGCGTTTAAAGTTGTCCGAAACGCTGGCGGATTTTCTAAAATTTGCTCAACTCAAGCCATTTACTTTCGATTGGGACGGGCAAAGCGGTTCGATTGAAGATTTTATCGCCGAACAAAAATCGTGGTATTCGCACGAAAATTATCCCGATCAAACGCGCGAAGATTATTACAATGAAGTTGAAAATAATTTCAAAAACGAAAAACAATGGCAAAACCGCGTGATGTTCGATTATGAAACGATTGAACTTATCAATCAGAAATTTCCGATTCCGGTTTTGCTCGAAGCCTATAAATCGCCTGCGCTTCCCGATTATTTGCGCGAACGATTTGCCTTAGCGATTTGGACACGCGCCGCTTTGCTTGGTGATTATGCAACGGCGCAAAAAGTCGCGCCTGACGCGGTGAGTTTTCATCCCGAATTTGAAACTTTAATGAATCTGATACTGACGGCAAAAACTCCGATTGCTAAACAAAACGCCACGTTATTTTTTATTTTGAAAAATCCGATTGTCAGCCCGTTTCTCGAAGACGGTTTGGGAAAATCCGACAATGAATTCGGCAATTTTGACGCAAATGATTGGTGGTGTGCGCCGTCGTCAGTCGCTTACGACGCAGAAACCGGCGAAGAAAGACCGCTGGCATCAATCAAAAATCCCGCTTTTTTATCAAAAGCACATTCTGACTTAGCTGAACTCGAACGCAAAAAGTTAGTAGATTTGGGTGACGCGCCAACCTATTTTGGTAAAAAAGTGCTTGAATGGCAAAAACGCTCGCCGCTCGACAAACGTATTCCCGAAAGTCTTTTTAGGGTTTATGAAGCAAACGGCTGGACAAAATACGGTTGCGGAAACAATGAAGAACTGCGGGGGGAAATCGGCAATGTTCTAAAGAAAAAATATCCATACAGTGAATGGACAAAGAAGATTGTTGATGAAGAAAGTGGGCAGAAATAATACCATTTACAAATAGAAATTGTGCATTAGAAAAGGAACTCGGACACTCTTGTCCGAACAAACGCCAAGCGTTTGAAATTGCTTAATAATCCTAAACTTGAACTGACATCACGGTTTTGAGCATTTATCAAATGCTTTCGGACAAGAGTGTCCGAGTTCCGTCCAATTACAACTCTTGCATAGTTTCTAATGGTAAATGGGATAAGAAAAGAAAAGAGAAGATAATGATTTCATCTCCTCTTCTCTAATTCTCAATCTATGCTGCCGCCGCGACAACTTTAGAAGCAGCGTCGCTCATTCCGTCAGCGGAAATGATGCCGATGTTTGATTCGTTTAAGACGCGCTTGCCTTCTTCGACATTTGTGCCTTCTAAACGCGCTACAATCGGAATCGAAACGCCCAAATTTTTCGCCGCCGCGACAACGCCCATTGCCACCATATCGCAACGCACGATACCGCCGAAGATATTGATTAATACCGCTTTGACGTTTTCATCTGCCAGCAAAATTCTAAACGCATTTTCGACTCTTTCCTGTGACGCGCCGCCGCCGACATCCAAAAAATTTGCCGGTTCGCCGCCGTGAAGTTTGATGATGTCCATCGTCGCCATCGCAAGTCCCGCGCCGTTGACCATACAGCCGATGTTGCCGTCGAGTTTGATATAATTCAGGTCAAATTTCGACGCTTCGATTTCGAGCGGTTCTTCCTCGTTCAAATCGCGCATTTCGGCGTAATCTTTGTGCCGATACATCGCGTTATCGTCAAAATTAACTTTTGCATCCAAAGCGATCAAACGATTATCTTTGGTCAGCAAAAAAGGATTGATCTCAATAATTGTCGCGTCCATTTTTTGATATGCTTCGTAAAGCGAAAGCATAAATTTTGCGGCTTGACCGATCAATTCGTTTGGAATTCCGAGTCCGAACGCGAGTTTTCGCGCTTGAAAACCGCGAAGTCCGACAGATGGATCAATCGTTTCCTTGAGAATCAATTCGGGTGTTTCTTCGGCGACTTTTTCGATGTCCATTCCGCCTGCCGACGAAGCCATAAAAACATCTCTGCCCGTTACGCGATCTAAGGTTATGCCAAGATAAAATTCGCGGTCAATCGGTAAACCTTCTTCGACAAGCAAAGTTTTAACCTCGCGTCCTTCGGGTCCGGTTTGATGCGTAACAAGTGTCATTCCGATCATTTGTTCGGCAATTTCACGCGCTTCCGCCGGAGATTTGGCGAGTTTTACACCGCCGCCTTTGCCGCGCCCGCCGGCGTGAATTTGTGCTTTGACGACGACCACATCAGTTCCCAAATCTTTCGCGGCTTGTTCGGCTTCACCCGGTGTTTTGGCAACAATGCCTTTAGGCACCGGCACGCCGTATTGTTTTAACAATTCTTTCCCTTGATATTCGTGTATTTTCATAATTTATTTCGGTTTGATGTAAGAAATGAGAAATAAAAACTGAAGACTCAAAAAGCATTATAAAGTTGCTAAATTTCTCATTTCTCACATACGGATTTAAGGAGTCGTGTCAACAATAATGCCGGTCAACTTCCAATTTTTACTTTCAGGAGTGTATTTCAAAGTAAATTTGGTTGGCAGCGGCGATGTGTCATACTTTCCTTCGAGCACTAATTCTTTAAAACCCTTGCTGTCGTCCACCTTCGGATTCGATGAAAACTCCGCTTCTTTCGAGCGAATTGGGCTAAAATTATTTTTACCGTCAATAAATATTTTGAAAGTATCTTCTAATTTTGCGGGCGAAGTTTGACGCTGCCAAAGTTTGGAGATGTTCCCGTAAAAAGTCGTAAAATCTGCGCCGGTAACGGCATCGTTAAAATCTAAAAGCGTTGTTTTTACCATTTCCTGAAGCTCATCGTCTCTCGGAATTTCACCTTTCGATGCGTCAGCCTTTTTGATTACCGGTTTCGGCGTTGGTGTCTTTACTGCGGGTTCGGGAGTTTTTACATCAACCGGATCATTTTTCGGCTTTAAACTGGAGCAGCCCAAACTAACAAAAATAAATATCAAAAAGACAAAAAGCACATTGATTGTGGATTCGTTACCCAAACTAATTTTCTGAATTATTTTCTTCATATTTTTCATTTCCTTTTTTTTGATTTATTCCTAATTTTTTCGCCACGGAGCAAGCAATTTGCCCCAACTTTTCGCCGTCCGTTCATATTCGCCCGGACAACGCTCGGCGCGCGACTTCGGTAAATATCCTTCATTTACGATGTTGGCGTGTTTTGTTGAATCGGAGCCATAAGTCATACAAAGCGCATTAAATGATCTTTGTTCTTGTAAAAGATGCTCATCCGACAAATCCCTCGTCTTCATCGAACTTCCTTTTGATTCGATTCTAAAAGCATCGGCGGCGGCAAGCACGGCTCGAACTCCATCATCGCCTAATTCTTCAAGATTTATATATGAAGAGCAACGGTCAGCCGCATCTTCTTCATTACCCGTTATCGGCAAATTATATGTGTCGATAAGTGCGTGTCCGAGTTCGTGCAAAAACGCAAACCGCACCGCATCGAACATATATTCGTAAGCCTTCTGATCATTGTCGCCGTCACTTTTAAAAACCTTATAAAAATGTTCCATCAATTCATAGCAAACCGTAACGGATTGGTCATTTGCATCGTAAAAAGCATTGATTTCACCGCAATCTTTGGTGCGTAAAGTAATATCGTTGGGCAGACTCAAAGCCTGATTAAGCCTGTCCGCCGCTTTCTCCAATTCCTTTTTCTCTTTAATCTGACGGTCAATATCCAAATAACGCGGGTTTTTCACCGTGAGATGATCGACCTTAAAATCACCGTCATCTTCCTTTTTATTTTTTTCTTTATCAGAAATATCTTTAATTATCGGGGTCGAACTCTCAATAGCATTCGCCTGAACCGGAGATGTTTTTGGCTCGATTGACTCCGAATTCTTATTTGAACGGCAAACGCAAGCCGTAATAATTATTAAAATTACCAAAACCGCACATAAATTAAAATAATTTGGGTTCATAAACTCGGATATTTAGAAAATGTTGATTGACAAACTTAGTCAGATTGTCAAATTACTTTCAAAATTAAGTCAGCGCAACATTTTCCGATAAATCTGGATAAGTGATTATTGGTCAAGCGATTGAGATTGTCAAAAGTGCAGTTAGTTATTTGATTCGGATAATCGGTGCATTTTGGGCAAAGATTCGAGAAACTGTTTCTTCCATTTAGAAATCTGATTTGGATGAACGTCGAACCGCTTCCAAAGCAACTTTAGCTTTGAACTCCGGTTTATAGAAATTGCGTTTTTTGGTGGTTGCCATAATCTTATTTTCAACGGCAATTTTATCATCATTTTCCACCTTAATTGAAGCCTGTGCGTAATTTAAAAGAGCAAAAAAACTTCGGAATATCTGATAAGTGATAGCTGATAGATAATAAGTTTGCCTGTCGAACCAGCGACATTTCTTAAACTATCAGCTATTACCTATCAGCTATTAGCTATTCCGAAAGTGATAACCGGTGCAAAGTAAGATACTTAATTACGCACAGGCTTCATTTAATTCACTTTCTACTACGGCAGCGTAATGACGGTAATCATATCCGACCACGCGCCGACTGGTTGGTTGTCAATGAAGTAGCGCAGGCGATAGCGGCGTTCTTCGGGTTTGCCGGGGACGAGTGGCGCACGCGAATCTTCGTAGGGCGAGCGCATATCGAAGTCGAGGCGTGTCCAAGCGGTTTCGTCGTTGCGTTGTGAATCAATAAATACGCCGTCGAACTTGCCTTTTGTC
>JANMAA010000029.1:0-10781 GCA_031359215.1 Acidobacteriota bacterium | reverse complement strand
GGGGCGCGAAAGGCAAAAAAAGCGACGGAGAAAGTATTAGGTTTGACATCGAAAAGTCAGAACGCTTGAAAAAAATTAACAGGGATGAAGATGATTAGCAGGGATTGTTAAAACTTAGTGGAAATAGAAGCAGTAAAGGTTTTTATCCTCTTTATCACCCTCATCCCTGTAAAAAATAATAATGAGCAAAGTAAAAATCGGAATTATCGGAACAGGTTACATCGGAAATGTTCACGCGAGAATTCATTCTCAGAATGAAAAAGCTGAAATAGCTGCGCTTTACGACATCGTGCCGGCAAAAGCGGAAAAAACGTCTAAATCAGTCGGCGGCAAAGTTTGCGGATCACGGGAAGAATTATTTGAAAATTGCGATGCGGTTTTAGTTTGCGCGCCGAATAAAACACACACGGAAATCGCTTCACACGCCGTTGCGGAAGGAAAGCACGTCTTTTGCGAAAAACCTTTTTCAATCGGCTTGACGGACGCGAAAAAATTACTCGATATTGCTCAAAACTCCGACAAGGTTTTCCAAGTCGGACATAATCGCCGTTACGCGCCGGTTTATGCGAAACTCAAAGAATTATTGAACGACGACAAAGCACATTCGGCACATATCAAGATGAATCGCGGCGAATTGCTCAACCCGGTGTGGACCGGCGATGTAAATGTAACCGGCGGATTTTTGTATGAAACGACGATTCATCTGTTTGATATGATGCGGTTTCAGTTCGGCGAAATCTCTGAACTCGTCGCTTACGGTTCACAACACGAATATCCCGAACTCGACGAGTTTTCCATCATTTTCAAATTCAAAAACGGTTTTCACTGCACCTTTGCGTCATCGTCCGACGCGAGTTGGCATTTTCCGTTTGAACGCATCGAAGTATTTTGCCATCATCGCACGATTATGACCGAAGAAATGGAAAGATTGCTCGATTCAAAAGGCATTGACGCAAACTTTGAAACGCTTTCGTGGCAAATGACGGAAAAAGAAGAGCGTTGGGGTTATATGCAGGAAGACAAGGCTTTTATTGATGCCATCTTAAACGGAACTAAACCACCGGTAACCGCCCTTGACGGCTATAAATCAATCGAACTTGTCGAAAAAGTCTATGAAGCCATCAGAACGGGCGAGAAAGTTCGGTTCAGTTAATATTCGTCGGTCAGTTTTGCAATTTCTGAAATTAAACTATTAACTTCCCGTAGCAATCAAACTACGGGAAGTTAAATCATCAAACTCTCAGTGCAAACAGAGTCGGACAGTTTGTTATAGCTATTGCCTTAATTGCGCCGGCATATTCAAGGTGAATATAACGCGGATGTTGAAATCTCCGGTGATATTCGTGCCGACTCTTTCATAGCGCATCTCGCCCGAAGCACCGCGATATGCGCCTGTTCCGCCCGTTACGGCGCGGATCCACACGCCGCCGCCTTCGACACCTTCCATAATTAGCTGGTCGCCGTTATTGAAACGATATAGTTGTGTCGTCTGCACTTCCGGTTGTGCGCCCATTATAATATCGGCGAAACTGTTGACAAATGTTCCGCGACAATAGAAATCGCCGATACTGCCCGGACCGTTCGGGTCATTGGTTTGTGTGCCGGAATGGACTGTGCCGCTGGGAAATAGTTTGCCGTTGAGTATCAGGGTAGTGTCGCGCGGAATGACGGGCGGCGGCATAGCAAATGGATTTATGCCGCTGCCGTTGCGAAAAGTCGCTCCGTCAATGGCAATGTCAAAGGGAATAGTTTGCACCGTAACGCATTTGCCGTCGGTATCGGGTTGATGTTTGGCAAAGCGAAAGCCGAAAGACTCAATGCGCTAAAAGCGAAAAGTGTAAATAGTAAGTTTTTCATTGTAATTCCTCCTTTTATTTTCTGAAATTAAAACCCGCCATTTTTGTTTAAGCTGCTTCGAGTTGGAGGAGGGCTTAATACGATCAACTCGAAGCGGTTATTTTCAGTCCCGAATGACTGAATGAATAAGTCGTTTGGGATTAGGGCAAATAAGCCGCCGGAGCAGGTTTGTCGGTTGCCAAGCCGAATTGTTGAATCGAGATTCCGTTGCTGCTTTGTCGTAAATACCAAAAGCCGTCCCGATAAATTGCCGCGTCCGTTTTGCTGTCACTGTCGTAATAGCCTACAAAGAGAGTCGTGTATTGATGTCATCTCCTAATTATTGTTAAAGGTAGGTATTGGTATCTAATTTTCTAAACCTTTTAATTGCCAGCGCACAGAGCTATCAGCCGGATAAGTCCATTGGTAATGCAGGTTTGGTCCGGGCGGCGGTCCTCCATACGCCCCCCAATAGCCATTAAACCTTAAAATAATCTTTGCCATATTGGTTTCGGCAAGCGAATGTTCGACTTCTCCTAGATTCGGCGGCGTAGCTGTTAGGAACGAATATCCATCGCCGTTGTGGTTCGGGACAAAAGGAAAAAATCCCTTTTCCGTCGCCCAAAACTCGTGCGCTCCCCACTCGATATAAACTACCGGATGAGTAAATTCTTTGGAGATTGGGTCTTGGCTGAAACGAACGGCATTGTTGGAATAATTTTTTATAAAAGCCACTAAATCAGCATATTTGTCATAATTTTCTCCTCTGTATTCCACAAATTTTTCAGAACTGTTCGGAAGAGTAATTGGAACAGGTTGTCCCGCTTTCAGTAAATTAAAACGTGCCTCAATTTTGCCATGAGCATAGTGGAAAACACCCTCAACTTGTTTGGTTTGAGGATTATACAATAATTGAACGGTTGTCCAATCGCCTTCGTGCTGTCCGGCAATTCCGATATTGTCTTCATTAAATCCGAAAAACTGCCAATACTCAATTTTGTAATATACCTGCCCTGAATCGCTTCCGTTTGAAACTTTATAGCGGTCATAACTTTCGGCATTAGTGAGTTTTATGGGAACGACATGCCCATAAAGACCGACATTTTTTTGCGCTAAGACGGTTGCCCAATCATTTCCTTTTCTGCCGGAATCATCTCCCCCGATGCCCGCAATTTCATGGAGAGGATTGATGTGATAATCCGATTTGGTTACTTTCAAAGTAATATCGGATTGACCTTTGGGCGGAATCCAATCGGCTTTTCCGACATCCATCAAAACCAACTCAGGATGTTTGGTTAGTTCGGCATTTGAAAATAAAGGCGAATCGTTTTCATTACCCGTAGAAAGCAATTCTGAACGCTGTAAATACCAAGAAATATCCGTTGGGCGGTATTCATCTTGACTTCCTTTATTAAGCGAAAAGCGATAATACGGACGAAATCTTTCGATTAAGGCATGTTCGGTTCTGTCATCTATGCCATCTTTGTCAACATCTAAAAGAGTTTCTATATCCATTGAAGCCGATGATATTTTATTTAAAACGGATGATATTTTATTTGGTATTGAAGCAATGATCTGTAATTCAGTATAGACAATCTCTAATTTACCCGATTTGAAGTTTGGCGGAACATTTAAGGTTAGTGAGCCTTCGATGCTCTGTCCGGGTTGAAGATTTATTTTCCAAGCATCTGATTTTACGTTAAATGCGTTGTTAAAAATATGACCTGTGATAGTTCCTGTTCGGACTTTACGCACAATATCATCGTTAGAAAACTTAAAATAAACGCGCAACGGCTGGTTTTCAATCGGAATTGTAGGTTCAATTCGCACAATTTCCAAACTTGGCGGAAATAATCTTGGTTTGACTGTTTCTCCAGATGGCGTTGGTGTTTGACCATTGATATTTGCTAACGCAATAAATAATACGAAAATCGCCAAAGCTGAATATTTCGTTAATTTCTTTTTCATAATTTCTACCTCTCAATAAAAGTAATTACTCATTTTTATTTGTTTTTTTGATGTTGTTTGCTAATCGTTTTACTTAATCCTTTCAAATTCAACATCGTCCACGCTTATTGACAAAGTGCCGACAACTCCATTTGGGGTAATGAGTCCCACTTCTGCCCTGACAATTGCGTTTGATTTGGCATTTACTTCCAATAAAAACATCTTGTAGTTCAAAGAACTCCTGAGAATTCCTGCAGGCGTTATTCCAGTGATAAGTATTAAAGGCTCTTTTACAATTTGGGTAGCAACAATCTGTTTATTATTTTTATCAAACGCCCGCAAGTAAAGCCTATATCTTCCTGGGTAGTCAAAACCCACCCAAACTCTAATTCTTTTCTGAGGTTGATTGAAAGTCATCCCAATTGGGACTGAACAAAATTCATACCCAAAACACGACTCAATAACTTGCTTACCTGAATGGGGAAACTCAGGCTTCGCCAAACTATCAACGGCGGTCGCATTAGTAAAGTTTATTCCTTTATCATTAAATTGATTAGTAACTTCAAGTGACTTTGTAAGTACTGAAAGTTGTAATTTCTCGAAATCAATTTTTACTGTTTGTCCATTTGTAATATCTGGATTTGATAGGACTGTAATTAGTCCAGCTAACAAAGTAATCAGCAATATATAGTTTCTCTTGATTCTCATATTTTTCTCCTTCATTCAAAAAGATTCTCTACGACGTAGCCCCTTCTATTAGCAGATGTTTGCCGAACTATTGGCTAATTTAGCTATTCGCAATAACCTAGGTAATCCGCAATCTTCAGGTTCTTCCACGCAAACCCCCATGCCTGCTTCTCAAACTCTATATTCGAGTATTCATACCCGCCATCCACATACTGATCTGCGTAAGTATTGGCAAAACCTTGGACACCTAGTTTGTCGTATTGACAAACGTGAACAAATTCATGTTTCAACAACTCATTAGTTCGCTTGCCTTTGCGGATAATAATAAAATCGTTCCCGTATGTTGTTGCACTAGCCGAATGGCTGAAAGCACCAGTCATTCCATCAAGTTCTTTTACCCGAACAGATTCCACAAGTCTGTTTGGAAAAAATTGCCGAAGATAAGTTTTTTCTGTTTCCGTCAAAGGGCTTGCCGATGGCATCCAGATGTTTCGATGATCACGGATATAACGATAAAAAATGCCGTGATAGTCTGAGCGAATAAAGTATCCCGCACCGCGTCCATAACTGGGTTTTGAAGTGATATGAACATCCCGGCGGCAGGTGCAACCATCATTTTTGTATCCGCTAGGGCAAACCGAACAACCCTTTTTCAAGGTCAGACCACATTTGTCATACCACGGACAGGCTGAATTATTGGCAGAGATAGTTTTGACATCCCGACGGCAAGTAGCTCCGTCATCCGTGTAACCCACAGGACATTTTCCCCAACAGACAGGTCCAACTCCGTGATAATCTTCCCGACATTTGATATAACAGAAAGCACCGTTTTTTTCTGCGCCCTTCCAACAATCATCCAGAAATCCATTAAGCATAATCTCTTTATTTATGTTGGGCGGCTCACTTGGAAAGAATCTATTATTCCAAACTGATGAAGGATTATAGATAAAAGTGTTATCACCAGTAGTTCTGTCAATCACCGTCGGAGTTTCCGTGAACATTTTTGTTTCAGCAGTTATAACCTCTGGAGCAGACAAATTATCTTTCTGGTCGGGAAATTTTTCTGTGTTTGCTAAGATTATTGTAACAACCATCAAGATGATTATTGGCAAGACTAATTTCAAGACACTATTTTGAAATAAGTTACTTTTCAAGTGACAAAAAATTGATAATCTTTCTTTCATTTCTTTTTTTCTCCTTTTTGGACGAGTTGATTTCTGCCTCCATCTATTAGCGCGATATTTTTTCGCAAACCGTTCACAAATATTTTTCGGCTTTTATCTCCTGTGTTTTGAGTTCGGTTCAAACGACGGTAAATTTTTTATCCTTTGCTTAAAATATCGCTTAAAGGCGGGATTCAAAGATTTTTATTGTCAAATATTGCGTCGGCTGTTATACTGCAAGGGTTCATTAGCTTAATTAACCGAAGACTTCAAACAACCGACGTTTTGCGTTATGCAGTTTTAACAATAAACATCGGAGGTTGATTATGTCTTTGGCAAACTATCCTGATTTTCTCCTTAATTTCTCGATGCGTGAGATGAACGGCGAAGATAAATATTTTTATCGGTTTAAGTCGTTTCGGCTCGATGTCGGAGAGCGTCAACTGCTTCATCACAGCACGGTTGTGCCGCTTGCGCCGAAGGTTTTCGATGTGCTAGCCGTGCTGGTCGAGCGCAACGGGCATCTGGTTGAAAAGGATGAACTTTTGCGAGTTGTCTGGTCGGATTCGTTTGTCGAAGAAGCTAATATTGCGCGAATTGTTCACACGCTCCGCAAAGTTTTGGGCGAGAATGAGAACGGCAATAAATACATCGAAACGGTGGCAAAGAAAGGTTATCGCTTTGTCGCCAAAGTTAATGAAGTCCCTTTTGCAGACGCGGCGACGGCGAGACGCGGAGACGCGGAGAAGGTTGACAAAGAATCTCCGCGTCCCCGTGTCGCCGCGTCGCAGTCTCAAATATAATCCGCGTTTAATCCTCTTCACCGTCGGGTTTGCGAGCGCGGTTTTTCTGCTTTTCCTTTTGTCTTTCAATTTTCAATCCGAATCTTCCGTCAATCCGAACGATGTCAAATCAATCGCCGTTTTGCCCGTCAGACCTTTGACGGCGGAAAACCGCGATTCAATTTATGAAAACGGAATTCAGGACGCTTTAATAAACAAACTCAGTTTGGTGAAAGACTTGAAAGTCCGATCTTTGAGCGCGACGCGCCAATACGCCGACATCGCGCAGGACGCGCTCGCCGCCGGGCGTGAGCAGAAAGTCGAATACATTCTCGCGTCCAATTATCAAATTGCCGACGGCAAAATTCGCATGACCGAGCCTTCGAGTGGTTTGTGCAATTTCTGACACAAAAACGAGAGAATGCGGAGTAGATTTAATCGTGGAAAACAATTTATGCCCAAACGGGTTGGCGCGGTGTTGACGAGCGACAACTTGAAAAAGAAAAAGATGATGAAAAAACCGGAAATCTCAACTTTGTGTATATGACGCGTTTTTATGCCAAACTTGAGATGCCTGAACAGGCGTTTGTCTATCTGGAAAAGGCTTTCGGCGCACACCTTTGGGGAATGATTAAACTCAAGATTGAAGCGGACTTTGATCCGTTGCGTTCAGACTCGCGCTTTGACGATTTGGTCAGGCGCGTCGGATTGAAGTGATTGCTCAGAGTGACGGCTTCAGCCGTGAAACTCGCCAGCGAAGTGCGGCGGTTTCTCACGCATAAATGCGTAACTCTGAACAAAGTTTTCATCTTGTCGCCAACGGCGACCGGAACAAATTCGAGTATGGACTTTAAATGTCTCAAACAAAACATTTTCACAATTTTAATTGCCATCGTGCTTTCCGCCTGTTTAATCATAAACATCATCGCGCAATCCGGCACAACCTCGATCAGCGGCACAATCTTCGACCAACAAAAACAACTCATCTCCGGCGCAACGGTCAGGCTGACCAACACCGAAAAAGGTTTCACACGCAAGCGACGACCGATGAAAACGGGACATTTTCTTTTCGCGGAATTCAGCCGGACGTTTATCGTTTGGAAGTCGAAATAAACGGCTTCAAAAAATTTCTCCAAACAGAAGTTCGCGCCGTCGTTGATTCGCCGACCAAGGTTTCCGCCATTTTGGAAGTCGGAAATATCAGCGGAATTGTCATTATCAAAAGCGACTCAATCGAAAATTTGCGAAACACGCAGGACGCGACGCTTGGCAATTCGTTTAATTCAACACAAGTTACGCAGCTTCCGACCGAAGCGCGGGACGTTATCAATCTTTTGACTTTGCAATCCGGCGTAACGCGCTTCGGTTATGTCGACGGTGGCAGAAGCGATCAGGCGAATATTACGGTTGACGGAATTGATGTCAACGACCCGATATTTAACGGCATTTTCAGCCCGAATCTGCGTCTTAACGCCGAGGCAATTGAAGAATTTCGCGTTACGACCGTCAACGCTAATGCCTCGCAAGGGCGTTCGTCGGGCGCACAAATTTCGCTCGTCACGAAAAGCGGCACGAACAATTTGCGCGGCGCGATCTTTTTAACCGGACGCAGAACCGCTTGGACGGCGAACGATTTAAGCCGGACTTGAACTACCAAAATTAGATAAAAATATTTTCGGCGGCGCACTCGGCGGCGCGATTATCAAAAACCGAGCCTTTTTTTTTACAGCTACGGAGGCGAACGGACAACGCAGGGCGCAACGAATCTTCGCACTGTGCCTTTGCCGAATTTAGGTCAGGGCATCGTCCGTTTTCGCAGCACCAACGGACAAATTTCAACGCTCGACTGTTCGCAAATCACAACGGTTTTTTCCTCGACGAACGGCTGTAATCCGCTTGCTCTTTCGGTTTTTACAAATGCCGCTGCGCGTTATCCGGCTAACAGTTTTGACAATGCGATTTCTTTTACCAATGTTTTTTCGCCGGGTCTGTTTCAAAGAACCTTTTCAGCCATTGATTCGGTGAACAACCTGACCGACCGTGTTTCGTAGATTCGGCGCGATCACACTTTTAAATTCGGCACGAATATCCGGCTGATTCGCAGTCGTTTATCTACGTTTTTCCGCGCCTATAATTCGGCAGCAACCAATCCCGCGTCTTTCCTCGGCGGCGAAAATTCGATCACGAGTCCGCTGCAAAACGCTGGTTATCAAATTCAAAACGAAAACCTCGGCGTGGTGCAAAATGCGGTCGCGGCACTCGTCGGACGTTTTTCAACGTATAATGCTGCTTTAACATATCTGCGCGACGGTTCGCCGCAACCTTCTGGAACGCCGCGCGAACGCGATTTTCGCAGTCAGGAATATGATTTTTACGCGTCGGATATTTGGAAAATTCGGAAGAATCTGACGGCGACCTTCGGATTGCGCTGCGGTTTGAGCCGTCCGGTTTATGAGGCGAAAGGTTACGAAGTCAAACCGAACATTGCTTTGAGCAATTATTTCCGGCTTCGCGCCAACGGCGCGGCAAACGGCAAACCTTTTAACGAGCCGATTGTGCTGGATTATTCCGGTCGCGCAAACGGCAGAACTTCGCTTTATAAATTGGATAAAAATAATTTCCAACCGCGAATTGCTTTGGCGTGGTCGCCGGATTTCGGCAAAGGTCGTTTCGGTTGGTTGTTCGGCAGAAATCACGAATCGGTCATACGCGGCGGTTTCTCTTTAACAAATGATTATTTGACGGTATTTATTGCGGGCAGATTCGATAACCAAAATACTCTGGGCTTTGTATCGAGTTCGCAGGTTAGCAATCGCACATATCTTCCCGCCAACCTCGCGCCGTCGTTCAACGGTTTTAATCAAACAATCCGCAATCTGCCGAATCTCCAAATTCCCGTCGGCAATCTGACTTTTCCCAGACAAGCCACGATTCAAAATAATCCGAACGCCGTCGAAGTCAGTTTGGACAAAAATCTGTCCGCGCCGAATCATTATATTTAGAGCTTGACTTACGAACGCACTTTGCCCAAAGGTTTGCTCGTTTCGGTTTCGTATCTCGGACACAAAGCGCGGAATCTTTTGCAGCCGCGTGATGCGGCGGCGGTTGCCGATTTTGCTGACACGCAATCCGGCACTGACTGGAACACGGCGGCGACACAGTTGGAGATTTTGCGACAGCAAGGAACGCCCGTTTCGCCGATTCCACAAATTCCCTATTTCGCCAATTTATTTCCTGCAAATTTATCCACCTCTTTGGGTTGTTCCCCTAATTATAACCAAACGCAAGCCGTCTATTCACTCGTTTTCAGAGGCGCGGGCAGTTGCGGAGATGGCGCAAACTGGACAATCGTGCAAAGAAATTTATCGCTCCTTTCAAACCGTTTTCCCGGTCAACATATTTTCTTTCAGCCGCAATACGCTAGTTACCGCGCATGGAGTTCCATTGGCAAATCCGATTATGAGGGTTTAACTTTTTCGCTTCGCCAAAGACTCGGAACGCGGCTGACGATGGATTTTAACTACACTTTTTCAACAACTTCCGACGACGGTTCGGGACTGCAAACCACTCTCACTAATCCCGCCTCTTCGATTATCAATCCGTTCAGGCAGTCGGATAATTATGCCGCGTCCGATTTCGATATGCGCCATATCGTCAACGCTAATTTTATTTTCAAATTACCAATCGGACGCGGCGAACGGTTTTTCGGCGGCATCAATAGATTGACAAATCTATTCATCGGCGGCTGGCAATTGACCGGAATTTTCCGCTACAACTCCGGCTTGCCGATCTCCGCGCCGACTGACTACGGCAACGCGACCAATGCGAGCATTAAAAGCTACACCACGCGAATCGCCAACGTCCAAACCTGCCCGACACGCGGCGGAAGTTTGTTCGGCTGCAACACGCTCGAAGCCTATCGCAGTTTTCGCAACGCCTATCCGGGCGAAACGGGCGAACGCAACATTTTCCGATTGCCCGGTTATTCGGTGATTGATTTAGGTTTCGGTAAAAACTTCGATCTGCCTTGGGAAAATCATAAGTTCCAATTCCGTTGGGAAATTTTCAATGTTGCCAACATCCAAACAATGAGCAGTATAAACTTGACTAATTACACTGTCGGACTCGATCCGCAAAATGCTGTCAATGCCCCGGCTAATTTCGCAAACTTTACAGTTATTCAAGGCTCGCCGCGAAATATGCAGTTTATACTGCGCTATTCATTTCAATACCTACGCCAAATTAAGCCGAAGAAGTTGAAAAGTTGTAGCGATGAATACTGCCTATTCGACTGATGACTTCTCTTGCCTTTTCAATTAATATTCTTTCGGCTTTTGGCTGAACTATTTTTATTGTTTCCAGCGCG
>JANMAA010000008.1:0-17217 GCA_031359215.1 Acidobacteriota bacterium | reverse complement strand
CGATGGCAGAAAGATTGAACGGTAAAATCCAACTGCTCAAATCAATCGGCAGAGGCTATCGGAAGTTTGAAAACTTCCGCAGTGCAATACTCTTTTTCTACGGCAAACTTAGCTTGTTTCCACTAAATTCCCAGTAGAACCACATTTTTATTATCGGACAAGCCAAAAAACGGATATAAATAGTAAGCTAACATTTCAATTTTGGCTGGAACTGTGCCGTGTGTTGCCTCACTAATTTCATCTTCAGGAGCAAGACACATTGCCATAATTACAGAGGTAAAAAGTTTTTCTGCATTTACGGTTTTTGCAATCTCTTCTAACTTTTGAATATTTTCAAAATTTTTATATTCAAGATTGGCGTTTATTTTATTAAAATCTATAACTTCGGCTTCTTTAGAGGTATCCATAAGTGCAACTTTCTAATTTTTGCACTGAAAACGCAAGTTTTTTCAGCAATTTTGTTTGCTATTTCAGATGAATTATATCGAATATGAAAAGCGGTCAGAGAGTTTAGTTGATTCGCGTTTATTCATAGCAAAAACATAAAGGATGAAGTTTCGGCTTCATCCTTTATCGCATTTTACGAACTGCAAGAAAGCATCGAACAGCCGACTTTGACTTTTGCCCAATCGGGGCGTTTGGCGAACCATTTTTGCGATTCTGGCTGTTCGTCGTAAGGTTTGAGAAGTAGCTTGAAAAGTTCGTCCACAACCGAATAATCGCCTTCGTCCGCCGCGTCAATTGCTATTTGCGCCATATAATTTCGCAGGACGTATTTTGGGTTAACCTTGTTCATTTGCGAGATTCTTTCGCTGTTTTCGGATTTTAGAATTTCGGCGTAATCGGCTAAGAATTTTGTCCAGTTCGGTTTGAATTTTTCGAGGTTTTCGGAATAGCTCGATGCTTCGAGTTTCGTCCAAAATTCGTTCGGATTATTTTCGTCAAACTCGCTCAAGTTGCGGAAAAATAACGTCAAATCCATTTCCGACTGATACATTAATTGTTCGAGTTCGCCGATAAATTCGACTTCCGCTGACTCTTTCAAACCTAATTTGTCGGACATCATTCGGACGTGCTTCGGCAGATATGAAGTTTGATATTTTTCCAGAATCTCTTCCAAAGGCGCAGCGTCTTCGATGAGCGGATAGAGCGCGTTTCCAAGCTGCATTAAATTCCACACGCCGACCGAAGCCTGATTGCCGTAGCGGTAGCGTTTTTGTCCCGCGTCGGTCGTGTTCGGTGTCCAGTTCGGGTCGTAATTTTCGAGCCAGCCGTAAGGTCCGTAATCAATCGTCAAGCCCAAAATTGACATATTATCCGTGTTCATCACGCCGTGAACAAAGCCGACGCGCTCCCAATTTATCATCAGATCGAGCGTTTTTTCGGTAATTTCGCGGAAAAATTCGATGTAAGTTTCTTTGTTCGGTTCGCTCAAATGCGGATAAAAATGTCGAATCGTGTAATCGGTCAACTTTTTCAAATTCTCTAAATCCTGACGCACCGCAAAGATTTGAAAATTGCCGAAACGCACAAAACCCGGCGCGACGCGGCAGACAATCGCGCCTTTTTCATACGCCGGATTCCCGTTATACATCACGTCGCGCAAAACTTCGTCGCCGGTCAAAACTAACGATAAAGCACGAGTCGTCGGCACGCCGAGATGAAACATCGCCTCTGAACACAAATATTCCCGAATCGAAGAACGCAGCACCGCGAGTCCGTCCGCGCCGCGTGAATACGGCGTTACGCCCGCGCCTTTGAGTTGCAACGCCCAATGCCGTCCCGCATTTTCGACTTCAAACAAATTAATCGCGCGTCCGTCGCCCAATTGTCCCGCCCAATTCCCGAACTGATGCCCCGCGTAACACATCGCAAACGGTTTCGTGTCATCGTAAATTTCCGCGCCCGAAAAAACCTTTAAAAACTCTTCGCTGTTCGCATCCTTTTCCGTCAAACCGACCGCTTCGAGCATCTGCGGCGAATAATGAACAAGCGTCGGATTCTTCGGTTTCTTCGGCGTAACATAAGAAAACGCCGCGTTCGGAACTTGGCGCACATAATTTTGCGTCACCGGATCGGCGGGCAATTCGCGGTTGAATGTGTCGTCTAGGTTTAATTTCATTGCTTATATTTTCACAAGCGGATAGGATTTAGACAAATTGAGATTAATAAGAGTTGAATGAACTGAGGAAATAAAGCAGTTTTAGCGAGATTTTTAGTTTGATAACTGAGAATATCAACTCTTTGAACATTACTTTTTCAATCTATCCACGAATTTTTTTCTAAACTTTGCTACCTTTGGAGCAACGATGGCGGCACAATATGGTTGATTCGGGTTATTGGCAAAATATTCCTGGTGATAATTTTCTGCCGCGTAAAATTTATCAAAAGGCGTAACTTCCGTAACTATCGGATTATCATAAACGCCTTCCTCGGTAACTTCTTTGATAACTTCTTCGGCAATATGTTTTTGCTCGTCGGAATGATAAAAAATCGCTGAACGATAGGATGAACCGACATCATTTCCTTGCCGGTTCAGCGTTGTCGGATCGTGAACTGCAAAAAATATTTGCAAAATTTCCTTGAATGATATTTCCTGCGGATCAAATTTTATTCGGGCAACTTCGGCGTGTCCGGTCGTTTCCGAGCAAACCTGTTGATAAGTCGGGTTTTCAGTATGTCCGCCCGAATAGCCCGAAACCACGTCTTCTACACCTTTCAAATCATCAAAAACCGCCTCGACGCACCAAAAACATCCTGCGCCTAAAGTTGCTGTTTCAAAATTATTAGTTTCCATAAATCTATAAACTCCCTGTGTTCGATATTTATTCCATCTTACAAGATTTCATCGAAACTATGAATCGGTTGGTGGTTTGTTTCCTGAGTTATTGATTTGTTTCCTTTACGAATTATCAGAATTGTCTCGAATTCTGCGGCTTGTGCGGCATCTAATTCTTCGACGACATCAGAAATAAATAAAATATCTTGCGGTTTTAATGAAAGTTCGGCAGCAATTGATTGATAGCTTTTAACTTCGCGTTTATGTCCGATTTGCGTATCAAAATAGTTGTCGATTTCGGGCATTAAATCGCCGAAATTTGAATATTGAAAGATTAATTTCTGTGCTAAAACGCTTCCAGAAGAATAAATAGCAATTGTTTTGTCGTTTGCTTTCCAACGCTCAAATGCCGGTGGCACATCCGCAAATATTTCCGATTTCAACCCGCCTGATTCATAACCTTTTTGCCAGATTTTCCCTTGTAAAGATTTGAGCGATGTGGATTTGCGGTCAACGTCAATCAAAAAATTAAGGTAATTAGCAATAGATTCAGGTGAATCTTTCTTAAAATCTCTACCGTAAATCTGATTGGTAAAATCTGATTTGTGTTCGGTTTCTAATTGTTCGATTTCATGATTTACAGCATCAAAATTTTGTTCAATATATTCACTAATTTTCGCTTTCGCAAACGGAAATAGTGTTTTATGAACAAAATCAATCGGCGTGGTCGTGCCTTCGATGTCGAGAAGAATTGCCTTCATTTCAAAAATTAACCGCGAAACATACGAAAGACGTAAAAAATAATAAATTAATTTTTTGTGTGTTTCGCGGTTTAAATTATTTGTGGAATATAAGAAACGCCAAAGCAAAGCGGCTGATAATTAGCATCAACTCTGCTTTCAGTATAATGAGGAGTCCAGCCGGACATATCTTCAAAAAGCCGGATTGCCCGAACCGTTTTGTCACCGCAGAGATTAAACCAATGAAGCGTTCCGCGCGGCACACGAATCAAATCGCCTGCTTCCATTTCGATTGAAACAACTTCTGCATCTTTCGGAGCAATGTGAAAAAGTCCGTGTCCCTTAACGATAAAACGCACTTCATCTTCGTCGTGCCAATGTTCTTTATTAAATTTGTCAAGCATTGCGTCCAGATTCGGCGTGGTCGGAACAATATTAATGACATCCGCCGTAACATAACCGCCTTTTTCTTTCAAACGCTCTATTTCAGCCGAATATGCCTCTAAAATCTCGGCTTCAGAAGCGTCGGGAGAAATTTCCCGGTCAGTTTCCCAACATTCGTAATCAATGCCGATTTCTGACAAATAAAGCGCGATTTCCCGGCAATCACGCAACATCAAATTTTTATCGGGAACATTTACTATCGCCATATTTTAAGGAAAAAATTGGTGGAGGCGGCGGGAATCGAACCCGCATCCAAAGGTTGCGACCTAGAGAATCTACACGCTTATTCAGTTCTCTTCAAATTTCGCTTTTGATAAGCAAGTGAACCGACAAGACCTTATCAAAAGCTAGCCTGACTAACATTTCGCGCCGTTTCGCAGACGTAGAAACGGCACTAGCTTAAAATGTGTTATGCCTTTACGACGCGCTTCAAGCTGACTTGTCGCAAGACATCGCTGTTACCTAAGTTTAATTAGGCTGCGAGTGCCATTTGATTATTGGCATTTGTGTTTTGCTTGGTGTTTTAACGAGCTAACAAGCAAGCCCGACGTGCATCCAAAGATCTATACATACCCCTGTCGAAGCCTGTCGCCCCCACATTCGAGATATTTACTTTACTGCATTTAGAGGAAAAACTAAACCGCCAAGTTGTCTTTTAATTTACTCCAAACAAGATGAATCGGTTTCGGGAACAAATAATAAATCCCGGTGTCTAACTAAATGACGGACACTCTTGACGCGAGATTGGCACCCGAACACAGAGAGGAAAAAATTATGTTAGATCAATTAGTCGAATCAAAAAATAATTCAAAAGGCAACAGAAAACTTAGCGGTATTTTAATGGCGACTTCGATGACTGTATTTTCAGTGCTGACTTTTGCGCTAATCTTCAGTTTGTTTAGTCACACTCTGGCAATGGGCAGCGAAAATCTCGATATTACGGCTTTAGTCAGTCCAATCGTTCCGCTTGATGAAGCACCGCCCGAACCAAAAAGACAACTTCAATCGGCGGAAAAAGCGGTTAGCCAATTACCTTCTCGGCAGGTAGATATGTTGCGAGTTGAAGAATCGCCGACAATCATTCCGAAAAGCGTTTCCGTTACACAAAATCAACAAAAAGCTCGTCCAAATACAGGATTTAAAATCAGCTCAATAGAATCTAACGGGATTTCGTCCGGCGACGGCAGACCTGAACGAAGCATAAATAATCAAACAGGCGGAGGTTTATTTCCTGATAAACCGGAATCGGTAGAAATAAAAAATGAAATTCCAAAACCGCCGCCGATCATAAAACCGACTCCGAAACCGGAACCAAAAACAGAAAAAATAGTTTCGGGCGGCGTTGTCAACGGAAAAGCATCATATTTAGCCCAACCGATATATCCGGCGGCGGCGCGCGCAATTCACGCTAACGGTCAAGTTAAAGTGCAGGTTACGATTGATGAAGAAGGAAAAGTCATCGCGGCAAATGTCGTCAGCGGACATCCGTTATTACAATCGTCTGCCTTGAGCGCGGCGAAGTCTTCAAAATTTACACCGACTTTTTTGTCGCAGCAGAAAGTAAAGGTAAGTGGCTTTATTGTCTATAATTTTGTTGACCGATAAAGTCTGAAATAATAATGTGGTTTCAAAAAAATCATTTTACAATGGCTAAGGCATAAACTATAATTTGCATAAATATTTCCGATAGAAAAAGGAGATTTAGCTTATGCCGACCAGAAAAGTGAGGATCACCTTGACAAATAAGATCGTGGCTTCGTATGAAGCGCGGTCTTATCCGCGTGATTATCAAACGGATGCGAATTGGATCGAGCTGTATAAAGTTCCGGTTTATAAAATCATAGTTGAAGGCACAGATAATTCAGGCACCGACAAAACCATAATCCATCAGGCTCCGAGGTTTATGCCATATTGGAATGACCCGAAAGCCCTTGATCCGGCTTATGCGACAAAAGGGTGGGCAAATTCAGGGTTGTCGAGTGCCAGAACCATCATTGTCAGCCGTTATATCCGCGATTACGAGGTTCATAATCGATATACTCCCGGCAAAGGTGCGATTGTCTTAAAAGGCTCTTTCTATATTCACGCGGGACCGGGAATTTTAGATGATGTCGGATTCGGTTCAGCCGGTTGTGTAGAGATTGTCGGAAACTATGACACCTTTAAATTCGATATTGCATCATTAGCCGGTGCGACTTCACCGGCAGATTCGGACAACACGATTCAAAATCTGGTTAGCGAGAGGCATTTGACGGTCGTTATCGAAGCCGCCACCGCGCCTGACATCAAGAGTCTGTTTTCAAGAAAAGTCAGCAGGCAAAGCATCTTTGGTCCGTAATATAAATTAAATGCTTTGAAAAATCCAAATTTGGAGGCAATCTTCGACTGTTTCCAAACTTTTGATTTTTCGCCGAATTATTTTCGATAAACCTCCACTCCATCCTTGAACTCGACTGCAATTTTGCCTTGCATTTCCGCGT
Organism: Acidobacteriota bacterium; assembly: GCA_031359215.1. GTDB lineage: Bacteria > Acidobacteriota > Blastocatellia > Pyrinomonadales > Pyrinomonadaceae. The sequence continues at coordinate 10,774 of JANMAA010000008.1, read as the reverse complement.
AATCGAGATGTGCGACGGCTTCGGAAATTGCTAAAAACCGATGCACATCCTGATCGATTGCGTTTGGAAAAAGTTTTTGAGCAACATCAAAAGCCGTTACGCCAATTTTCTCAACCAAACTGATCACACGCTTTTGACGTTCATCAATGGCACGCACATAACGATTAAAAATCTCTTCAAAATCCTCGATCGGTTCGCCGTGTCCGCCATACACAAGTGTTGGTGCAAACGAACGCAGACGCGCTAGACTAACCAAATATTCGGCTAATGATTTAAAGCGTTTTTCTTTATCGATCGGGTCGGGCGAGATAATCGGATTCGGAGTAATGCGTTTCAAAACGCAATCGCCGGCGATCAATGTGCGATTGGCTTCGCGCAAAAAAGAACAAGAACCGGGCGTATGTCCGGGCGTGTGCAAAACCTTCAGAGTTCCGTTTGCAAATTCGAGTTCCGCTTCGTCCTTTAATTCTGAAAATTCACCATCGGAAAAAGCGTCGGTCAATAACGAAATATCCTGATACATTTTCTGCATTTCTTGAAAAACTTCGTTTGGAACTCCGGCGCGTGTCATCAATTTGTGATGTTCTTCACGGGCGAGTCTGCCGAAAAGATGTCCCGTTTCCCAATTATGAACGAGAATTTCCGCGTTTTTCGCTTCGTCACGCACTTGTTTTGCCAAACCGCAATGATCTTCGTGAGCGTGTGTCAGGACGATTCTTTTAATATCCGCAAAACTCACACCGTTTTGTTTCAGCTTTTGGCGCAACGCGTCCGCCGCTTGCTTCGTTTTCGGTCCGACATCAATCAGTGTCAAAGGATCGGCTTTGATGAGATAAACATTAACATCTCCGACATAAAAAGGTGTTGGAATGGAAAGCGAAATTATTTTCATAAAAAGAGTTATAATATCTTTAATCGCAAAAGACGCAAAGGGAATTAAGACTAACTATCAAACCCAAAATTCAAAAGCATATTCTTTGGTAAGAGAGCGTTGGGCGTTAGTTTGGTAAAAGAAATTTTCCACGTTAAAAACTTTGCGGTGAATTTATCTCAACTGAATGTTTGATATATAATAACTGTCAGTCATCTTCGGCTGAAAATAATCATACTGAATTTGATAAAGCTCCTGTTTCCTAGTAACAATCAAACTATTTTTACAAAATAAGACATCAAATAAGAAAATTCCTTGACAATTAACAAGAATTTAACTAGATTTAGAAAAATTCTACCGAACGGTAAGTAAAATACATTAAAAATTGAAACAAATTTGAATTTTCAGAGGATTAAATTTGAAAAATAAAAAATCTATTTACGTTTAAGATTGAAAATAAAGATTTTGGTTGTATTTATCTCATATATTCAGTGGATTAAATGGCAAGAAACGGGACTCAAAAAAACCAAGACAAGGCTCAGGAAATTTATCTGACGGCGGCGCAGATTTTTTTTAAGAAAGGATATAATGCGACTTCTTTGAATGACATTGCCGATGAGTTTAACATAACCAAAGCCGGACTCTACTATTACGTCGAGAGCAAGCAGGACTTGCTTTACAGGATAATAACTTTGGGACTCGACAATGTCAAAAACGAGGTTTTAGAACCGGCACGCAAGATAAATGATCCTGAAGAAAGGCTGAGATTTATTATTCTGAATCACTCCCGGCTTTGTGCGGGAGGAAATCACGCGGTCATTATTATTTCTCACGAAGACAATGAATTAAGTTTTCATCAAAGAGAGGAAACATTGAAACGCCGTCGAGACTATTTCGACTTTATCCGAGACACTTTGGTTGAACTTCAGGAGCAGGGAAAGATAAAAGAAATTGAACTGACGACGGCAACTTTTACAATTTTAGGAATGATTATCTGGCTTTCACGCTGGTATAGTCCTAATGGGAAAATGTCCGTCGAAAAGGTTTGTGAAGAGATTTGCGGAATGGCGATGCGCGGAATTTTAGTAAATCAGAGTTGACTGCAGCTATTTTGTTGTGGATGGAAACAAAAAAGCAGCTTATTTTTTGATATTGAATTCAAAACTAAACGCACATCAATAGATCGGCAAGTCATTATTAGTATTATTTTGAAAAGCTACATCTGTTTTATAAAAATTACAGATTTTAGAATGGCAATAATTAGTGAAAAAAAAGTAAAAAGAATTGGGCAAAGGAGACGTTTTATATGAAAAAGTTTTTGATTTTTTTCTCGTTATATTTATGTTTGGTTTTGATAAATATAACTTCGATTTGCGCTCAGGCAACCGCGACGGCGGAGTTGCGGGGCAGAGTTGTTGACCCGAACGGCGCGGCAGTTCCGGGAGCGACCATAACGGCGACAAATAATTCTAAAGGCACGACGCGGACAGTAAACGCCGACAGTGAAGGCAACTACGTCATTTTATCGTTACTGCCGAGCAATTATACCGTTAAAGTTGAAGCGACCGGTTTTGCTGCCAAAACTTACAGTAATGTCGTATTGGAAGTCGGTCAGCAATTAGCACTCGATGTTGATTTAACCTTAGGTCAAGCCGGTGCGGTAGTGGATGTTTTAGCCGGCGATCAACAACTTGTGGACACGGAAAGAACGCAGCAATCCACGGTTATCAGCGCACGGCAATTAAACAATTTGCCGATCAACCGCCGAAATTTTTTGGATTTCGCCTTGCTTACACCGGGTGTAAATGACGCTGAAAATATCAATGATTCGACGGATTTTCGGGTTGCTCAAACTCCCCAGTCAGGACTCAGTTTCGGCGGCAATAACGGTCGCGGAAATTCTATAAATGTTGACGGTTCGACTACCGATACGCCTTCGGGCGGAGCGCGAAACGTGCTTAGTCAGGAAGCGGTTCAAGAATTTCAGGTTGACCGCAACAGCTATGGTGCCGAATTTGGCGGCGCATCAGGCGGTTTGGTCAATATTGTTTCAAAAACCGGCGGCAATAATTTTCACGGCAGCGTATTTGGTTATTTCCGCGATAAAGTATTTGATGCAAGAAATACTTTCGACGGTAATCCGAATGGAAAATCGCCTTTTAGCCGTCAGCAATTCGGCGGTTCTTTCGGCGGAAAAATAATTGAAAACAAAACATTCTTTTTCGTTTCGGCGGAAGGTTTGCGACAAAAGTTGACATCTTTTGTAACACTTAACGATTCCTTAACTAACGGACTGAGAATTGCACCGGCAAATGCCGTCAGCGATCAAAATTTCTTTTTAACGTATCTGGCTGGAAGACCGGGCTTTGCTCCATTAGCTACGGGAGTGCGGAATGCTTTGACGATTCCGACGACACGCCCCACTCGAACCGGCACGGCTGACATCTATGCGGCAACCAACGGTCAATTTCCGGCAAGCGAATCGAGCGCACTTTTAACCGGACGCATTGACCATACTTTCAGCGAAAGTGATTCCGGTTTTCTGCGGGTAAATTACACGCGGACAAATGATGAGAATGTTGCCACCGGCGCATTGAACGCAGTTTCGCGCGGACGCAGAGTTGAATCACCAAGTGCCGGAATACTTTTGTCTGAAAATCATATTTTCAACAACACGACGATCAACGAACTTCGCGCCCAATTTTCTTATTACAGATTAACCGTAACGCCGAACGATCCGATTGGACCGGAAATTAACATTCTCGGATTCGGTAATTTCGGACGCGATATTTTCTTACCTTCGGACAGCATCACAAAACAATTCGATCTTTCCGATACACTTTCATTAGTTCGCGGTTCACACACCTTAAAGGTCGGCGCGGTTTTTGACTATAATCGTGTTTCGTCAAATTCGCAAACATTTCTACCGGGAACTTTTCGATTCGGTTCACTTCCTTTTGCTACTTTATTTTCGGCAAGTCAAAGATCGGCAATCGGGGCGCAAATAACCGCCGATGTTCAGGCAGGAGTGATTACTCCGGCACAAGCCTCTTTGCTGGGAACTACATTGAGCAACACGACTGCCAGCACTATCAATCCTTTACAAGCCTATAACGTAAATCTGCCGCAGGTTTATCAGCAGGGTTTCGGACTTCCGTTTTTTGCCAGTAACGGTGAAAGATTTGCAGTTTTCGGACAAGATACATGGAAAGTCCGACCGAATTTCACCTTGAACTACGGACTGCGTTATTTCATTCAAAAAGAAGCCTCGCCGGTTCCGCTCGATAAAAACAATTTTCAGCCCCGCGTCGGTTTTTCTTGGGACGTGTTTAAGAACGCGAAAACGGTTATCCGCGCCGGTGCCGGCATTTTTACCGGTCAAATTGATAACCAGATTACGAATGTGGCAAACACCTTGGCTTCGGGAACACAGCCTTTCAACATCAATATCGTTGTTTCGGCGATCACCCTGCCGGGAACTTATAGCGCGGCATTTATCTATCAAACTTTACTTGCTCAGGGCGTTATCGGGCAACGGCAAATCGTCGCTTCCGATCTGACTCAATTCGGATTAAACACGGCTCCCGGCAGACCGCTCGAAGCCCGCATCCGCATCGGTCAAAACTTCCAAAACCCGGAAACTTACCAAGCAAGCGGCGCGATTCAACAGGATTTAGGCGGCGGAATCGCTATCGAAGCCAGCTATCTTTTTTCGCGCGGCTTACATCTTGTTCGTCCGGTTGATGTTAGAAGATATGCAGTAATCGGCACGAGTGCATTTACCGGACAGCCGATTGTTAATGCAACACAACTGGGATGTTTTGTAGTTCCGGGAGCACCGCCAGCCGGATTTAACTGTTCAACTACCGGCGGCGCATTAAACGGCAACTTTTTACCGCAATTTGCTCTCGATGCCGAATATCAATCGGTTGCCAATACGTTTTATCATGCCGGAACCCTGCAATTAACAAAGAGATTTGCGCGCAACTACAGCATCAACGCTAACTATACACTTTCAAAAACAATTGATGAGACAACTGACTTCAACACTGATTATTTGGCACAAAATCCGTTGAATGTGCGGGCAGACCGCTCACTTTCAGCCTTTGACCAAAGACATCGGGTTGTTTTGAGCGGTGTTATTATAAGTTCTTCCGATAATGTATTTCTCAAAGATTTCGTCTTCTCGCCGATCTTTACGGCTGGAAGCGGAAGACCTTTTAATCTGCTTATTGGAACCGACACGAACAATGACAGCCGCCTGTTCAACGACCGTCCGGCACTCGCGGGACGAAATACCGGGAAGGGTGCGCCTTTTTACAGTTTTGATATGCGGCTTGCGCGAAGATTTTTTGCCAGAGATCAAAGATTTTTGGAATTGACTTTCGAGGCATTCAATTTGTTCAATCACGTTAATTACAACGGAATAAATAACGTGGTTGGAACGGCTTGTGTCGCTAATTTTCCGACAAATCCGAACTGCTCGGGTGCAGCCAATGTGATTCCGATCAATGCCCGCGGTGTCAGAGGTATTTCGCCGACATCCCCGCTTGGTTTCACATCTGCCGCACCCGCTCGCCAACTTCAATTCGGCGCAAGGTTTAATTTCTAAACAAAAAGTGAAATGCAGAAAGAGAGTTAAAGAAAACATAAATGTCTTCTTTAACTCTCTTTTTTTTAAAGCATTCCTGCCTGATCACCTATTCTTTTTCCGCTTTGCCTAACTCTCCGCTTGCCTTAAAGCAGTATTTGGGATTAAAATTTCAAAGCTATCAAATCTAAAAAATATCGGTAAAATTTAGAATTTTTGAGCGCAACCCGTGCCACGGTTTTCTACCGGAGCAATTGATTGAATCCCCGCTCATAAAAAGGTTTTGTGAAATTTACCGGTATAGTCTAAGAAGTTTTTAAAATCTGAGGAGAATCAAATTATGAAAGCGTTTCCAATGCTTATTTCCGCTGTCGCTCAAAAGTTGCTTACGTTGGCGATAGTCATTTTTTTTAGTGTAAATTTAGTGTTTGCCCAAGCCCAAGCCAGCACTGCCGATCTGGGCGGCACGGTTACTGACCCGAATGGGTCGGTTGTGCCCGGGGCAACCGTTACAGTCAAAAATTCCTCGACGGGAATTACCCGAACCGTAACGGCGAGCGATGACGGAACATATCAAATTTTATCTTTGCCGCCGGGCGATTATGAGGTGTCGGCGCAAGCCGCGACTTTCAAAAAAGTAGTTATTTCGCCGGTTAAATTAACCGTCGGACAAAGTGCCGAACTGCAAATAAAACTCGAAATCGGATCGCAAGATGTTATCGTTAATGTTTCAGGCGATTCGGTTGAACTTGTCGAAACCTCGAGAACAACAGTTTCAAACACGATTGACCAGCGCAGAATTGAAAATCTGCCTATAAATGAGCGTAGTGCGACGGGATTTGCACTAACACTTTCTACGGTTGGGCGCGATAATGGTCGCCCGATCGGACCGGCACCGACTTCCGGTTTGAACATCGGCGGTCAGCGCGGACGTTCAACGCTCGTTCAGGTTGACGGTTCGGATTTTACGGATAACTCAATCAATGCTTCGCGCACAACGGTCAGTCAGGAAGCCGTGCAGGAATATCAGGTAGCGACAAATTCGTATGCGCCTGAATTCGGACGCGCCACCGGCGGAATCGTCAATGTCGTTACCAAACGCGGGACGAATGATTTTACCGGGAATGTTTTCGGCTTTATCCGCGACCGCAGAATCCAAGCCCGCAATCCGTTTGCAGTTGTCAAATCACCGTTTACACGCACTCAATTCGGCGGAACTTTCGGCGGTCCGATCATTAAGGGCAAGACATTTTTCTTCGCGGCGTTTGAGCGTCGGCAACGCAACGAATCAGGATTTTTTACCAGCAATGTTATTGGAGACGGGGCAAATGCTTTGACGAGTTCGGTTACGCTCGGCGCACCGATATTGCCGTTTACGCAAACTTTCGGTCGGCTGACGGCGGGACAGGCACAGTTTGCACAAACCTTGATTGCGAGCGGAGTTCCGGCAAATATCAGTGCCGCCGTTCAATATTTATATCTGGCTTCGAGTGGCGGAAATACGGCTTTGACCGGAGTAAATCCGTTGATCAGCGCGGGTGGTGCCATACCTGCCGGACAGGTTGTCGGTTCACGTTTTTTCCTGACCGGCGCACCTGTTCCGATCAACACGCAAAACGCGCAAGGACAATTTATTGCGTTTCGTCCGCTTAATAATTTGCAGAGAGTTTTTCCGGTAACCGACCAATCCAGTTTTTTCTCGGTTCGCGGCGATCATAATATCAATAATAATAATCAATTAACACTGCGTTTCGGCTACAATCCGGGAACAGTTACGGGTATTCAGGTAGAATCGCAAAATCAATCGTTAGGACAGAACGATTTTTCGCGGACAGGAATTACGGAACTCAAGGATTATTCTTTTACAGCCGGATTAAATTCGACGCTTGGCGGAAATTCGGCTAATGAATTTCGTTTTAGCTACGGCAGACGCGATACGATTTTCCGCTCGCAAAACGGCGACGCGGTAGCGTTTAATATCTCGGGAACGGCATTTATCGGGCGTGAACTTTTTTCGCCGGTTGACCGCACCGAAACACGCTATCAATTTGCCGATAACTACAATTACGTTTTAGGAAATCACACGCTCAAGTTCGGAGCCGACTTTAACTTTATCAAGATTCCTTCAGCGGTTTTTGAATTGAATTTTGCCGGACTTTTCAATTTTGGAGATTTTGCCGCTTCAAATTTAGGTTTTCCGACGGCAGCACCTGCTTTTACACCGATTCAATCATATGGACTGGGTTTGCCTTCCATTTACATTCAAGGTTTCGGCAATCCGGTCAGCCAAATCAAAAATAAACCGATCGCATTCTTTGCACAGGATTCGTGGAAAGCCACACGACGTTTAACCTTTAATTACGGGGTTCGTTATGATGTCGAATTTACCCAAACAATTGCGCCGGTTGCTTTCCGTGATCCGCTTTCAGGTATAAATTTGTCGGCTGATGATATTCGGGCGGCACAAAATACTCTCGGCGTTCAACAGGGAATTCCGCGCGACAATAATAACATTGCGCCGCGTTTCGGCTTTGCTTACGACCTGTTCGGCAATGGCAGAACGGTAGTTCGCGGTGCGCTCGGGCTTTTTTACGATCACCCGTTGCTTGCCGTTGCATTTAACTCGGACATTGCCGATGCTGCCCAGCAACAGCAATCGGTTTTGACGGCTGGAAGTCCGTCCCCGACGGCTTTGCTAAATGCCGCGCAGGTATTTCAGGGAACCGTCTGCGTTCCGGGCTCGACCACAAATCCGTTTTGTGCGGCAATAGGAAATCCGGTTACGCCGGGTGTGGCGGCTTCGGCTCAATATCAGTTCGGCAGACAGCGGTTTAATGACCAGACATTTTCGGGTTTCGGTGCGGTCTTGCCGTTTACTTTGCCGATTTCGCAAAATTTTGAATATGCGTCGGCAACGCAGGCAAACTTGGCGGTGGAAACACAGTTGACAAAAAATATGGCATTATCTGTTTCATATATTTTTGTCGGTGCTCATCACTTGCCGCGTCCGACGGATCTGAACACACCCGATACAGCGTTGCAGATTCAAAATTTCCAACGCTTTGCGGGACGTTTGCCGGCGAGCACACAGGAAGCCGTCGCCTTCTCGATTGCTACGACTGCACCCGGCACAGCGACCGGGGCGGGATGTTTTGTAGTGATTCCGGGTATTGTCGCTTCGTGTCCGACCGGACGCGTAGTTGCACCTGCCGTCGCTAATTTCTTCCGTCCGAATGCGCCGAACTATTTCTTGGCGCAGGCTCTGACCGGCGGTGCCGTTACACCGGCGGTTCTTAATGCACAAATTGCCGGTTCGCTCCGAACGCCCGGAGTTGTTTCCCCGTTTGGCGCGGTTAACGCGCAGGTTTCCGACGGAAATTCAAGTTATAACGCGCTGAATATCGAACTTAAACGACGATTTGCGAATAATTTTACATTTTTAGCATCATACACTTTGTCGCATTCGGTTGATGATTCATCCGATTTGCAGACTTTGCTTATCGCGCAGGATGTCAGTAATTTCCGTGCCGAAAGATCGGATTCGCTCTTTGACCAACGGCATCGTTTTGTCTTTAGCGGAGTTCTGAGTTCGCCGACGGAATGGCGAAGCGGCGATAGCGGATTGCAAAAATTCTTTGCTGATTTTACAATCGCACCGCTTATCGAAATTTCGTCAGGTCGTCCGTTCAATATCATCACTAATGTCGATGCCAACAACGATCAATCAACCTCGACCGACCGCCCGAGCGCAAATTCCAATGGTTCGCTCTGCGTTCCGGGAACAACCGGCTGTGTAACGCCGCTTATTACAAACGGACGGTTTTCATCGGGTAATTTGGGACGAAACGAAGGAATTACTCATTCTTTCGCCTCGGTTGATTTGCGTGTAACACGAACATTTCGATTCGGTGAAAAAGTTAGACTCGATCTAATTGCCGAAGGCTTTAATCTTTTCAATCGTTTCAATGAAGGTTCGGCATCGCCCAATTTTAACGATGTCAATGCTTTCGGAGCAAACGATAGTAAGGGACGTTATTTTAGCCGACCGACTGCATCGTTTGATCCGCGTCAGTTCCAATTCGGTTTCAAATTGAACTTCTAAAAAAAAGTTCGATGTGTTTTGCAAAGGCTGTTCGACTTCGGTTGAGCAGCCTTTTTTTGTTAATCTAAATATGTGATTTCATTCACCGAAAAAATAAAACAAAAAGCGTTTGAGATCGGCTTTCACAAAATCGGCATTGTTCGCGCCGAAATACTTGAAAGGGAAGGCGAATATCTCAAAGAATGGCTTGAAAGAGAATTTCACGGCGAAATGCGCTGGATGGAACGCGAACCTGACAAACGAGCCGACCCGAAACTGCTTTTTCCCGGTGCCGAATCCGTCATCGTTGTCGCCCTAAACTATTACACACCACACGAACACGAAGAAACTCCTACAAAAGGTAAAGTTTCACGATATGCGTGGGGCGACGATTATCACGATGTCGTTAAGGAAAAATTGCGCGAATTACTGGTTTGGATAAAAAACGGCAGACCGGAAATCGAAGCTAAAATCTGTGTGGACACCGCACCGATAATGGATAAGGCGTGGGCGGTTCGCGCCGGACTCGGTTGGCTTGGAAAGCATTCAAATTTGATTACCAAAGATTTTGGCTCGTGGGTTTTTATCGGTGAAATTTTGCTTGATATAGAACTCGAATACGAAACCGGAATCATCGAAGATCATTGCGGAACCTGCACGGCTTGTCTTGATGCTTGCCCGACCGATGCGATTGTCGCGCCATACATAGTTGACTCAAAAGCCTGTATATCTTACGCTACAATTGAATTACGTTCCGAAGAATTGCCTCAAAATATCTCTGAAAATTTGAATGGTTGGCTTTATGGTTGTGATATATGTCAGGATGTCTGCCCGTGGAATCGTTTTGAAAAACCTTCGGAAGAAAAAAGATTCGAGCCGCGTGAGGGAAATATTTCCGCCGATTTAGACGAACTTCTTTTACTTACCGATGAAAAATATGCTGAAAAATTTCGCCGCAGTGCGATGAAGCGAACAAAATTGGTCGGTCTAAAACGTAATGCACGAGCTTTAAAAACCTAAAAAGTCATTAAAATGATATTTATTTTAATTTTGAAAGGTAGAAATGATGAAAAATTTGCGTCGAAATGTTTTGATTTTATTTGTGATTATTTGCTTTTCGGGATTTTGCATTTCATCTGCAACGGGAAATATGCAGACGAAGAATGCCAAAGCTAAACCGACTGAAACGAAAATTAAAAAATCACCAACGCCGGAACCAAAAAAAACGAAA
>JANMAA010000255.1:0-23640 GCA_031359215.1 Acidobacteriota bacterium | reverse complement strand
GAACTGATGAATAAAGCTTTTGCAGAGCTCTGCCTTACCACTTGGCTACGCCGCCATAAAAGGATGAAGGATGAAGGATGAATCGGGTTTTACTCATCCTTCATCCTTCATCCTTTTAAATTTGGAGCGGGAGACGAGACTTGAACTCGCGACTTCGACCTTGGCAAGGTCGCGCTCTACCACTGAGCTACTCCCGCACATCCGTAATTGATAATTCTACAAACTAAGGAAGTTTTGTCAAGTCAGCCAAATAATTGATTTTTTGACCGGAAAGATTATCTATGCTTTTACTTCGGTTCGGCACAAATAATGTCGGATTTCAAAATTATCAATCGATTTCGCAAAATTTGAAAATTTAATTGGTGGGTCGTGCAGGTTTTGAACCTGCGACCCGCGGATTACCTACCACACTAGCTTTCACTAGCCGCCAATATCTTTAGCGTTGTAGTCTGGACTATCTCATCACCCGCCTTTTTCAAGGTTTGGGTGTGCGGCGTATAGTCTCTGAGGGCTTTCTCGAAGTTTAGATAATCTTTTATGTAACGAACACTTTTCATTTGTCCGTTTTTACTTTCAGAGAATCTAAATTTAGAAGATTTGCTGTTATTAAGAATTTCTTTTGACGTTACGTAAAAAACAAGGTCTTTATCAATTACATAAACGGCAAAAACATCAACTTGATGAATACTGTATCTCGAATTGTATTTCGGGGTAAGGCAATTTTTGATTGAATAAACTTCAACCGTTTCATTCTTTGATTTGATGGTTTTTATTTGAATCTTATAAGTTTTATAATTTTCTTCCAAAATTATCAGATCAACCTTTGAATGATTGCCAACTTCGACAAACACTTCATAACCAAGTTGTAATAATTCTTTACAAACAGAAATCTCTCCCAAAGTTCCTTTTTTTTAGATTATCATTTGTCATAATGTTACTCCACCATTATTACTAGCTAATAATCTAAAAACTTTGTCAAGAGTTGCCTGCTGATTGCCCAATTTTTAAGATTTTTATGATGGATGTCATACTTAAAGCTCTCAGGGGATTCCAGCATACAGCCGCATTTTCATTTCATTGTTTCCAATGAACGCTCCCATTTAATAAGAACAAGAGTCCGCTGCTCTACCAACTGAGCTAACGACCCAATAAATTAACAAGACGGATTATAGCAACATCTTAAAATAAAGTCCAAAAAACAAGTTGATTGCAAAAAAATAAAACTTTTCGCGTTCAATGTTTGGAAAATGCGTGAGTTATAGAGAAAATAAAGAAATAATGAAAGAATGCCCAAAATGTGAAGTGTGTTTTTCGGACGATATAAATTTTTGTCCGCAAGACCAAAGCCAAACGCGGTTGAGTTTACCGGGCGGACAACTTTTGGCTAACCGTTACTGGCTGGAGAGAAGACTTGGGCGCGGTGCGATGGGACAGGTTTATCTGGCAAATGATAAAAATTTAGGAACGCGTCGCGTCGCTGTTAAAACCGTTCGCCAGGATATTTTGAACAGCGAAGATTTACAGGAAGGCGAGGCGATTATTCGATTTGAACGTGAGGCGATGTCGGCGGCTTCGATTAGTCATCCGCATATTGTTGACGTAACTGATTTTGGCGAATCGGCGGAAGGCATTTTTTATCTCGTGATGGAATACGTCGAAGGCGAAACTCTGCATCGACTTTTACGCCGCGAAGGAACTTTGCCGGTCAAACGTGCCGTCAAACTTCTTCGCCAAATCGCCGATGGTGTCGAGGCGGCACACGATGCCGGAATTCTGCACCGCGATCTAAAACCTGCCAATATCTTTATAATGACAAAAGGAAAAGGAGACGGTTTTATCAAAGTCGGCGATTTCGGTTTGGCAAAAATCGTCAATCAAACCGTAACCGATATTAGTTCGAGTGCAACGCCTTCTTCACGCGGTATTATCGGAACACCGGAATTTATGTCGCCCGAACAGATGCAACCCGAATTAGGGATTGATGTTCGCGCCGATATTTACGCGCTTGGAACTATTGCCTACTTAATGCTTGGCGGCAAAACGCCATTCACCGGCGATATTATGCAACTCGTTATGCAAAAAATTATGCACGCGCCTCCGCCGCTTTCAACCTTGCGTTCCGATATTCCGAAAGACGTTGAGCGGGCAATAATGAGGGCTTTGGAAACCGATCCGAACAAGCGTCCGGCGACTGTCGGAGAATGGATCGGAGAATTGGAAACAGCGGCAGAGGGAATTGATGAACAAAATAAAGCCGGTATTTCGAGACTCGTGATTTTAGCCCCGATTGGCGCGGAAGTTTATGTAAATGATGAACGAAAGGGAAGTATCGGAAGTTCGGGAAGATTGGTTTTGTCAACCGTTCCAGCCGGACAACATATTTTAAGAGTTTCCAAAGCAGGTGAAAAGGACGATGAACGCGTCATTGAACTACGCGAAGATAACATCGAACAGGTTATCCAAGCCCAACTCAAGCCGTTGCAAAGTGAAAACAGTCAGCCTTCGCCTTCGCAGCCAACCGGCAGTAGCGGCGTGCATTCAAGCATTATGCCCGGTATAGTGGCTTGCACAAATTGTAATTCGCGTTTTGCCGAAGGTGTGAAATTTTGCGGACGCTGCGGCAATCGCACTTTTACCCGGATAAATGAAGGCGAAAATCCGCAAGGTTTTCCGTGTCCGCGTTGTTCGGCAAATTTGCCTGTTTCGGCAAGATTTTGCGGGCGTTGCGGATTGAGTTTTAGCCAATCCGCCAATTCAAATATAAGTCAATCAAGAGGTTTGGCAGCAAGCGTTCCGCCAAATACATTGCGCCGGGTTGAGAAGATTTGCCAACGCTGCGGTGGAATGTTTCCGTCAGATATTAAATTTTGCGGACGCTGTGGAAATAATCTGAATTAGATTTCGGATCTGGAAATTCGATTTTGTCGGCAAAGTCAAATTTACTTAAAATCAGGAATCGGATGTCTGCCGGATTCCGCTTTTGGCTTTTTCGTGAAGAAATAACGTATAATGCCTTAATCGGTTTTCAGTTCCTTCAAAAAATACAGGTAATAAAAAATGAAAATTTGCCCAAACTGTCAAAAAACTTATTCAGATGAGAGTTTGAATTTTTGTCTTGATGACGGCACGACTTTAAATCAGTTAAATGAAAGAGAAAGTCCGTTGCCGCAAACCGTTTTGATCAATCAACCGCGTCCGACGAATCCGAATCAACCGTTCGGCAATCAATTTGGCGGACAAAGCGGGCACAGCAGTTTTGGCAATCAGGATCAGTTTTTGATGCAGCCGCCGGCTAAATCATCAAAAACGTGGTTATGGGCAGTCGGGATTTTAGGCGTTTTAGCTTTGATTTGCGGCGGCGGTCTTATCGGATTTATTGCTTTGGTCGCTAATGTTGATGACACAAGCGATCCTAATACTAACCGGGTGATTCTGACGGATAATCGAAAGACTCCGACTTCGACTCCGGCGAAGACTCCTGATGATCGAACAAAAATTAACGAAATCGATCTGGCGGATTGGGTAAAAGGTGATACCGAACTGGGAGAAACATCCTTTAAAAATAACGAACTTTTAATGAATTCAAAGAAAGCAGATTTTTATTACGTTATTTTAGGAACAAAAACCGATAAAACCGGGAACGCGACAACCAAAGTAAGCGTCCGAAATATTGATGAAAAGGCGACGGATCTGGGTTTTGGTTTAATTGTGAACAGCGATCCGAAACCTTTGATAAGCGATTATTCCTTTTTGATAGATTCGGAAAATAAGAAATACCGCGTTGCGCGTCATCTGCCGCAAAAGGAAACAAATATCATCGGCTGGACGAATTCTTCAGCAATCAAAGACGGAACGGATGAGAATATTCTGGAAATTCGTGATGAAAACAATCAGATGAATTTCTATATAAACGGTCAATTTATCACTTCGGTCAAAAATGCGGACGGTTATAGTAACGGCATTTTGGGCTTGTATGCAGGTGATGCCGTTCAAGTGGCTTTCTCAGGACTTCAGACTAACAAATAACCGATTTTCAAATTTCGAACTATGAGGATTTGCCCAGCCTGTAATCAAATTTACAATGATGATGAACAAAATTATTGTCTAAATGACGGCAGACTGTTGAATAAAATGACGGACGATGCGCCGCCAACGGTTTATATGGACGCGCCGCGCATCACTAATCAGAATTGGCAAAATGCCGCGCCTATTTCCCCTTGGCAAAATCAATCGGGTTTACAAAATCAAGGATTTGCACCACCGCCCATTGTTTATAGTCAAGACCAAACCTTGCCGATAGTTTCATTGGTGTTCGGTATTCTCAGTATTCCCTTAGGCTTCTGTTGCTACGCCGGAATCCCGCTTGGCATAGTTGCATTGATTACGGGTTACATCGGGTTTAATAACGAAAAAACCAACCCGGAACGATACGGCGGACGCGGTTTTGCAATCGGAGGTATGATTTTGGGCGGACTTGTTTTGCTATTAACAATTTTCCTCATTATGATTGCCTTCTTAATCAATATTTAATGATTTTTTTTATCGAATATAATAATCTAGTTAAATGCGCGTATCATTGCGCGTGATAGCCGGACCGCAGACAGGTCGGGTTTTCACGTTTGAACAACACGAGACTTTTATGATCGGGCGAAGCGAAGACTCGCAATTTTGCTTGCCGCACGACCGTTTTTTTTCACGTCACCACTGCATTCTGGAAATTGCTCCGCCGCGTTGTTTCTTGCGTGATCTGGGTTCGCTCAACGGGACTTTTGTTAATGGTTTGAAGGTTGATACTGCCCATTTAAAAAACGGCGATCGGATTCAAGGCGGTGAAACCGTATTGGAAGTAGAGGTATCGGTTGATTCGACAATGGAATTTCCGGTTAATTCCAGACAGATCGTAGATAAAGTTCCTTCGATTATTACTGTGAAATGTTTGAATTGCGGGATTCCGGCGCAAACCGAAGCCTCAAGCCCGGATACCAAATTCTCTTATCTTTGCGATAATTGTCGGGAAAAGCTAATGAAAAACCCGCAGCCGATTCCGAATTATCAAATGATTCGAATTCTCGGACAAGGCGGAATGGGAAGTGTGATGCTGGCGCGTTCTCTCACGGACGGACGTGTCGTGGCGATAAAAACTCTGCTTCCTGAAGTCGCGGTCAGTGAGCAATCTTTAAAGCGGTTTTTACGGGAAATCGAAGTTGCCGCAAGTTTGCAGCATCCTCATATTGTCAGTTACATCGAACACGGAACGCATAACGGGATGGTTTACTTGGTTTCCGAATATGTCGGGGGTATGGACGCTTCGAAACTCGTCAAACTACGCGGCGGCAAATTAACTTATCAGGAAGTTATTACAATTATCGAACAAATTCTTGCCGCACTGGATTTTGCTCATTCATTAGGTTTTGTTCATCGTGATATTAAAGAACAAAACATCCTTGTTGACGGAACTTTTCCAAAGTATATGTCAAAATTGACTGATTTCGGTTTGGCAAAAAGTTTTAAACAAACCGGGATGAGCGGTGTTACGATGGTCGGCGATGTTGCGGGAACGATTGCTTATATGCCGCCTGAGCAGGTTAGAGATTTCAAAGAAGTGCGACCGCCGTCGGATATTTATGCTATTGGAATGACGGCGTATAGCCTTTTGACCGGCGCACACGCGCTTGATCTCAGTCCGCAAGCCGGAATCGCCGAAACAGTTAAAGCTATTTTTGAAAAACCGATTATACCGATTTCAAGACGAATGCCGGAAATTCCGATTAGAGTCGCCGCCATTATTGAAACTGCCCTCGCCAAAGAAGTTCATCTACGTTGGGCAACTGCCGGAGAAATGCGCGAAGCCTTGCTCAACGCTCGCGGTTAAACAAATTTTATTGTCAATTAGAGAATCGGTTTTTCTTTAATTGACAATAAAATAGATTTCAACAATTTATTTAACAATTACGATATTTATCATCATTTGAGGACAAATAAAAATATGGCTTTCTTTCCGATTCCGAGTATGCTTTTGCGGCAACTCTACACAACCAACAGTCTGAAAAATGTTTCCGACGGTGTGATATTTTCGCTCAAAAATCGTTTGAGCGATGCCGAATTCGGTGAATTGAACGGCATCAAGATTGACGGCAATGACGTTCCGCTTTCACAGATTTCGGTTGATCTCGGCGACGGAAATTTTATTGCAGCGGAAAATGTGCGTGATGTTTCGTTTCCGCTGCGAAAGGTTTTGACGGTCAAATGTGCCGCCGAAAATCTGGCAAACGGCAAGCATAAAATTCAAATCGCTTTTCGGGCAAGTCCGTTCGGTGCGCTGAAATTCGAGGTCGAAGATTCGATTGCCGAGACCGAAACTCTGGAAGTCCGCATACCGCGTGACAACGAAGATGATTACTCGGAAAAAGCCATCAAAGCGCGACAGGATTTTGTCGAACAATACACGGGCGCAAAGCTCGAACATCTCAGAAATTATTCGTTCAATCCGCACATGACCGCCGGTAATGTCGAAAATTTTACGGGTGTCGCGCAGATTCCGGTCGGTTTTGCCGGACCTTTGAAGGTCAACGGCGAATTTGCCCAGGGCGAGTTTTTGATTCCGTTGGCGACGACCGAAGGAACGCTGATTGCTTCGTATAATCGCGGAATTAAAGTTTTAAATTTATCGGGCGGAGTGATGTCAACCGTCGTCAGCGATGCAATGCAGCGTGCGCCGGTTTTCGTTTTTGAAAATGCCCGCGAAGGTCGCAAATTCGTCGGCTGGGTTTTGGAAAATATCGAAAAGATCAAGGAAGAAGCCGAAGCGACTTCGAGTGTCGCCAAACTGAAATATATTGATCCATACACGGCGAACAAATTCGTCTATCTGCGGTTTAATTACACGACCGGCGACGCGGCGGGACAAAATATGGTCGGACGCGCGACATTTGCGGCGTGCAGTTGGATTATTGACGCTTACGAAAAAGATGTCATCAAACATTTTTATCTCGAATCGAACTTTGCGACCGACAAAAAGGCTTCGCAGGTCAACATTATGCGAACGCGCGGCAAGCGTGTGACGGCGGAATGCACCGTGCCGCGCAACGTCCTGATCGAACACATGCGCGTCGAACCCGAATCGCTCGTTTATCATTCCGGCGTGGCGAATATCGGCTCGTTTCTCTCCGGCGCGAACAATAACGGCGCACATTCCGCCAACGGAATTACCGCAATGTTCATCGCCACCGGGCAGGATGTCGCCAATGTTTCCGAATCGTCGGCAGCCGTGATTTATTCGGAAATAACGCCCGAAAAAGATTTGTATATCTCCATTACGATTCCGTCATTGATCGTCGCTACGCACGGCGGCGGCACGGGTTTGGCAACGCAAAACGAATGCCTGCAAACTCTCGGCTGCGTCGGTCGCGGAACGGTCAACAAATTCGCCGAAATCGTCGCCGGTGTCGTGTTAGCCGGAGAAATTTCCCTCGGTTCGGCAATTTCGTCAAGCGATTGGGTTTCGAGCCACGAAAAATATGGTCGCAATCGGTAATCAGTATAGCGAGCGGTAGCGAGTCTGATGGCAATCAAGATATTGAGCAGCAGCAAATACTATACTTTTTTCTCAAACTTCTGAGAGTGCGGACGGACTCGCTACCGCTCGCTATACTGATTACTCTTCGTCTTTTTTCTTTCCCGTCAAAAGTTCCTTCATCACTTCCGCGCCGGGGATTAGTTTTTCCCAGAGTTGCGGTGCTGAGGTTGCCATTTCGAGCATTGTGCGGAAGCGATTGTCGAATTCTTCCTTGGTCTTTAAGTATGCGTTAAAACTTGCCGACAGGTGGTTTTTGAAAAAATCCTGCACCGATTCTTCGCGCGAACGCAGGATTTGAAAAAGAAATTCGGTCGGCAAAACGGTTTTGTTATTTTTTTCGTCGTCCAGAATTACTTGGATTAAAACGGCTTTCGTGACATCTTCTTTGGTTGTCGAATCAACAACCTTGATGTCTTTGCCGTCGCGGACGATTTTGGCTAAATCTTCGTAGTTGACGTAGGTTTTCAGATTCGTATTGTAAAGACGGCGATTGCCGTGGCGTTTGATGATGATTTGATTTGCGTCGGGAGTTTCTTCCGTTTTTTTCTTTCGCGGCATAATGCCCGAATAATATCACAGATGCGATACTTTTTTCTACAAACTTTTGCTAAGTGAGCCAATAATAAGAGCAAAATGTATCTCGCATTTGCAAGTTATTATAATGGATGCGTGATGAGTTTATAATCGCAAATTACTCAAACACAATTTTTGTTGCTATTATTTTTACTCTTTTATGCTTTTTGCGATGTTTTTAATTGTTGTAAATAAACCACTTGCAATTTTATTGTAATTTTATTTCGCAAATGCGAGATTTTTGCTTGACAAACAATTTTTTATTATGTAGTCTAAGAACTGTCAGGCAATAAGAAGCCGAAAAGTTTAGTGAATAATAAATAAGGAGATTATAAAATAATGAGCACAACTAAAAAATCGATCGCTACGGAAACATTGGATAACGCTGTGAATTTAACCGAAAAAACTGCCAACATAACATTGAAAGGCGCGGTGCAGTCTGCCGAAGTTGCAGAAAGCTATGTTCAAGGAATGTATAAAGCCGGTTATGATGCAAATGTCGATGAGTTAAAAGTTGCAAAAAACTATTGGGACGCAGCATCGGAAATTCGTCAGGATTGGATCAAACTTTTTGCCAAAGCCGGTGAAAATTTTATCAAAGCAGCCGGAAATATGGAACTTCCTATGCAGAGAGAAGTTGCCGATATTGGCAAAAATATCATTTCTAATGTTGAACAGTCAGTTGAAAATTTAGGAAAACAAGCGAAAACAGCTACCAAGTAAATTTTGAATTTCGGGAAGTCTGTGATTGAATAAATCACAGACTTTTTTTATTTTTCCCGAAAATTTATTTTAACTGCGAAAGAATGGTAAAATTGAAACAAGATTTCGCGTCTTTCGCAAAAGAAGAAAAAATACATACAAAACAATGGCAGAAGTAAAGAAACCAATCGAAACAATACCGGCAAAAGCAGTAGAAAGTCCTAAAGAAGTGAAGGCACAACCTGCGCCGAAGTCTGCGCCGAAATCCGCAACAAAAACCGCGCCGAAACCAAAATCGGCAGATAAAAAGAATTCAAAAACAAAACCTGCCGCTGCTCCAAAAGTTTCCAGCGCAACTGCGAAGAAAACGAGTGCGAGTTTCAGTCAGCCGCTCGATTTCGCGCAGATGATAGTTAATCAAATGCTCGAAGCGCAGAGAATGTGGCTGGAAATTACGACTCAGCAAACTGCGCTCGTTGTCAAAACTGTTTCCGAAGTAATGAAACTTTCTAATACTGCCCCGACCGATGCTTTGGCTAATTGGGCAAAACAAAGTGCGGAAGGTTTTATTGAAGCACAACGTCAATGGTCGCAAATTGCCTTTGATCAAAGCGGCGAAATGATAAAGGCGGTTCAGGCTGGTGCTGATTTTACGAACCCGAATATTCTTGGAACATTCCAAAAAACTGCCGGTCAAGGACTTGAAGCGATGATTCAGATGCGTTCGGCTTGGCTTGATTTTGCGAAACAACAAAATACACAGATGTTAGGGGCAATAAAACAAGGCTTAAATCTCGATAAAGATTCTCCCGCCAATGCGCTGGCTGATTTCGCCCAACAGACGATGAATAGTTATGTTGAAATTCAAAAAAGATGGCTCGATATGGCGACGCAAATACCGTTTTTGGGTGAATCGTTAAAAGATAAAAAATAAACCACAGTCAAATAAAAAGATGACAAAACAAGCGGCAACCAGAAGAAATTATCCTTGGACGACAAATATTAACGGAACAAAAGTAACCTTACGCCTGATGGCGGCGGCGGATAAGGACAATGTTTTGAAGTTTGCTCTTTCATTGCCAGAAGACGACCTGTTGTTTCTTTCCTTCGATATAACCCAGGAATCCTTTGTCAAGAATTGGATCAGGCGCATTGAAACAGGAAACTGGCATACGATTTTAGTCGAAATCGACGGTAAACTCGTCGGTCACGGAAGTTTGATGCGAACCGAACAAACTTGGTCGCGGCATCTCGGCGAGATAATATTATTACTTTCACCAGAAGTTCGCGGCAAAGGTTTGGGTAATATTCTAGCCGGTGAATTGTTTGCCAAAGCCGAAGAATTAAAACTGCAAAAAGTGGTGGCGCGAATGGCTTCCGAACAAAAAGGTGCGATTCAGGTTTTTGAAAAACTCGGATTTAATGCCGAAGCACTTTTAGCCGATTATGTCATTGACCGCAACGACAAAACGCACGATTTAATCGCAATGTCCTATGACGTGCGCGGCTTGACGATGGAATAATTCACAATCGGGAAATATGCTAATATTGTCTAAAAAGGTGAGTTGAGATTTTGACAATTATCGAAGTTTTACCGACATTAAAAGCGTTGAATCATAAGGACAAAATTCGTGCTATTCAGTTTTTGGCAAACGAGGTTGCTAAAGAGGAAGAAGTGTTTTTTGAAGAAGGAAAGACATACGCTGTTTACTCTCCATTTGAATCTTATGAAGCGGCAGAGCAACTAAGAAAACTTCTTGAGGAAGCAGAAAAGGTAAATGTCTAAATCAAAGCGTTTTCCCTACGTTTTAACAAATCAAGCTGTTTTGCCGGACGATGCTTTGCCGTTTCTTTCGCTTAAACTTTCAAGAGAAAATGAAACAGAAGAAGTCTTGGGTTTAGTAGATTCAGGAGCAACGATAAATGTTTTGCCGTATCAAGTGGGTTTAAAGCTTAGTTCGGTTTGGGAAAATTAAATTAAACTTTCTCAACTTGCCGGGAATTTAGGAAATTACGAATTGAGAGGCTTGATTTTAACGGCACAAATCGCAGATTTTGAACTTGTAAAGTTAGCCTTTGCTTGGACAAAAGCCGAAAATGTGCCTGTAATTTTTGGTCAAACAAATTTCTTTTCATTATTCGATGTTTGCTTTTTTCGTCAAGATAACGAATTTGAGATAAAAATGCGCTAGCCACGAAAAGTTTGAGCTATTTTCGTAGGTAAACAAAATTTAGAATATGAGTCAACCAAAACTAAATCGCCGTTTGACATCGATAGATTCGGCATTTCTTTATCTTGAAAAAAAGGAATGCCCAATGCACATCGGCTCGACGAGCATATTCGAGAGTAAGTTAAATCTCAAAGATTTTACCAAACACATCGAAGATCGTTTGCATTTAGTTCCGCGATATTTACAAAAAGTTACGCCTGACCCTTACAATATCGGACATCCGACGTGGGAATATGCCGAGGATTTCGACATTAAAAATCACATTTTTGAAATCAAATCGAGAAAAAAAATATCGCAGAAAGATTTGGTAAAAATTGCGGGTGAAAAAATGACGGAAGTTCTTGACCGCAATAAACCGCTTTGGGAACTTTATATTATCAACAATCTGGAAGACGGAAAATCAGCGATGATTGCCAAGGTTCATCATTGTATGGTTGACGGAATTTCAGGCGTTGACCTGATGAAAATTTTGTTCGACATTTCGCCCGAACCGCAGCCTGCGCCGCCGAAACCGGATACCGAACTGCCAAAAAAAGAAACTGATCCGACACGCCAGTTTTTTGATTCTTTATTGGGTGTAATGCAGGAAGGCGCGAACCGTTTGCTCGAAGTGCAGGGCGGTTTGATGTATATGGCTGCGACGCTCGCCGATCCGCAGATGGCGGAAAACCTACCGCATTTGACAGGCGTTTTGCCTGCTATCTCTACGCCGCCGCCGATTTTGCCGTTCAACGGCGAATGTTCGGGTGAAAGACGCTTGGCGTGGAGCGAACTTTCATACGCGGAAGCGAGAGCGATTCGCACAACCTTGAATGGAACGGTCAACGATGTTGTCTTGACGGTTTTGAGCGAAACTGTTGCGCGTTATGTCCAACATCATAAAATGCCGATTGAAAACAAATTTGTGCGTTTTATGGTTCCGGTCAGTTTACGCCAAAAAGAACAACGTGGTGCGCTAGGAAATTTAATCTCGGTTTTGCCGGTTGAGATTCCGCTCGATATTACCGATTTGACGATACGTTTCAAACACGTCCATCAAAAAACGGCGATTATGAAATCGGCAAAACTGGCGGAAGGACTTCTGACCTTGGGGGCAATGTATTCGATAATGCCGGCACCGATTCAATCGGCTTTGGGAGCAATTGCCAGTTTGCCGTTTCCGCCTTTTAATATGGTGGCGACTAATGTTCCCGGTCCGCAAATCCCGTTGTATATGTGCGGTGCGAAAATGCTCAAATATTATCCTTATGTTCCGATCGGCTATCGTCTGGGTTTGGGCTGCGCCATTTTAAGTTATAATCAGACACTGTATTTCGGATTGTCGTCAGATGCCAAGGCGATGAGCGATGTCGAAAAATTCAAGGAAATTCTCGACGAGGTTTTTGAAGATTTAAAGGCGGCGGTCGAGAATTTAAATAATCAAGCGATTGGTGCAAACGGCTAAATTAAAATAGCCTGAAAAACTGAAAATAATTGTCCGATTAAAAATATGGATATTTTACAAGAAACCGAATTTATTCCAGCCAATGGGTTTGACCGCGAAATGCAGGAATCAGCCTTGCCGATTTTGTTTGAATCTCTGGTCGGGGTTGATTGGACGTTGCTTCATATTTCGCCGGTTTATTTCGGTTTCGGTGTGCCGAAAGGCGACGGTTCGGCAGTTATCGTTGTGCCGGGTTTTTTGGGTTCGGATTTTTACCTGTATGAACTTTATCTTTGGCTCGCCCGGATCGGTTATAAACCATACTTTTCAAGCATCGGGTGGAATGCCGATTGTCTTAACACACTATCGGACAAATTAGCGGAAACGATCAAACAGGCTAAGGAAGAAACGGGTAAAAAAGTTCATCTTGTCGGACACAGTCTAGGCGGAATTTTGTCGCGTTCGGCAGCCGCGCAACATCCTGATTTGGTCGAATCCGTTATCACTCTCGCCTCGCCCTTTCGCGGAGTCAGATCACATCCGCGGGTTCTGGAAATGTCTGAGCGAATTCGCCGCCGCATATTTGCCCGCACCGACAAAACCGAATATCCAAATTGTTATACGGGTTTTTGTCATTGTCCGGCAGTAAAAGCGTTGAACGAATTTTTGCCTAAAAAAATCAAGCAAACGGCTATTTTTACCAAAGCCGACGGCATCGTTGACTGGCAGGCTTGTCGTCTAAATGTTGAAGCAAATGATTTTGAAGTAAACGGAACGCACATCGGATTGGTTTATAATTATCAGGTTTATAAATTGATTGCCTCGCGGCTAAACGCTAATAAAATTTAAGAAACGCTTTCATATCATTACAATCAATCTATTTTTTTGAGAATACTCTTCAATTTATCCGCAAATTTGTTGAGTTCAAAATTCTACGGGTCATCGTGTGCGTTCTTGATCCCCGCGTCAATCGCCTAAAAAGTCATCCGAAGAAATAATCAAACCAACTAAAACCCATAAATGCCGCGCATCTTCAAACGAACCGCCAATTCCTTGATACAGAAAAGCCGAAATAAATGCCAATACTAAACCAACTCTTATAATGTTTAGGTCATTATCCTCGAAGATTGAGAAAAATTTTATTTTCGTAAAGTAAAAAATAATTGCTAAAATTCCCAATAGTCCGAAGATTCCTGATTCGGCGGCAACATTCAAAAAGATATTATGAGCATCAGTCAAAATTTGCATTGTGCCGGAAAGGTCAAAATAGTTGATGTTACAAGCATTTTGTCCGATTCCTTTGCCAAAAAACGGATGTTTTGAGAAAGTGCGAAACGAATCAATCCAAGTCATTGCTCTCGCCGAAGGCTCAATTTGTTTTTCGATGATTGGAATATTTATGTGAAATGTAGCGGTTTTATGCGAACTTGGCGCGATTGCGGTTGCTAACAGAAAAAATACAGCGAGCGAAATTCCGCCAAAAAGGGAAGTTTTAGACAATAATTTTGCTTTATTTTTCAAAAGAATCCAAAACCATATGCCCAAAGCCAATGAAATTCCTCCCAGTCCGGGTGAAATTGTAAAAATTGCACAAAACAAAATGCCGAACAACGACAAATAGAATAAGTTTTTATTTATCCAACCGCATTTTCTTGAAACTAAAAGAATCATCAAGCCGACACTCAAATAATTGCAAAGCATATTGGCGTTGAGAAATGTCGAACTGATTCGAGGATAATTTCCGGGCGGAAGCGTGCCGTAATGAAACAAAGTATGGCGCAACAACCAATTTTCGCGGTCAAGATAGAACAGAAAAACTGTCAAAACACCAATTAAAACACCAATTGCAGTCGCCAAAAGCCAAACATAAAATACTTTTTTTAATCTGTCTAAGTCTCGGACGAGATTAAACGTCAAAACAGGTAAAGTTAATAAATAAATTTCACCTAAGAGTTTGAAAAAACTGGATCGAACATTCTCTGAAAAGCAAGCAGACAAAAACATTGCCGTAAAATAAAATAGCAATAGCCAATAAAATTTGTGCCATTGAAACTCAAGTTTTCTGAAAATTATGGCAAGCAAGAAAAGAAAAGAGGTTACCAGAAAGATAAAATCGGAGATTGGAATTTTTTGACCGTTAATCAGAAAAAACGGCTGCATAAAGCCGAGTGAGAAGACATATAGCAAAAAACTGTAAAATGTAATTTTAGCCAACATTTATTAATAGTTTTTTTAATGCTTTAGAAAATTTTTCCAACAAAAAATTCTGCGGGTCGTCGTGTGCGTCTTTGATTCCCGCGTCAATCGCCGAATGATAGGCGGGAATCAACCATGAATCGCGCCGCACACTTGCCGCGATATACAGCACCGCCAGCCGTTCATATTGCGCGTCGGTAAATCCCGGCATTGGCGCAATCAAATCGTTTTCGGGGTTAGAGGTATTTATGTCGCGCCGCCTCGGTTGAATGAGTTCGATGTGAATTTGCAAACCTTTCCCGCCGGCTTTCAAAAAATCACGAGCAAACTTTGTTCCCCAACCTTTTGTGACCGCTTCATTAAAATTAGTCGTGGTAATTGATTCGCCTAAACGATTGACGAAAATATGTGCAACGGGTTGTTTAAGCCAAATACTCAGGTCATTTCCGTTCCAGGTTTTATCGGTATTAAAATCTGACGGAAAAGGTGCATCTTTCAAATATGGTGAAGATGTGTCGTGAATAATGAAATAAAGTGCCTGCATCTTTTCGCCGTTTGGCAAGGTTGCGACGGATACTTTTTCATCTAATGAACCACCGATTTCTTTTTCGTCTATTTTGTTTCGGTGCAAATATTTTCGCAGATTTTCCTTTTTGATTTTGACTTTTTCGCCGATGAGTTTTTCAAGCGGTTGAGGCAATTTTTTGAATTGTTCGCCTAAAACGCCGCCAATTAAATTTGGGCGCAACAAACAACGCGCTTGTTCAACCGGTTTGCCGATAAACTGCAATGTTTGCGCGTTAAATTCACAAGGTTTATTTTGCGCCATAATACCAATCGTCAAGCAAAAAATATTTAGCAAAAAAAAGAAAAATTTGGAATTCATAAAGTCTGTGTAACCTTTGAAAGTGAACGGGGAGCATCGGGATTGATTCCTTTTGCTTCGGAAAGCAATGCGGCAAAAAGCTGCGCGGGAATGATAAACGGAATCGGTGATAAAATTTCGTCGATGTTTTTTGGAAGTTGCAAACTTCTTGTTGATAATTTGGCGATGTCTCTGTCATTCGTAATCGAAAAACTGTCGGCGTGTAGTACTTGAAGTCGCTTTAACAAGTCAACGCTACTTTGTTTTGTAACACCTTTGGGGGCGAACATAATCACCGGAAAACGCCTTTCGATAATCGCCAATGGTCCGTGAAAAAAGTCGGCGGACGAAAATCTTTCCGCGACGACGTAGCAAGTTTCCATCAATTTTAACGCTAATTCGTAGGAATTTCCATAATTCATTCCGCGCCCGACGACGACGCAATTTTCCATAAAAACATAACGCTCAACCAATTGTTTAACTTCGTCTTTTAACTGCAAAGTCTTTGCGGCAAAATCTGGAATTTTTTCAAACGCGAGTTTATCGTCCGCTAAAACTGATGCCAGCATATAAAAATGAAGCATTTGCCCCGTATAAGTTTTAGTTGCCGCAACTGATTTTTCGCGTCCGGCGTGAATTAAAAGCGTTTCGTCCGCAACCTTCGCCATCGTTGAATTTGCTTCGTTAGTAATTCCGACCGTGAACGCACCTGATTTTTTAGCATTTTGCAAAACCTGATTGATGTCCACGCCTTCGCCCGACTGTGAAACACCAATGACAAGAGCGCGATTCAGTTTTAATTTCGCATTATAAAGCGTATAAACCGACGGCGCGGCAAGCGAAACCGGAATTCCGCAAGTCGTTTCCAATAAATAACGCCCGAAAAGCGAAGCATTATCCGAACTGCCGCGCGCTACTAAAACAATCAGGTCAATCTCTTTGCCGGACAAAAACGCGCCGAGTTTTTCGACTTTTGCGCGTTCCGCCTTAATCGTTTTTTCTAAAACTTCGGGCTGTTCACTGATTTCTTGAAGCATTAAAGTCATAAAATTTTATATATCAAGACTTTGCCGTTTCGAGGACTTCATTAGTCTTGATTTCATTTTTCAGACACACTTGTTTTTCTTCGAGTTCTTCCATAATGGAATTTATCAATCCGCCAATCAAAATAACCAAAGCCGTCAAATAAAGCCAAAGCATTAAGATAATAACCGCGCCGAGAGAGCCGTATGTTTTGTTATAACTGTTGAAATAATTTAAATAAAGACGAAAACTATTTGAAAGAATAAGCCACAAGATAATTCCGGTTACTGCTCCGGGCGTAATCCATATCCACTTAAAAGGCGAGTGATTGGGTATATAATTAAAAAGCAGTCCGAACACGATGAGCATAACGATCAAAATTGCCAGCCACTGAATAACTATCAGAAAAAAAGGTGCGGGAACAGGCAAAGACATTGAAGACAATGTAAAAGAAATAAATTTCCAGCCGTAAAATACTATCGCCAGCGCGACGGAAACGAGAATAGTGATAACAAAAGTAAAGGAAAGCGAAAGCAATTTTGTTTTCCACCAGTCACGGGTTTCTCTTAAACTATAAACCGAATTTAGAGCCACTCGCAGACTATCGACACCGGCTGAAGCCGACCACAAGGCAACAAAAAAACCGAGCGTTAGTTTTCCGCCCGAACTGCCGGTCGTAACTTCAACGATTGTCGTTTCTACCAATTCATAAGCGGAATTAGGCATAATTTGCCGAAGATAATAAAACAATTCGCCACGCAGATCGTCTGCCGAACCCAAAATAATTCCGAAAAGACTAACTAAAAAAAGCAGCAGCGGAAACAGCGCAAACGAAAAATAAAATGCTACCTGCGCCGCGCTGCTCATAATATCTTCTTCCATCGCACGCTCATAGAGGCGATAAAAAAACGGTTTGAAGTGGAAGTTTTTCAATTTCATTTTTTTTAATTCTAGCTTGCCATTCGTTTTGACTCGGGAGCAGTTTTTAGCAACGCTTTCAACTCATAAAGTTTCATCAACGCCTCGACGGGCGAGAGCGCATCCGTATCGATTTCCGACAGTTTTTGTTCAATTACGCTTAATTTCGATAACTGCAAATTCGATGCCGCTGTTTTACCGTGTTCTTTGTCATATTGCTGCAGAAGCTCTTCCGCCCGACGAAAAACGGGTTTTGGCAATCCGGCTAACTTAGCCACATAAACGCCGTAACTTTTCAAAGCCGTGCCTTTTTCCAATTTGTATTTGAATGTTAGTTTAGCGTCTTTTTCTTCGATTACAAAATAAAAATTTTCCAGTCGCGGCAAAAGTTCTTCGAGTTCGGCAAGTTCGTGATAATGTGTCGCAAAAAGTGTGCGTGTTTTTAATTTCGGATGATTATGGATGAACTCCAAAACCGAACGCGCCACGGCTAAACCATCGTAAGTCGAAGTTCCGCGTCCGAGTTCGTCCAATAAAATCAAGCTGTTTGGCGAAGCATTATGAAGAATTTCGGCGGTTTCGATCATTTCCGTCATAAATGTAGATTCGCCGCTGCCAATTCGGTCATAAAGTCCGATCCGTGTAAAAATCCGATCACATAAACCGATCAGGGCTTCGTCTGCGGGAACAGAACTGCCAATTTGCGCCAGCAAAACGATGAGCGCGATCTGGCGTAAATAGGTTGATTTCCCGGAAGCGTTCGGACCTGTTATCAAAGCGATTTGCGGTGCGCCGTTGCCGCCTAAAGCCGAGTCATTAGCGACAAATTTCTTTTCTTTCAATAGTTTTTCGATAACGGCGTGTCGCCCGTTTTTTATCCGCAAAAGTGAAGTTTCATTGACGGTCGGGCGTGAATAATTATTCGTATCGGCAACTTGGGCAAGCGAACAAATTGAGTCCAAATAAGCGACGGTCGAAGCCGTCAGCAAAATTTGCGGACGATTTTTGCCGACCTCAAAACAGATTTGCCGGAATAAACTGTTTTCGAGTTCGGCGATTCTTTCCTGCGCGTGAATAACCAAAGATTCGTGTTCTTTGAGTTCGAGCGTGATATATCTTTCCGACGGAAGAAGCGTCTGTTTGCGCGTGTAATCCGGCGGCACGAGATGCAAATTCGGCTTGGTAATTTCGATATAATAACCGAAAACTTTGTTAAAACCGACGCGCAGAGATTTGATTCCCGTTCTTTCACGCTCACGTTTTTCCATCTCCGCTAAAAATCCTTTGCCTTCGCGCAAAGTCCGGCGCAGTTTGTCGAGTTCTTCCGAAAAACCGGCGCGAATAATGCCGATTTGTTCATTATTTCTGCCGGGAAGTTCGGCGGAAATTCCGCTTTCGATGAGTTTTGCCGTTTCCAAACATTCGGGCAAATGCATCAAAATTTGACCAAAACGAATCGTGTCCTTTCGTAGAATATTTTTGATTTTTGGAATCAATTCCAAACTCATGCCAAAAGCACCAAGTTCGTAAGCCGAAATATAATTAGCTTTTGCACGACTCGAAAGACGTTCCAAATCTTTAATGTTTGAAAGAATTTCTCTAACATTATCGCGCTCTTCGACGTTTTCTTTGAACCAACCAATATGTTCTTGGCGGCGAAAGATTTCCGTGCAATCGAGCAACGGTTGGCGCAGCCATTTTCGCAAAAGTCTGCCGCCCATTGCGGTTTTCGTGCGGTCAATCACGGACAAAAGACTCGCGCCGGACTGACTTTCAAAAATCTCCAAACTTCTTAAAGTATTGTTGTCGAGCAACATAAACTCGCTGGAATCGTAACTTGTAAGACGCGTTAATTGTTCCGCCGCGTCGCCTTGCGTAATTTGCAAATAAGCAATCAACGCACCTGCCGCTGAAACTGCCAACGGCATTTTTTCAAGTCCGAAAGGTTGCAGAGTTTTGGTATGAAAGTGTTTTGAAAGAATTTTGCGGGCGTTACTAAATTCAAAAATTTCCGCGTTTAATTTCGTAACAAACTGCGGCAGATCGCGGTTACTGAAAGATTCCTGTGTTTCGGCGATAATAATTTCAGCGGGCGAAAGTCGCTGCAATTCGCTCAAAGCATCTTTATTTTCGATCTCCGTTGCGGCAAAATCGCCGGTCGTGATGTCGGCATAAGCGATTCCGGCGCGTTGTCCGTCGCTGAAAAATGAAGCCAGATAATTGTTTGATTTGCTGTCGAGAAGCGATGGTTCAATGATCGTTCCTGCCGTAACCGTGCGGACGACTTGGCGATTTATCAAGCCTTTGCCGTTTTCATTTTTGATCGGAATGCTCGATGTTTGCTCGCAAATCGCCACGCGATGACCGCGAGAAATCAAAGTGGCAAGATGTTTTTCGAGTGAATGAAAGGGAATCCCCGCGAGCGGCACACGCATATTTTTGCCCATCGGTTTTGAAGTCAAAACGATGTCCAATTCACGCGCCAAAAGGCGTGCATCTTCGTCAAACGCTTCGTAAAAATCGCCCAGCCGAAAAAGCAAAAGCGCGTCCGTATGCTGTGCTTTTATCTCCAGATATTGCCGCCGAATCGGGGTTTCGTATTTCATTCGCAACGTTATTTTAACAGAAGTTCTTTGATAATTTCACCAATGTTTCGGAGATTTTGGTGAACTTGTTTTATTTGGACAAAGGTTAAGATCGTTACTACTTTTTCGATGTCCTGAAATTCGCGGTTCAGAGATTTTCGGGCGCGATTAAAATCTCTTTCAGATGAAAGCACGAGAAACGGTTTTGTGCGTTGGGCGTTGTAGGCGCGTTTGAGTTTGGCAAAAGCCGAATCAATATTGCCTTTGCTTTGAACTTCAAAAATATGTGAAAGACGCTGGTTGTTTGGCGTTTCGCGCCACACGACATCATAAAATTCAAATTCAGTTTCGGCGTGAAACCCCAAACTTTCGCCGATTTTCACTAATATCTCTTGAATGTCCCTGTGAGATAAATCTTCAATGTTTGATTTTGTTAAGGTAAAACCGCTGGTTTCCACTTCGACCTCGATTTTTCCTTTGTCGCTAATTGTCCAAACTCCGTGAGTTCGTTTGATGAAGCCATTTTCATCTAAAGATTTTCCCGCTTTTTGCACTGCATTCCGCCAATTTTTATTTTTTCCATTTCTGATTTCATTTATTTCTTTTTCGGAAAGTTGCGGAAAATAAGCGATTAATCTTTCGTATAAAAATCGCAGGTTGTCAGTTCCGCCGATGGCGACGAGTTCTTGCAAAATCGGAGTTTCAATTGATGAAATTTTGGGCAGCGGCACTAAATTATTTTCTTGTAATGGTTGAATTTTTTATTTATTATATCGCTTCTCAGTTTATCCAAATTTGTTGTTAAATGCTCTGCAAAAATTATTGTTTTTTCTTTCGCATTAAAATTTTCGTCTGTTTTTATCAATTCAGGCAAGCCGATTTTGACAAAAATCTGCGGCTTGAATTCACCCAAAAACTCGTAGCGCAACGCCAGTGGAACAGCATAAGCCTCACCGATTTTTTCGATAATGCGTGATAATCCGTTATAAAATTTAATTGGACGAAAATCATTTGAAACAATCTCGCCTTGCGGAAAAATCAAAAGCGTCCTGTTGGTTTTTTTTAACAGGTC
Organism: Acidobacteriota bacterium; assembly: GCA_031359215.1. Lineage (GTDB taxonomy): Bacteria > Acidobacteriota > Blastocatellia > Pyrinomonadales > Pyrinomonadaceae. Next base: position 2,476 of record JANMAA010000255.1, on the reverse strand, counting down.
AGCAGAGTAATTGATACTTTTAACGGCTTCGCGTCCGTTTTCACGAACAATTGAAAAAGCACCGAGTCTTTGAAACAAAAACAAATTTTTCAGTTGTTTTTCTTCCATAATAAAAAAAGCGTCGAGTTTTGCTCGTCGGAAACTCTCGAATGCAACGAGTCCGTCCCACCAACTCGTATGATTTGCGTAAACAATAAACGGAATATTATTATTTTTATCACGCAAAAAATCTAAACCGGAAACTTGTAATGAGTGAAAGCGGCGTTTTATCAGATTTCGATTATAAACGGCAAAAACAGATTCAAACCTCGTATTTTTTTTAGCTTCCAACATATTTTCGAGTGACGCGCCGATTTATTCCGCAAGTTATTTCATATGAAATCGTATCGGTCAATTTTGCTAATTCTTCCGCCGTTATTTTCAGATTATTTTGTTCGCCGATCAAAATCACCTCATCATTAACCTTTACATTCGGCACATCGGTAACATCTAAAATTGTCCAATCCATCGAGATTCTGCCAACCATCGGTGCAAATTTATCATTGATAATAGCTCTGCCTTTATTTGAAAGTCCGCGTGAAAGTCCGTCTTGATAGCCGATTGGAATGGTTGCAATCACCGAATCTTTTTTCGTTTCAAAAGTTCGGCTGTAGCCGAGAGTTTCACCCTTCGGAACATTTTTTAGATGCGCGACGCGTGTGTGCAAAGACAGAAGCGGTTTTAATGTCGGTTTTTCGATTTCCTTCGGCAAAACATCATCGCCCAAACCGTATAAAATTCCGCCGATTCGCACCATATTTCTACGCGAGTTTTGATGCGCGACGGCGGCGGGTGAATTTGCCAAATCTTTATAAATCGGGCGAAATCCCTTTTCTTCAAAAATCGCCACGGCTTTATCGAAGCATTTTATCTGCTCATTTGTAAAATCGTTTTCACTCAAATTATCTGCCGTCGCAAAATGAGTCATTATTCCTTTAATACGCAAATTTTTCAGCTTTTTCAAACTTTCCGCAAAATTGCAAACCTCATCAAATCGAACACCGATTCTGCCCATTCCGGTGTCAATTTTGATATGGATGTCGGCAATCATATTTCTTGCTTTTGCCGCATTATTGAACTTTTCGGCAATATCAAGCCGGTAAATTACAGGCGTTAAAGCATTTTCCAAAAGCAGATTTTCCTGTCCCGACCAAAAACTTCCTAAACAAAGAATCGGTTTGGTAATTCCGTTTTGACGTAAATCCAAGCCTTCTTCCGGCAATGCCACCCCAAACCAATCGATCCCTTCTTGTTCGAGTCTTTTGGCGCATTGCACCGCTCCGTGTCCATATCCGTCGGCTTTGACAACTGCCATATATTCGAGATGTTTTCCGACAAATTTTTTAACGCTCGTGAAATTATAAGCGAGATTGTCGAGATTGATTTCCGCCCAAGTAGGGCGTTCCGATTCGGTCATAGATTTTATTTTACGCTAAATCTTACATTGTTTGAGAGTATCGGACCAATTTTTATCAAAAAAATTCTAAAAAAATCAATTTTTTCACTCGTAGTAAGGTTTCCGATTTTGCGCGGTCTTTAATGTGCGAAGGGCGAAAAAACTTTAGTAACTCCGCCTGTTTGGGCGCGTGGCTTGGTTACGGTTTTAGTTTGTAAATCAGCCAAGAACTATATAAAGATACGGTGAGTTCAAAGAGTTTTCTTTGCCAGATATAGATAAAAAGTTTTGTCAAAAAAAGTCTGACTGTTCATTTCAAAAGTGAAGCAGTTAGCCGTGTGTTTTAACGCACGGTTAGAAATGAAAAGAATTGCGCGTCGCGGCAGCGATGATTGATTTTCCGTCGCAATTTCAATTGTCGTTGCCGCGACGAAGAGACTTGATAATTGCGTTCCGTGCCTTAAAAGCATTAGTTTCTACATAGGTCGAGAATAAGATTTGTGTTCTTGTCGCTAAAGGCAACACACACCATAGCCTAGCGAGAATCGCTAGGTAAGTTGACAAGTAATCCCGTCACTGAAAGTGACGAACAACCGATATTCATTGCTGTTCGTCGCCTTCAGCGACGGATTCAATGATTACGGGCAACCTATGGTAACGGCGAAACGCCTGCTCCATAGGCTATGTTGTTAATCGCCGTTGGCGACGAAAGCAATATGTCAAACAATTGAAAGCCAACAAACATCGGACTTTCAGACTTGTGTAGATACTAATGCTTAAAAGACACGGCTAAATTCAGGTAATCGCTACGCGATATTTAAGGATTGCGGCATTTATTTTTCAAACAGCATTAACAGGCTGCGAATATATTTTCGCGCAAGAGAAGTGATTTATTACATTTTTCTGAAAATTTTGATTGACTTTTTCAAGTTTCTATGACTACAATGCAAAAGTTTAACTTTATCAATTTTTTACAGAAGCAAGATTTCTTGATGTTTGTTAAAGTTTATCGCTTCTAAACATCACCCGATTTTTCACCCA
>JANMAA010000244.1:0-18696 GCA_031359215.1 Acidobacteriota bacterium | reverse complement strand
CAACTGCAAAGGAATCGTGCGAATCATCTTCACATTACTGAAAACATCGTCGCCGACCGCGCCGTCGCCGCGCGTTGCGCCCGCGACCAAAACGCCGTTTTCGTAATGCAAAGCGACACTCAAACCGTCAATTTTCAACTCTGCGACATAATCGAATTCGCGCCCGTCCGCCAATTTTCGACACCGTTCATCAAACGCCCGCAAATCGTCCAAATCGTATGAATTATCCAAACTCATCAGCGGCACGCGATGCACAAACGGCTTAAACCCTTCGGCGCGTCCGCCAACTCTCTGCGTCGGCGAGTCAGGCGTTATAAACTCAGGATTCGCGTCTTCCAAGCCTTTAAGTTTCGCCAACAGCGCATCAAATTCCGCGTCGGCAATTTCCGGCGCGTTGTTCTGATAATAAAGTTCGTTATGCCGATTGATTTCAGCCCGAAGCGTTTCGATTTCAGTTTGTAAATTATTTTCGGCGTGTTCAAAAAGATTCATTTTTCAAAAAGTATAAGAATTTATTTAACCAAGCTATTTATAATATTGACGAAATGTCCGCAATGAGGGCAAATCATATCGCTGAACAAATATGGAATTTGATATTTCAAAGGTTCAATGCTGTATTTTTCTGCCAAAAACATCATCCATTTTGTTTTCTGTTCATCGGAATATTCTCTGTTCCAACTTTTCCAGTCAATTTCAATCGGTGTTATTTCAAATCTTTCGGCATTTTTGTTAAATACTGTGTCCACTTTGTAAACTGCTAACTTATCGTCTTCCGCTAAAAGATAAATTTCATTTTTGCAGTTCTCACAACTGAAAACAAACTCCTCTAGTTCACTGAATTAAAAAAACATTTGGCTTAACTTTTCCTGCTCATGAAATGCCAAAAGCGAGAAAAACAAATATTTTTTGTATTCACCTTCTATTTGTTCATCAAGTAATTCTTCGGTAAGCGGCTTAGTTTTCTCGATTGCTTTTAAGTAAGCATCTTCAATTTCTTCAGTTAATTTCGCAATTAATTTCTGATCGTTTGAATTTATTTCATAACGCCTGTCGTAATTCCGCAAAGCGTGAACCGTTCCGCAAAATATAACCGTATCGGCTCGATTTTTAGAAGTTAAGTTTGACTGAAACGCAACTTCGACTACATGCAGAACAGCCGCGAAAGTTGCTGAATAAGTTGAATTTTGATGACACAAACAGCCGTAAAAAAGATCGTTTTCCTTTTCACTTTCAAAGTCTTTTTGTAGCTCCTTAATCATTTCAGGAACATCACCAATACCTCCGTAAGCGTGACTAAGCAATTTCCATCTTTCATCATCCAGAGCAAGCATAATTTATAAGTTTGTTCAGTGATTTTCGTTTTCTTTGTCTTCTAAATATTCTTCAGCAAGTTTTCTAACACCTTGCTCGCAGAGTTCATCAAAACTAATATTCATTTTCTCAGCTAACTTTAAAGCTCGTTCGTAAATCTCAATAGGAATATCAATTATAATTTTCTTCATATTTTACACCTCAGACTTTCTTAACAATATCGCCCTGCCGAATCGTGCCTGATTGCACGACTTTGGCGTAGATTCCGCGTAGATGAAATTGTTTGCCGACGGGCGAATTGACGAATTTCATTGCGTCCATTCCGAAGCGTTCGACGAATTTTCGACAGCCGTTGTGCGGTGTCGGCGTGACTTCGATGATTGCTTCGCCGACTTCTAATCTTGTGCCGTGCGGCAGATTTTCGTCGGTCAGATCGAGGTCAACGTAGAGTTGATCGCCGGCGAGTTCCCAACGGTCTTTCGATTGGGCGAGAAGTGCAACGAGGCACGAATTCATCAGCGTCAACTGCGTGTTGAAATTTCCGTTTTTGACGCGCCAAAGGTCGCCGACTAAACCTTTTTTGACATCGAGTTCGCCCGTTTCGAGCATTTCGCGTTCTTTCCTTTTCGGACGGCGGACGATCATTTCCAAAACGCCCTCGTCCTTCGGCGAATCAGTAATTTTGCTCAAGTTTGCTTCTAATTCTGCGGTCGTTAAATATTTCATTTGTTCATAAATTCCGCGATTAAACGGTGAAAATGATGCGTTCCCTGTTCGCGTGTGGGCGAATATCTGCCCTTCTCATAAAAGCGCGAATTAATTCCTTTTTGCACCGATTCGACGACGGCTTGATCTTCAAATTCGACGGTTTCGAGGTCTGCGCCCGCGCCTTTATTTAGTTTCGTTTCATCGGCAACAAACGTCAAATACGAAACTTTTGTCAAGTCCTTTTGCAACGGTTTGACGATATTGACCGACAAACCCCACGGATAAAAATTGAGCATCAAATTCGGAAAAATAAAAAAATAAAATGCTGCAATTGACTGGAACGCAAGCGGCTCGCTTGCATTGAGCACAGAGCGCGAAAAAATATTCGACGCATCAAAAATTGTATTTTCATCATTAGATTCCGCGATCTGGACGCTCGAATAGCGAAAAGTTTCTGTTTTATATGAACCATAATCAATTACCGAATTCAAACCTTGATGCACGAACGGAACGTGAAAACCTTCGAGATAATTTTCGCAATACAATGCCCAATGCGCTTTGACTTCGTAATCTTTGGCTGAATAAAAACGCAAATGTTTTAAGGCTGGAAAATCCGGGATTTCTCTTGTAAATTCGCTAAGCGGCGCGATTGGATTCAGCGACGCGAACAAAAATTCGTTCCAAATTTCAAACGGAATATGCGGCAAATCGTCTTTTTTCGACGGAAAATTTTGCGCCGTTTCAAACTCCGGCATCGAAAGAAATTTGCCGTTCAAATCAAATCCGCGACCGTGATAAGCGCAACGAATTCCGTTTGCTTTGCATTCTGCTTCAATTAAAATTTTCCCGCGATGCGTGCAGACGTTTGAGAGACAATTCAAATCGTTACTGTTTTTCGTAATTAAAATCGGCTCGTCAAGAAAATTTTCGAGAATCGTTAAAGGCTTGAGATTATCAATTTCGTCTGTCGTGCCGAGCATCTGCCAACTTCGCGCAAAGATTTTTTCCTTCGATTCAAGGAAATATTTCTCGTCCGTATAGAAACGGGACGAAAGCGTTTCGGCTCGCGTAATGTCGGGATTGATGTCGAACATAAGTCGGAACCATCTGCGTTAGCGGGCGGTTTATTTTATTAACGAAATCGCAGCTATTAAATTTTAACCGCCCGCTAACGCAGGTGGTTCTGATTTGTAAAGCAAATATTTCGGATTTGTTTCGCTGCGTTCAAAAATTTTGACGATCAAATCTTCGGCAAATGCTTTTTGAAATTCGATTTTGATACGGTTTTGTTCGGCGACGGCTTTTTTGATGTCGGTTTTTACGATTTCGTCCCAATTATTCGGAATTTCGATTTTTCGGACAATTTCGCCGGTTTCGGTGAATTTTTCGCCTTTTGACAATGCTGTAACCTTATCGCTTTCGAGATGCCATTCGGCAAAAAGTCGGTCGCTGTCGAGTCCGTGTTTGCCGTCCTGCTCGTGCGAAGTCGAATAATCCGTGCCGTAAAAATTCGGTTCGTAATGGCGAATAGTTGCGCCGAGTTTTTCGAGATTGAAAAAAGCGTTGCGCGCCTGCACGGGCTGGAACGTCCATTTTATAAAATTTACTTTTTGGCTTAAGGCTTTTTCACGTTGTGCCCATTTTAATTGTGCGCCGATGCCGAAACTCTGAAAATTCGCCGAAACCGCCGTCATATGCGAATAAAAAAACTTCTTTTCACCAAAGAACGCCGGGACGGATAAAACAAAACCGACCAATTTATCTTCGGCAAACGCACCCAACGTAAAACCGCCCGCATATTTTGTAACTATCAGATGGCGAACCGGCGAAATTTCAATGTCGGGCAAACCGAAAACCTCTTTTTGCAGCACAACGCAATGAGCTAATTCTTCGGTGGTTGTGCATTCACGAATTTTTATCTCAGTCTTTGTCATTTCAAAATAATTATGCCGTCAAATTTCATATTTTGTGAACCAATCTTGAGAAACTTTCTCAATTTGTTTTGAGGCTGTCAAATCAGCGATATTTTTCACAAAATTTATCAGCAAAACTCTATTCGCAGGACGATATTTAGCGGGAATTTCCTCTCGTAACTGCTCAATCAGCGAAGTTACATTTTGCCCGATTTTGAAAAGAGCTAAATTTTTGGTGCGCGTGTGTTTCAAAAGCCAGCTTGTTTTGCGAATCGAATTTGCACCTGCTTCGCCCCAAAAAAGAAAATCACCGGCGGCATTTCGGGCAATTAAATCGGGTTTGTAGCGCAGCCCGACTTTTATTTCAATTTCCATCGTCGGAAATTTATCGATAAACATTGCATAACCGAGTGCCTTCATCAGAATATGTTCATAAGATTCGCCGGTTCGTTGCCAAAAACGAACGCGCTTCCGAACTAAATTAAAATCGTGAAGCATAATATTAAATGGTAAATTGTAAGTGCCGGAATAGTAAATTATGGCGGATGATTTTTTTGCTGACATTTAAGAATTTTTTTTGATATTATAATACTTGTCGGCAAAGCGTTCGATAAAGCAGTTCAAAATTCAAACGTCAAATCACTTTCTGATGTCTTCCCCGAACAATCTCGAAATAACCGGTAATCTAAGCGAGCATCCGCTTGCCGAACTGTTGGTCGAAGTTCTGCAAATCAGGCTCGATGGTTCACTGCGTCTTGTCAACGGAAGTCAAAAGGTAATAGTTTATCTGGTTTCGGGCGATGTGGTTTTCGCTGTTTCGAATGCGCGTCAACATCGTCTTTATGAATTGCTGTTGCGCGAAAATATCGCCGGCAAAAATCAACTTCTTGCTATTCCTGATTTTACCGATGATATGGCGTTAAGCAGAAATCTGCTGGAAAATAATATGCTTAGACAAGTAGATGTAAACGTGCTTTTTTCCCGCCAGATTGAAGAGATTTTGAAAGCGGTTTTTGAATGGCAGGAAGGAAAATGGATTTTCAGCCCGCATATCAGGATCAAAGAAAACATTCAATTTAAGATCGATTTGCCGCAATTGCTTATTGAATATGGCAGAAAGTTGTCGTCCGTAGAAGTTATTCGCAGGTTTAAGAGTTTGAGAGAAATGTTCGGAGCAAAATCTTCGATACCTTTGCAGATCGACCTGCAACCGACGGAAGCGTTTGTTTTTTCAAGATTCGAACATACTCTTTTGAATGTTGAAAAAATTTCGGCGTTAAGTGGTATGGCGGAAGATGAAACGCTGAAAATTATTTACTTACTGTGGCTCGCAGGTTTTCTTTTCCGCCAAGATTGGAATGCCGCTTTTAATGAGCGAAGAATCTCAGCGATTTTATCTGCTAACTTTACTCTGAAAAAAGGCGGGATAGTTTCTCCTGACATCAAACCTGCGATCATATCGTCGGATGCGTCTGCGGTTCAAACAAATATCGATGAACCCGTATTGGAAATTGAAGCGACTGCGCCGGTTGAAGAAAAACTTTCGCTTGAAGGCTATCTGCATCGCATTGAAAATTCGACCAATCATTATGAAACTTTAGCTGTTCCGATCGATGCCGAAGTAGCGAAAATCAAGGCGGCTTACTTTGCTCTGGCAAAACAATTTCATCCTGATCTTTTTTATAAAAAAACGGAGCCTAAACTTTTTCAGCGCATCCAACACGCTTTCACTGCATTTGCACAGGCTTACGAAACTTTGAAGGTTGAATCTTCACGCGAGGTTTATGATTATCGAATGCGGAAACAGTTGGCTGAAATGGCACTTTTGGAAGAAGCCGGAGCTACGCCGGAAGAAGCGATTATACATAAACAAACCGATCAGGCTACCGAAAACTTCGAGCAGGGTTTTAATCTTCTGATGGATCAGCGCAATGAAGCGGCACTTCCGTTTTTAGCTCGTGCCGCGCATTTTGCTCCTGATAATGCACGTTATCGCGCCTATCACGGCAAAGTTCTTTCGTTTGACCGATCTAAACGGCACAAAGCCGAGTCCGAACTGCAAACAGCAATTAAACTCGATGCGGAAAATGTAGATTATCGCATTATGTTGGCTGAATTCTTTATTCAAATCGGATTTATCAAACGTGCCGAAGGCGAACTGAACCGACTTTTAGCAATTTTTCCGAGTAATAAAGAAGCACGGGTTTTGCTGGACAGTTTGGCTAAAGGTTGAGCGCATAAAAAGTAAAATGTTTTCAAGTATAAAAGCATAAGTGTTTGCTATAATAAATGTTCAGAAATTTTGACTTTATTACTTTATAAATTTTCAGCTTGGCAATTTATGGAAACTTTATCAGTTACAAAAGAGGATTTTGAAGAAAAGCTTTTGAACATCGCTCTGATCGTGGATGAGTTTGAAGGTTATGCACATAGTCACGCACCACGGATCGCGGTGCTGGCGGATGCGTTGGCGCAGAAATTCAATCTTGCCTCGCACGACCGTTCGTCTTTGCGCCAAGCCGCGATGGTTCACGATCTCGGCGAAACGGTAATGAATCGTGATTACATTAAAAGCAGCCGGATGCTGCGCGAAGAGGAACGCGTCGATATGCAGCGTCATCCGGTTATCGGTGAACAGGAAGCGGCAAAACGCGGATTGAATCGCGCCGTTCAGCTTCTTGTCCGCTGGCATCACGAGTGGTGGAACGGCACGGGTTATCCAGATGCTTTGGAACGCGAACAGATTCCGCTGGCAGCAAGGATTTTGCGCGTTGCCGACACTTTCGCCGCCTTGACCGACTCGCGTCCGTATAGTGTTCCGATTTCCGCCGATGAAGCCAAACGCTATCTAACCGAATGGTCAGCCATCGAATTCGATCCGAAGGTCGTTAAAATGTTTCTTTCGTTGGAAGATTTGCAAGAATTGGAATCATATTTTAATGGTGAGTGATTCTGCTAAAGATTCTGATTTATTAATTACATTCACCATTCATAATTCATAATTCACCATTTAGATAATTCACCATTTATCAAAAAATCTATGTTCACAAAATCAATTACACCGCAAGGCTGGTTAGCTTTTGAATTGAATGTTCTGCGGCGTTTGAAGTTTAGTTCCGCGATATTGCCGTTCTCCAGTGAGCCGAATCTCGGTGCATATCTGAAACGCTGGAGCGTTCGCGTTCTGGCAAACGATCTGATGCAGTCGGCGTGGACAAAGTCCGTCGCTTCGATTCAGAACAATGCTGAAAGATTGACCGATGAAGATGTCGGGATAGTTTTGGAAGATGCATATGTTCCGCGTTATCGTCTTCAAAACGAATCACTCAAACAATGGTTTAACGAAACCGATGCGTGGTGGTTCGATAATGTGCGAAATAATATCGAACGGCTTTCATCGTCAATGGCTCAGGCAATCGCATTGAGTATTACGATGAACGTCGGCGATTATGTTCTGTCTTTCGATGCCGATACGCTGCAACTCCGGCAGCCGCTTTCCATCGTTTTCAAGCGTTTGTGGAGCGTTCAGCCCGAACCTGTCAATAACGGTCAAAACAACACCTGTCAAAACAAAACCGCGACTGATTTTATCGCCGAGAATTATATGGATTTGATGTTTCTGCGGCTTCCATCAGCGCATAACCAAAGTCAGCGAAGCTATTTAGGCAGAACGGCTTGGCGCGAAGAATGGCTGCGTTTCGGCAATGATTTCTGGAACGATGTCGAAACAGCACAAGGCGGCAAACTCGGCACACTGGTCGAAACCAAATCACAATATCTGCATCTTCTGGAAGAAACCCTGCGAACTGCTTCGCATCTTCCGACGTGGGCAATCGCGCACATTGAAGACGGTTTTGTAACAACGCAGGATATTGTCGAAACAATCGGACAGATTCGCCGTGTCGATACGATTTTTACTAAGGATTTCTCCGAACTGACAGGAACAAAAGCCGTCATTATTACTGCTTAACTTCAAATGTTGGGAAGAAAAGATTTGAACCGCAAAGACGCAGAATTTTACAAATATAAAAAAAGCAGTCAAACTTTGAATGCAACTCTAAAAAATCTCTACCTCTTTGCGTCTCTGCGGTGGAAAAAATCTTAACCCGAACTCATCTTAACTATTGCTCGAACGGATGATCTGCCAGCACGACGCGCATATTAATTTGTCCGAAAAGCGTTTCGAGATATGCGCCGAAGCGATGCAGAATCGGCACGAGGTCTTTGTTATTATTAGTTATTAAAACTTCTTCGATAAACCGTTCGACCGTTTCCATATCCTTGTAAAACAGATACTGAATCGTAGAACCGAGAAAATCGGTCAATTGGGTGTGCAGTGAATCCATCGGATAGGCTTCGGGATTTTGTTCGGCTTTTTTAACGGTTTGGAGAATCTCCCACAATCTTTGCCGCAAAATTAAAGAATTATCGAGTTTGGATTGAAAGTTCGGGAATAGTTCGGTCGGATCGATATGCGCGTCGAGAAGCGTGGCGAAGCTAACTACGGTTTGCTGAAAACTATCGTTCAAAAGTGCGTAAGCGGTTTCCAGCTTGGCATAAACCGAAGGTGTCGGACGAATCTCCGCCAAACCTGCAAGTTCGTAATTATAAACTTTACGAAGTTCGATGGAAGCCGTATAAGCCGCACCGTCCAATGCACCGAACAGTTCGTCTTCCTCGTTCGGAAAACGCAACAGGCGATTATCGATATAAGTCATCATATCTTGAATCTGTTCGTAGATACGCGAAAAGATCAGGAGCGAAGTTTTCAAAGGTTCGTCATTCCTGAGCATCTTTTCGATCACGCTCAGCCATTTCAAAATCTTTGCAAATCGAGGCAGAACAAGTCGCAAATCCGCTTCCATCGCCAATGACATCGGTTTGTTTTCGAGAAGTTGCCAGAAAACTTCGGGTAAAAACCGTTCGCCCGTTTGTTCCGCCATTTTGATAAGTTTTTCAAAGGCTTCGACGGCTTTGAACTTGTCGGCGAGAAAATTACTCCACGCCGTCCATTCACCGAACCTGAGCGGAGCGGCGCGAAGCAAACCTTCGTTGAGCAAAACCGCGTCTTTCAAGGCTTGGGACAATTTGTAAATCTCATCTGCGCCAAATAAATTTTCTTGGACGGCAAAATCGAGATCATCTTCACCCGTTTTTTCATTCAATAAATGCGAATCCCTGATTTGCCGGCTAACCTTAAACGTCAGCCTCGAACAAAGAAGCAGCGTCGAATGCGTCAACCGGAATTCCTTCGTCCAATCGCGCGAAGCGGCTTTAACGCGATTTTCTTCAGCAAAAGAATGATTACGGACATTCAAAAAACTTTCCAAACCCGAAAGCCACAAACCGAGTTCAAACACCAATTCGCTAATATCATTCGCAGCAACATCAGACACAATTTTATCCTCGACGGCATTTGCCGATGGCAGATTATTCGGATTAAAAGTCGTAGATGTGTTTAAGGCAACGTCCAAAGTAAGATTTCCTCTTAAAAACTTTTGTCGGTAAAAAAAGGCGTGAACGGAATAAACCGCTATTTAATGTATACCTTGAAATGAACTATTTAGCAACAAAAAAGTTGAAAGTTGCTTTTTATTCTTGGTGATTAATTTTTTTTCATTCGATAATACAATCATCGTAGCCGAACGAAATTCGTAAGTTTCGTAACGGTCAAGTTATGGATTTCCGGTCATCTCAATTCGGGCTTCTCCTGAAAAAATCCTTCGATTCGATTAATTCAATCGATTTTCTCAAAATCTTGAAGCAAGATCACACATTTACTGTTAATAGATTCTTATAGTTAGCCTTCAAACGGTTATTTCTAACGCGTATTTTCAATGACGTTTTTTGTATATATCTGCTACGCCGACTGTAATTCCGGCGACGATGCCAAAACGCGGCGCATCTTTCGTCAATCCGAAGCGTGCGCCCGCGTCAAACGAGACGCGTTTGCCGACCTGATAAGTCGCCACGCCGAGCGCAAACATTGCGCCGGATTGTTCGTCATTGCGGCTGAAACCGCTGACTTCGCCTTGAAGTCCGAAATTTTTCGTGATCGCCTGTGTAACGGCGAACGCGACTTGCCCGCTCGAAGCACGACCGTTTGAACTCGTGCGTCCGGCAAGCAGATAAATCGCGTTAAAATCAATCGTCGTTTTATCAATTTTTTTACTGAACAAACCGATAAAATTATGGTCAACTCTGCCCGTGCCGAGATTTTTTTCCTTTGAAGCGGTCGGCAATTTGACGTAATATGCAAGCGCGATGCCCGGACGAGTTTTATTTTCCGGCTGCAAAACCGCCTGAATCCCGAACTGCGTATCGCCCGCGCCGGTTTGCCGAAAGTTATCGCGGTCTTTAATCGAAAACGGCGAATCGGTGTCGAGTTCGACCAAAATTCGATGATTAACCGCAAATCGCAAAGCTAGCGGCGCGTCGTGCTGCGATCTAAAATCAGTCGAACGATAATTGCCGTTATAACCGAATTCGAGCTGCAAAATGCCCGGTTTCTGAAACTCCGCCGGATTAGAAACCGTCGGACGCGACGGCACGATAAATTCCGGCTCATCATCTTCCGGTGTCGGCGAAGGTGGCGCCGTCTGTGCGATTGCCGTAGCCGATAAAATTGCCGTCAGAACCGACAATAATAAGTAATTGATTTTGTTCATATTTATCTAACTTTCCCTATTTAATTTTGACGCAGACGTTTTTCTCTTCCGTAAAAAACTTCAACGCTTCAAAACCGCCTTCGCGCCCGACACCGGAATTTTTCACGCCGCCGAAAGGTGTTCGTAAGTCGCGCAAAAGCCAGCAGTTTATCCAGACGATGCCGCTTTCGATTTTTTCCGCCATTCGATGAGCGCGTGAGAGATTTTCCGTCCAAATCGTTGCCGACAAACCGTATTCGACGCTGTTGGCGTATTTTAAGACTTCTTCTTCGGTGTCGAAAGGCGTGATACTGACGACCGGACCGAAGATTTCTTCCTGATTCGTGCGGCAATCGTGGGCGAGATTTTCGATGATGGTCGGTTCGATAAAATAACCGTTCGCACATCTGCCTTCGAGATTTATTTGGTTTCCGCCTGTTAAAATTTCCCCCCCTTCATCTTTTGCCAACTCAATATACGAAAGAATTTTTTCCAAATGTAGCTTTGAAACGACCGCACCGACGTTTGTCGAATCTTCCAAAGGATCGCTGATTTTTAATTTGGAAACTCGCTCGACAAAATCCGTTTTGAACTTTTCATAAAGCGGTCTTTCGACAAAAATCCGCGAACCACACAGACAAATCTGCCCCTGATTTGAAAACGATGAGCGAACCGTTGTCGAGAGCATTTCTTCATAATCGCAATCGGCAAAGATGATGTTCGGATTTTTTCCGCCTAATTCTAAAGACAATTTTTTGAATTTCGGCGCGGCTTCGCGGGCAATCCATTCGCCTGTGCGCGTTCCGCCGGTGAACGAAATCGCTTTTACGTCCTTATGTTGCACAATCGCTGCACCCGCTTTTGTGCCGAGTCCGTGAACGATATTCAAAACGCCGTCGGGAAGTCCGGCTTCGATGCAAATTTTTGATAAAAGATAAGCCGTCATCGGTGTTATTTCCGAAGGTTTCGCCACGACACAGCAACCGGCAGCAAGCGCAGGTGCAATCTTCCAGCTAAAAAGATAAAGCGGCAAATTCCAAGGCGAGATGCAACCGACCACGCCAAGCGGTTGACGCAAAGTGTAATTTATCGCTTGTCCTATGGTTTCGTGCGCTTCGCTTGCGGTGTGCATTGCGCCCGTGGCGTAAAATTTGAAATTTGCCACGGCACGTGGAATATCAACCGTTTTTGCCAGACTTTTAGGCTTGCCGTTGTCAACGCTTTCGGCTTCTGCCAGCGAATCCAAATCACGTTCGATCAAAGACGAAACGCGCATTAAAATATCGTGCCTTTCTTCCGCTGACATTTTCGACCAAAGCGGAAACGCATTTTTCGCGGCTTCAAACGCTGTTCCAACATCGCGTTCATCAGAATCGGGAATCAGCGAATAAACTTCGCCGATTGCCGGATTATAATTATCGAGATAATTATCCGATTCGGGTTTTACCAATTGACCGTTTATGTAGTTTTCTATTTTTTGCATCATTTTTATTGTAACCAAAGATTATATTTTTTTTGAAGGTTAATACAATTTTCGCGTAAAAATTAAATTAGCTTCTTGCACTTTTTCTTGCGTTTGACGCACAATCGCAAAATGAAGGAAAAAACCACGGATTTAATGGAAACCTTTGGCAAGCGCATTCAGCGTTGCTACGGCTGTTTTATCCCGTATCATTTGAAAGATATGTATTTGGGCGAGGATGTTTCATATTTTTGCGAACACTGTAAAGATGAAACAATGTTTCATTTCAATGAATTTTCAAAGTTTTTAGACTTGGAAAAAGTCCGTGAAGCCGAAGAAAATCATTCGCACTAAATATCCGATGAAAAAAGTAACTCTCTTAATCGAAACACTTGGCGAAAATAAAACCGTTACGCTTGAGGATGAAATTTCCATCGGGCGAACGGATGCCGCCGACATCGTGCTTGGCGATGCCGGACTATCGCGGAAGAATACGACTTTTTTCCGCGAAGGCGATGCGGTTTTTGTGGTGGACGAAAATTCGCTCAACGGAACTTTTGTCAACGGCGAAAAAAATTCCGACCAACCGCAAAGAATTTTTGACGGCGATGAAATCAAACTAGGAACCGAAACATACATTCGCGTTGAAATAGCTTCAGATGATTCAGAGTCCAAAGCCCAAAGTCCAAAGCCCAAAGTTCAGCACGAACGACAGCCGGATAATCAAACGGAAAATCCAAAATCCAAAATCCAAAATCCAAAATCGAACAAGCCTCCATTTGTGATGATTGCCGCTGTCGGTTCGACTTTTTTGATAATTTTTCTGGCAGTGGCGGGAATTTTTATAGCCAGCCGATACGAAGGTGACGGCGGAATTAAGCGGGGAAAACCGACACCGAAAATCGTCGCGTCCGCGCCGGTGCCGATTCGTGTCGTTGATCCGCTGGGCACTGAAGATATAGACACGCTGGATGATTTGATCGAGGCGTGGGAAGTTCAGGATGCGGAATTTGAAGCAAAAGATTTGGTGGAAATAAAGACCTCGACCGACGCGCCGCAACTCGCGGTTTCGGTTGCCGATTGGCAGACGCAGCGCAACAAAGCGATGGAAAAACGCAATGCTCCCGTCGGATTGGTTTCGGGCGTAACGATTCCGCCCGAACTCGGCGGCAACATTGGGAAGCAATTGGCTCAATTTCAAAAAATGGGTATCACCCGCGAAACTCTGCCGCGCGATTTCGCTTCGCTTGCCCAAAAACGGATGAACAACGAACTCGTCGAACTGCCGCTTGCCACCCAAACTTATTATCTCGACAACATCGGCACGAGCGCGGATTCGTCACCGTTTAATCTGTTTGACATCAATAACAACACTAAATCGCCGCTTGCGCCCAACTCCGAAGGAATGACGATTTTGCAGAAACTTGCCGGTAATTATAACGGTCAAAAATATGACTTGAATAATCCGAATGACCGGATTCAGATGAAACGTCGTCTTTTACGAATGTTTCATCCGAAGGCAAAGCCGGTTTTAGAAGAAATTGCGGGTGCGTATTTTCAGAAATTCGGACGACCGCTCAAGATAACTTCGCTGACACGCTCGCTCGAATATCAGGTTGATTTGTCGCGTGCCACGTCAAATGCTTATCGCGGACAAACTCCGCCGCATTCGACGGGAATGACCTTCGACATCGCATATATGCACATGACAGCAGACGAGCAAAATTTCATTATGGCAAAATTTGCCGAACTCGAACGCGCCGGACGGATTGATTCACTCCGCGAAGTCGGACAAACGCCGTGTATTCATACTTTTGTTTTCCCGTAATATTTTCAGGTTTGAAGTTTCGGGTTGATGCAGTTCTAATCTTAAAATTCAATTTTGAACTTGAAACTTAAATCCTGAAACCTGAAACTTAGAGTATGGCGGAAAGCGAAAATTCTAAAAAACAAACCTTCACCGGATTAGCACGAAGATTGGGCAAACTTCCAAACGACAAAAAAATAATCGCGCTGGAAATGAGCGCGGTTTTGGCGGGCGTTTCTCTGCGCGTCAGCCGTGAATTTGTTGAATCCGTCCCGAAAGCGGCGCGGATTCTCGAAGCGGAAGACCTTCGTGCTTGGGCGGAAATGGGAAAAAGATTGGCGATGGCAAACGCTGATTTAGGTGTTACCTTTTTTACCGATGGAGTGGACGATTTTAAGAAAATTCCTAAAAAAGCGCGTTCCCTCGTTTTTCAAATCTGCACCCGCCAACTCGTCTTATCGAGTTCGATTGCGCTGGAAACTTTTGCATCGATTCCCGGTTTAGTTAAAGAAGTCGGTGATGCCGAACTTTTTACCGAAATTTTAAACCTAGCCGTTGAAATTGCGAAGCGTTCTGCCAAACATAGCGCGGATTTTTTAAGCAAAACACCCCAAATCGCCAAAACGCTCGAAACATTTGGCGATGAAAAAGGTAATGTTGCCAAATCAGTAATTTCTTTGGCTTCGCATTTTGCCAATCGAACGGGCGGAATGACGGCGGATTTGTGGCACATTTTACCCGTCGCATTAGAAAAACTTTCCGCCGAACAAGCGATAGTTTTAACGACCGGAGCAAGCGGATTTCTCGAATACGGCGGAAGTGTAACGCTCCATTTTATTAACGCCGGCGGGGAAGTTTTGCGCCGGATTGAGCGCGCTTTTGATGATTGGCGGGAAGTTTTGCTGAAAATTGCGAAAAGCGGAAATGCGATCTTGATTTCGTTTATTCGTTCGAGTCCGCAGTTTTTTATTAACATTTTAGCTTTGCGGAAGAAAGAAGAAGTTGTCCAAATTGCCCGAAAAGTTTTGTATTTGATTCAGAAAATTGCCGAAAACGATTCCGAATCCGCGCTTGCCGCCTTTCGTGCCAGTTCGACGGCTTTGCGAAAAGTTTCGCTTGAACAGTTTGAAGAGTGGGTTGAAACGGGTTTAGAGAAAACAAAAGACGACAGTGCAAAGGCGCGACGCAGTTATTTCGCGCTCGAAACACGCAACAGCAACGCGCTTTTGCAAGAATCTTCGATCGGTTTGCCGCTTGAAAACATTCAGTCGATTTTGCGTATCTACATTGAAGGTCTGACGGGCAAAGAAGTTGAGATCGCACCTCTCGCGGCGATGCCGCAGGAATCACGCATTTCGGACGGGAAAACAATTTATCTGCCCTCAAGTATCGCGGAATTTGAAACGGACGAGATGGATTTTCGGCTCTATAAAGTTCTCGCGGCGCACGGCGCGGGACAAATCGAATTCGGCACTTACGAAAACGATTCCGACGGTTTAAAAGCCGCGTTCACAGAACTTTACGAACTTTACGAAGCAACCGCCGAACAATCGGACGCATTTTCATTGGCAGGTTATATCGAAGACGTGCAAAAAGGCGAACGCGCTTTGTCGGAAGACGAGATAACAAAAAAAATTAAAAAAGCAAAAAAGAAATTGCCGAAAAATTCCGATTATAAAACTGTTTTGCAGGTTTTCCCCGAACCGAATCTGGCAAAAAAGATTTTCGGGACAATGGAAAATGCGCGGATCGATAATCGACTTCGCCACACCTATCGCGGACTTCGTAAAGATTTGAATTTAATGCAATCTCATCTCAAAGAAAAACGTCCGTTCATTTTTGATTTACCGATGAACCAGGTTCCGTTTGAACTCTTATTTCAAATTACGCTGTGCGGCGGCGCAACCGACGATGCGCGGCAATTTTACGGGCAAATCGTGTCGGAAATCGAAATGGTTGTCGAGAATTATCTGCGGAGTTTTAAGGATAAAAACATTGAGAATGAAATCCACAATTCACAATCTAAAATCCAAAATCCAACCGTAGCTGATGCTCTGATGGCGACGAGCCGCGTTTATACGCTTTTTCAAAACATTACGCCCGAACAAACACAACAGGCGGAATCTGATGAAAATCAGGAAAAAGGCGACTATGTTTATGATGATAAAAATTCGTCGGACTCGGTTTTGGAATCGGAAATAAGGCGCGAGGAAAAGCCGAAAAAAAATCAGGACGTGCGCGATTTGTTCAATGCCTGGAATAGTTTGGACGATGAGGGCGAACCCGACGATTTACAGGGCGCAGAGGCTTGGACGCACAATGAAATGCCCGAACAGCCGCTGGAAACGGGCGATCTGGCTTTTTCGTATGATGAATGGGACAAGGATTTAGCCGATTTTCGGACAAGTTGGTGCCGCGTCATCGAGAAAAAAGTCCGGCAAGGCGACCGCAATTTTGTTGAACTCGCACGCAGTCGATATAAAGGCGTGATCTCTTCGATTCACCATCAATTTCAATTGATGAAACCCGAAAACCTGACCAAAATTAACCGCGAATTAGACGGCGAAGATTACGATTTGAACGCGCTCGTAGATTATGTCATCGACCGCAAAGCCGACGGTCAGCAATCGGAAAGAATTTACACGAAACGTCTGCGGAAACAGCGCGATGTTGCCGTTTCACTGCTGCTCGACCAATCATCTTCGACGGCGCGAACTATCACGCGCAATCCGCTCCAGCCTTACACGCATCCGGGACGCAGAATTATCGAAATCGAAAAAGAAGGTTTAGTGCTGATGAGCGAAGCCCTCGAAGCCGTCGGCGACGTCTATTCGATCAACGGTTTCACGTCGGAAGGTCGGCGCAACGTCAAATTCTACGTCGTCAAAGATTTCAGCGAAAAATATTCCGAAGAAATCGAAAAACGAATCGGCGGCATAAACTTCCAAAACAACACGCGAATGGGCGCGGCAATCCGCCACGCCGCCGCAAAACTCGTGCGGCAAGAATCGCGCACGAAACTCTTGATAATCTTAACCGACGGCAGACCTTACGACCACGATTACGGCGACGCACGCTACGCCCGCGAAGACGTGCGCGAAGCCCTCACCGAAGCCAAAATGCAAGGCATCACGCCTTTCTGCATCACAATTGACCGCGAATCCGAAGCCGAATTAAAGGATTTATACGGCGATGTCGGCTACACGATTATTGACGATGTGTTGAGTTTGCCCGAAAGAATGCCGAATATTTACAGGAGATTGACGAGTTGAAATGGATCATTTTGGATTCACGGAAACCGAAAGATTTGTTAAACGCGCCGAAAAATTATTGGGCGCGGAGATGGTTTCTGAGTTACAATTATATTTGTGCAAACACGCAAACGACGGTGTGATAATTCCTGCGTCAAACGGCATCAGAAAATTGCGTTGGGCGGCTTCGGGCAGAGGCAAACGCGGCGGTGCGCGAATCATCTATTATTTTGCTAATGCGGCAGGCAGAATTTTTTTGCTCGATATTTACGCCAAAAATGAAAAGGAGAATTTAACCGCCAATGATATTAAAGACTTGAAAGATGCGGTTGGATTTTGGCTTAAAGAACTCGAAAGGTTAGGAGAAATATAATGAAAAAAGATTTAATGCCGGTGCGCGAAACAAAACTAAAAGTGCCGAAAGAGGCTTACGACGATTCAGAAGTTTTTGCTGTTTGTCTTGAAACCGATGACCGCGAATTGCTCATTCCATTCAAAGTCTATCGCATCAAACTGCGCGGCGAATACGTCTGCGTCATAGATGAAATCGGCGAATCCGCAGTCTATCCGAACAGTTTTTTTCTGCCGTTACAACTTCCGCCGGAAACCGTCAATGTATTATCAACGGCTTATCTTCAAACTGCATAAACCTCCACAAAATCAGGCGGTATCGGCTATACGATTATTGACGATGTGTTGAGTTTGCCGGAGCGAATGCCGAATATTTATCAGCGGTTGACGAGTTAATTTTGTGGTAAAATCTCTTTATGAAAAACGATGTTATCGAAGTAAATCCGAACAAAGTCAGCGGAACGCCGGTATTTGCAGGAACTCGTGTGCCGATAAAAAATCTTTTCGATTATCTGGAAGGCGGCGAAACTTTGGAAGATTTTCTCGAAGGCTTTCCGCCTGTCACGCGCCAACAGGCGATTACGGTTTTAGAGATGGCAGAAAAATCTTTGATTAAGGAAGTTGCCGCACATTGAAAATTTTACTCGACCACAACCTTGATCGTCGGCTGAAAAATCACCTGCCCGAATACGAAACCGCGACTACACAAGAACAAGATTGGGCGGACGTTTTGAACGGCGAATTACTGACGCTTGCTGAAGAAAACGGTTTTAGTGTTTTGCTGACGGCGGATACCAACATCAAATCTCAGCAAAATTTATCTAATCGTAAAATTTCAATTTTGGTTTTACGGGCGTTCAATAATCGCCTGACAACTCATGCTGAAATGATTGAGGATATTCACGAAGCATTAGCAAAAATTCAGTCGAGTGAAATTGTCGAAGTTTTGCACAAAGACGTGAAGGCAAAATCAAAGTAATTTATTGACGATGTGTTGAGTTTGCCGGAGCGAATGCCGAATATTTATCGCAGGTTGACGGGTTGAAATTATGCGAAATCTGCTATAATCGTTTCGTCAATGAAACAGTCAGGCACAGCAAGCAATTTTAGGATTAAATTTTCTAAAGGAGAAACCAATGTTATTGGCTTTGTGTCTAAAGTCGGTTTAGTCTCATAAGTGCTTAATGGTGTCTCAAAAGTATTTTGAGGCAAAAATTAGCTAGTGGAAAAATTTTTCCACTAGCTA
>JANMAA010000233.1:0-3169 GCA_031359215.1 Acidobacteriota bacterium | reverse complement strand
CTAGCGATTCTCGCTAGGCTATGTTGTTAGTCGCCGTTGGCGACGAAGAACACATATCTTTTTTTCGACTTGCGAAGACACTAATGGTTAAAACACACGGCTAAATTTATTTGATCACTACGCGATTTTACTCATTATCTGTTTTTGGGACATCTTCCGGTTCTTATTTCAAATAATGTCTATTATTTGTATCACAAATAAATTATTAAAACAATATAGAAAATATATCGTTGTCATATAAATTTCCGTGCGCGTTTGACGTTTGTATAAACTTTATATAAATTAAATATAGAAACTGTATAAGAGTTGAAATTGATGAATATCAAGCAGGAGGAAAGACAATGAAAATTATCAATGCTAAGGATTTACGAAATTGGTCACGATTTTTCTATGAAATGCAGCGGCTCAAAAAGATTTTCCCGGAATACGCCGGGTTTTTGAAATCTTGTGTTCTGCAAGTTGCCGAAAAAATAAGACCGTCGGTTGAACACGAAAGTGAAGAAACCATCGAAGAAATTCAGCGGCAAGCCGAAGGTCTGAGATTGTGTTATCTCTGCGGTTTTCCGCTCGACAAACAACAGGAAAAGTTTTGCTCGAAAATTTGCCGCTCGATAGCCGACCGCAAAAGGTATCTGAAAGGGAAATATCCGTGTTTAAGAGTTGATGGTCAAAGGGTTTATCTGCACCGGCTGATCTGGGAGAAAAATAACCGGAAATTACGCAAAGGTGAAGTGGTTCATCATATCAACGAAAATCCACGCGACAACCGCCCCGAAAATCTACAGGCGATGACGAATTCCGCACATACCGCGCTTCACTTTTCGCTCAGACGAAAACAACGACGCGACTTGAATCACAATTTATTTGAACTCGAAGATTGAGCAAAAATGCTGCAAATGCGCCGGAGTTACGGAGAAAAACTATGAATAATAACAAAGATGACGAACAAATTGAATACATTTATGCACCGCGAATGAAGGAATTCTTTGAAAATAAAAAAGAAAATGAAGCAATAAAGTGGATTCCCGTTCAATGTTCGTTAATTTTTTCTGACGAACTTCAACAATTATGCACCGGCTCAAAATACATTTATTTTGCATTTATGCTTTTTTGCGGTGTTCGCGGAAATTTTGAAATTCCGTTTAGGATCAACTATTTATCCAGTGCTTTGGGCATTGATAAAAGAACTTTGAAAAAAGGAATTAAAGAGTTGATCGGTGCAAATTTGCTCCACAAGAGAGAAAGAGAGAAAGAAAAGAAAGAAGAGAAAGCACAGACAGACAGAAAGAAAGACGAAAACGGCGTTGTGTGTGCGGATTCTAAAAATCTTTTTCAAAACGATGCGTCAAAGCAAAACGATTTGACAAAAAAGGATTCGACCGAACAGGATTCGCCGCGCAAAAATCTTTCACAATTTTCCATCGAAGAATGTTTGAAGTATGTCGAACTCTGCAAAACCGACGGCGATACGATCAGATCATCGAAGGCTCTGGCAAATCATTTATGCCGCACGGGTGAAGCGGATTCCTTTATTATGGCGACGCTTTATCCGGCAAAACAGCAGGAAGTCGATCTGCAAAGATATGGTTCGCCGCGTCCGTTTTCCGAAAATCCGTGCAGTATTTGCTACGGCGCAAAAATGGCGGACACCGACGACAAAGGCTTTCGCGCCTGCGTTCATTGCAAAAACGAAAAAGGAAAATCCACCGGATACGAACCGCAGACAGTTAGCAGTTAGCAGTTAGCAGTTATCAAGTAATGCTGACAACTGAAAAGTGAAAAGTGAAAAAGACTGCTAACCGCTAACTGCTAACTGCTAACTGTTTTGAGATAGGGAGTAAAAATTTATGATCGAGAAAATATCATTCGCATTAATTGACGAATCGGGAAATATGATCCCGATTCGAGAGGTTCAGAAAAACGCCCGGATCGAAATAAAAATCGACATCGCCATCGCCGATATATTTTCGGAGATTTGCTTTATCAATAATTCGATCACCGATATGGAAATAAAAGTCGCCGAGAAATTTCAACTGGCGAAAATCTTGAAAAATCATCTGGAGGAAATAAAAGAAAATGGGATTTGAAGCACCGACCACAAAGGAAATAATTGACGATCTGCAAGCCGATATGGACACTTTGACCAATTCGCTAATCAATGAATCGGCAACGCTGAACACGGCGGTTACGGATCATCAGACGACGCTCGCCGCGCTCGAACAGCAGCATCTGATCTATCTCGGAATCGTCCTGAACGAACGGTTCGTCATCAACAACAAACTAAGATACACCAACGACGACCAACGCAAAGTAGCCGTCGCCGAAATGGAAACTGCCGACGAAACTTTCCAAAGAGCAATCGTCCTGGAGCGAACCCAAAGCGAATCCATCGCCAACCAAAAAGCAATCATCGAAAGCTATCGCAAAACATTCAAAATAAAAGAATTGCTCTTATTTTATTACGTCAACGCGCCGCAGTAAAAGTGATTTTGTTTTTATTCTTCAATAAATTGTTATTAGTGTTTTGTCACGATAATTTCCAAAATCGGAAAACGGTCTGAAGTTCAAGTTTAGAGTTCAAAATTCAGTTTGCAGCAAAAGGTGAGCGAAGCAAAACTTTTGCCTAATGCGTCAATTGCCGATTTAATCAAACAGGCAAAAAGTGCGGCAAAGAGTTTCCAAAACGCTTCGCTGTTGGAAACGGAAAACTGAAGTTTGAACTCTGAACGCGAAAGATTCGATGGATTCTTGAAATTTAGATCGCACAGCATTACTTTATTTTTTATTGACAATAATTCTCGAAGTGCTTATAAATAATTTGGTATCGCAAATCTAAAAGTCGGTTCGATACAAAGTTATGCCTTGATAACACTCAACATCAAGGGTATTATCAACGGTGCTGGTGTTAATCAATAGTTGGGCATCTTCTTGTAAATTATGAAAGGCTTTTCAATCAGAGAAATATTATGAAACATTTTGTCTTAAACTTATGCGCCGCAATTTTTTGTTGCTTTCTTACGCTTACTGTTATTGCACAAAACAAAGACGGCTCAACTGCCGACGCAAAAGTAACAACTTCATACGACGAAGCAAAAAAACAAACAACGGTTGAATTTAGAACGCTTGGCATCGCTAATACTAAAACCGAGAGAGTTGTTTTCAGTGTTTC